>JBGQGY010000272.1:0-2062 GCA_041497675.1 bacterium | reverse complement strand
GATGTGCATCGGGCCGGTGCCGGTCATCGTCGGCAGCACGACCGGCGGCATGCCGTAGACTTCTTCCGCGGTCTCGGTAACGACGTCGACGATTGGCGCGTCAAACGGCGTCTTGTACGGCTCCTCCAACCCCAGCGGTCTCACGGTGAAGTCACCAAAGGCCTCACGCCGCAGGTGTTCGCGAAGCTTCTCGAGGATGTCGTCCGGCCGCTGCTTGGGCACGAGGCGAAAATCGATCTTGGCGGTGGCCCGCCGGGGCAAGACGGTCTTCGATCCCGGGCCCTGATAGCCGGCGGTCAGCCCGCAGATCGTGCAGGTGGGTTCGAACAGATCGCGTGTGATCAGGTCGACCCCCGTGAGGCCCTTGAGGTACGCGGGGATCCCGAGGTCACGGCGAATGGCCTCGGCGTCGCGCGAGGCCGCAATACGCTCGACCAGCGTCAACTCGGCGGCGCTCGGGGGCACCACGCCGTCGTAAAATCCGGCGATACGGATGCGCTCGTCGGCGCTCTTCAGCGTCCCCAGCGCCCAGACCAGACGCCATGCAGGGTTCGGAATGCTCGTCGCCTGCGAGGAGTGCAGGTCGCGCCTCGCGCCGTGCGCCTCGAGTTCGACGTAGCAGATGCCCTTCGCCCCGAGGTAGATGGTGGGGACGTCGCGATGATCCTTGTGCCCCGATTCCCAGATACACGCGTCGGCGCGTGCGAGGTCCGGCCGCGCCGTGATCGCGGCGCCCAGGTGGCGGCTGCCGATCTCTTCCTCCCCTTCGATGAGAAACTTGACGGTCACCGGCAGCCGGCCGCGCACCCGCACCCACGCCTCGACCGCGGCGAGGCGCGCCATGATGTTCCCCTTCGTATCCTGCGCGCCCCGGGCATAGAGCCTGCCGCCCTGGATCGTCGCGCTGAAGGGATCGAACTCCCACTCGTCGAGCGGTTCGGGCGGCTGGACGTCGTAGTGGTTGTACATCAGCAGCGTGCCGGGGCGCTCACCGGGGACTTCCGCGCAGACGAGCGGCGGGCCGTCGGGTACCGGCTCGAGCACCGCCGCAATGCCTCTCGACTGCATCTGCGCAACGAGCAGGTCCGCGCAGGCGTCGAGCCCGACACCCTGGGCCGAGATCGAGGGCTGCCGGCAGAGCCGCTGGAGGTCATGCACGAAGGTGTCGGCGTGCGAATCGATGTAGCGGAAGATGTCGTCGATCATGGAATCCTCGGGATCTCGTTGTGCGCGATCACACCGGCGATCCGGCCGGCGTCGACGCGCTCTCGCCACGGCGCCAGTGCGCGCATCCATCGGTCGAGGCGGACGCCGTGCGCGCGGGGCAGATACGGCTGCAAGTACGCGATGCCCTGCTTCAGCTTGACACGCGTCCCGTGCAGGTTGCCCTTTTCGTGATGGTAAAAGGCGGCGGCGATGAGGATGACACCGTGATAGAAGCCGCGCTCGTTCGCCGGGGCTGCGCGCCACACGTCCTCGAGGAACTCGTGGCACTCGAAGAAGAGGCCGTGGTTGAAGAGCGCGGCCGCCCGGCGCATCACGGTCTGGTCCGGCCCGCGCCGGCCCGCCCGCGCCCCGACGCGCAGCGTTCTCAACGCCGCCTGCAACCGGTGGACCTGGCGATGCATGTAGGCCACGTATGGCTGAAACTCCGCGCGCAGCGCCACGCCGCCGTCTGCCCAATTAAACAACGTTTCAACAGGGTCACCGGGCGCATTACGTGGCGCAGTCCGTCCGCGGACGTCGAACGCGGACAACGGCCGCCAGAAGCGGGGGCCGTCGGCCCCCGCTTTGATCAGATTGCAGTAGGTCACCAGCCAGCCGACCGTGCCGCGGCGGTCCGGGTGCTCCAACGCCTCCAGGGCCAGCGCGCTCAGGGTGTGTTTGAGCCGGACGTAGCCCAACTACGTCGCCTTGCTCTTCTGCTCCACGAAGTTGATCCGCAGATTGGCGACCAGCGTCTCGAGCTCCCGTCGCTCGCGGTCTCCCACACGGGGCCGCAGCAGGTCGGCGAGGGCCGCCGCCGCGTCGATGGCGAGTTGCGCTTCGTCGAAGTGGCGCT
>JBGQGY010000271.1:0-2084 GCA_041497675.1 bacterium | reverse complement strand
TACGATCCCCAGAAAGCGCGGCAGCTCCTGGCCGAGGCCGGCTATCCGAATGGCTTCGACGCGGGGGACTACTACTGCGACGCCTCCTACGCCAACCTCGGCGAGGCGGTGGTGAACTACCTCCAGCCGGTGGGCATCCGAGCCCAGCTGCGTCCCCTGGAGCGAGTGGCGTTCATTCTTCAGAACAGCCAAAAGAAGCTGAAGAACATCATCCAGACCGCGAGCGGCGCCTTCGGGAACACCGCCACCCGGCTGGACGCCTTCGTGGCGGCGGGCGGCACGTTCACTTACGGAAGCTATCCCGACATCGACGGTCTCATCAGCGAGCAGGCGAGCGAGATGGACGCGAAGAAGCGGGAGACCATCCTGCACCGGATCCAGCAGCTCATCCACGAGAAAGCCATGGTCGCCCCCATCTGGGAGCTGGCGTTCATCAACGGGCACGGACCGCGAGTGGCGGAGTCGGGCCTCACGCTCATCACCAGTCACGCCTACTCCGGCCCCTACGAGGATCTCAAGCTCAAAGCCAGGTAAGCGCGCTCGCTTACGTCCTTCCTGACCTCAGGGTTTTCGAGCAGCTCCCGGCCCGGGCCTTCGCCGCTCATCGACCCGGCCAGCTGGCGACGCCGCTCGCCTGGCGCGGCACTAGTGGGAAGGACGTATTGGGCCATGAGGGTGTATATCACGGTGAACGCTGAAAGAAGGAGGAGCCCATGAAGGCCGGCTTGCACGTCTACGACGCTGATACGCACGTCAACCCCGCCGCGGAAGTCTTGGACCGGTACGTCGATTCCGGCTTCCGGCCGCGCCTCGCCGAGCTGGCGGCCTACCGACTCGCCACCGGCCAGATCGGGGGCACCCCCGGCACCCATCAATACCGGGTGGCCACGAAGTTCTACCGGCGCGTCCTCGGCACGGCGGGCCCCGATGAGACGTTTACCGGTCGAGGCACCAACTGGAGGGGAACCAAGCAGCCCCGGCCAGGGGTGCAGGACGATCAGGCCGAGAACCGCGTCAAGGACATGGACGACGAGGGGACCGACGTGCATTTCCAGATCCCGACGTCCTGGGTCAGCGTCGTGGGCCTGGATGATGTGGCATTCGAAGTCGAGCTGATTCGGGCCTACCACCGCCATATGGCGGACTTCTGCGGAAAGTTTCCCACGCGTCTCAAGACCATGATCGTGGCCTCCTCGCGCGCCGTCGACGAGGCCGTACGCGAGATCCGCCAATGGGGGACCTCCAAGTGGGCGGTGGCCGTCATGCCCTTGCTCGGTAAGAACATCCCGGTGGACCACCCGGATCTGGAGCCCATTTGGAAGGCCGCCCAGGAATACGACCTGCCCGTGGTGCACCACAGCTTGACCTGGAATCCGCCGTACTTCCCCGGCTACCAGGATCTGTGGGACAACATCTTTCTCGGTCGGCTGGCCTCCCATCCTTGGGGTGGCATGCGGTTCATGGCCGCCTTCATCGGCGCGGGGATCATGGACCGTTACCCCAACCTGCGCATGGGCATCCTGGAGTGCGGCTTTGGCTGGCTTCCCTTCTGGGCCAAGCGCATGGATGAACAAGCGGGTTATGTGGGAGGCGTGGCGCCGCTCAAGCACGCGCCCAGCGAGTACATGACCAGCGGGCGGTTTTTCTGCACCATTGAGCGGCACGAAGGCGAGGAGCTGTTCAATCACGTCACCAGCGTTCTGGGCGACGATGTCTTGATGTACGCCTCGGATTATCCCCACTCCGAGTGCCAGTTCCCCAACTCCGTCGACAACATCTTGCAGTGGTCGAGCCTCAAGCCGGACACGAAGCGCAAGCTGCTGTGGGACAATGCGGCCCGGTTGTACAAGCAGACGTGAGAGCGCCGTATCCCACGGAGCGTTGGAGATAGGCCCGGCTCATTCGTGAATGAGCGACGCGCGAGTCGAGCGGTGACACGGCGGGAGGGGGGCGAGCGGCGGGGGACAAGCCCCCGCCCTACACGAACATCGATCGCCTCCCACGACCAATCCACCCGCTTCACCCGTGCGATCGTTCATGAAATTTCTGGGCCAGGAGCCTGTCGGATTATCGAGGACCACCCC
>JBGQGY010000270.1:0-2097 GCA_041497675.1 bacterium | reverse complement strand
TGCCACTCGTGCTTCGCCTGCGACCGCAGCGCCTCGGGGAAGCGCTTGCTCACGAGAAACAGATATCCAATGACAAATTCGGCCATGGGGACATTGTGTGTGTTGGCCGACCGTGTGACACGCAGGCCTCGCTCGACGATCTCGGGGATGAGCAGCTGATCGAAGCCCGCCGTGCACGTGTGGATCCATGTGATGCCGGGCGCCTCGGTCAGCGCACGGCGCAGCGCGGGCTTGGACATGTAGCAGCGGAGCAGCACTTCTGCGTTAGTCCCGTCGGCGGGCACGGCGCCGTCCTCGGCTAGTTGCGCGAACCGGACGTCCGGAAACGACGCGCGCAGGCCGGCGAGATGCTCCGGCTGATAGATGCTCGTGACCAGCACCGTGAGACGGCTCATGATGTGTGGGGGTACGACGGGTGAGCGACGACACCCTTTGACTGATGCTAGAGTGGAGGAAGCCGGCGCGGCGCTTGGCCCGTCGCCGCTGAGAACCCCGTGAACGGGCCCGAATAAGAGGGGGCCGGCTATCGGAGACGGGCCCCCCGATACCGCGCCAGCGCGCGCACCCGTGCCTGCGCGTGGTCCACGATCGGCGGCGGGTAGTCTTCGCCGATCCGGCATCCCGCCGCCTGCTGCGCGTCCTCAGGCATCTTCCACGGTTCGTGGACGTACGTCTCCGGCACGCGTGTCAGCTCGGGTACCCAGCGCCGCACGAAGTCGCCGCGCGGATCAGCCTTCTTGCCCTGCAGTACCGGATTGAAGACGCGGACGTACGGCGCGGCGTCGGTCCCCACACCCGCGGTCCACTGCCAGCCGCCGTTGTTGGAGGCCGGATCGCCGTCGAGCAGGAGGTGCATGAAGTGCCGCTCGCCGCGGCGCCAGTCGATCAGCAGGTCCTTGACGAGGAACGAGGCGACGATCATGCGTGCGCGGTTGTGCATCCAGCCTGTCTCGGCAAGGTGTCGCATCGCCGCGTCGACGATGGGAACGCCGGTGTGCCCGATGCGCCAGGCCGTAAAGGCCGCCTCGTCATCGTCCCAGCGGATGCCGCGCAGGCGGGCGCGGAACTCACGGCCCATCACGCGGGGGAAGTAGCGCAGCACCGAGACGTAGAACTCGCGCCAGATCAATTCGCCGATGTAGACACGGGCGCTCTCGCGTGACGTAGCGTCGGGCGCGGTGCGCATGGCCCGGTGCGCCGCGACCATCGCGTCGCGGGGCGAGACCATCCCGAAACGCAGATACGGCGACAGGCCGGACGTGCCGTCGAGATCCACCCGGTCGCGCGCTGCCGCGTAGCGATAGATGGGCGCGCGGGCGCCGTGCGTGAAGGCGGCGAGGCGCCTGCGCGCGTGTCCCTCTCCCGGCGGGAAATCGTCGAAGCGGTAGGCAGAGGCCGGGATCGGCTCGCTGGCCAGGTCGTTGGGCGTCGCGAGGCGGGCGGGTGCCGGGATCCGTCCGAAGTGCTCGGTGGCGAACGTCTCCTCCCAGGCGCGGCGGAAGGGCGTGAAGACGGTGTAGGGCGTGCCGTCGCGCTTGAGCACGCGATCCGGCGGCAGCACGGTCAACCCGCCGACAAGCCGAAGCGGTAGGTGCGCCGCGACCCGCGCATCGCGCCGCCGCCCGTAGGGCGAGACGTCTTCCTGCGCGGTGATCACCACGGCCCCGGTCTCGCGCACGACCTGGGCCAACACCTCGTCGGGATGTCCGCGCCGGACGATGAGCCGTCCACCTCGCGCCCGCACATCCTCGTCGAGAGCCCTCAGGCCGGCACAGAGGAACGAGAGACGCCGTGGCGAGGCGGTCGGTGCGACGAGGAGGGCGGGGTCGAAGATGAAGAGTGGGACCACCCGCCGTCCGGCCTCAAGCGCCGCGTCGAGGGCCGGGTTGTCGCGGAGGCGCAAGTCGCGGCGGATCCACCAGATGGCAGTTGGACCCGCGGGGTCGCTGCGCGCGCTCATGCCGTCGCGCCGGACCCCAAGCCGGCGACGCCAACATAGACCAGCACGAATAGCCTCAGCACGACCCATCGGTGCGCATTCAGGCTCATGAGGATCCGCGAGCCCTCCGACAAGGCCAGCATACGGAGGGGCGGGTC
>JBGQGY010000269.1:0-2108 GCA_041497675.1 bacterium | reverse complement strand
GCCGATGTCGCCCGGCGCCGGAATCTGATCGTGATCAGCGACGAGATCTACGAGCGCACGCTCTACGATGGGGCGCGGCATCACTCGATCGCGGGCTTGTCGGGCATGCGCGAGCGTACGATCGTGATCAACGGGTTCTCGAAATCATACTCGATGACCGGGTTTCGCCTGGGCTATCTCGCTGCGCCGGCCGACATGGTGGAGGCGCTGCAGGCGCTCAAAGAGCCGCTGTCCATCTGCACCACGTCGGTGTCGCAGTGGGCCGGGCTTGCCGCGCTGACCGGGCCGCAGGATGCGGCCGAGCGGGTGCGGATCTATGATGAGCGCCGCCGGGTGCTGATGGGCGGCTTGGAGGCGATGGGTATTCCGTATGTCAGGCCGCGCGGCGGGTTCTTCATGATCGCGAACATCTCGACCACCGGGCTCGGCAGCCTCGAGTTTTGCCGGCGTCTGCTTGGGGAGGCCCGGGTCGCCGTGTTTCCCGGGGCGTTGACATCGTCGCGAGACGACGCCATTAGGATCTCGTGGCTGGTGCCGGTCGAACGGCTCCGCGAAGGGTTAGGGCGGATGCAGGAGTTTGTCAGACGGCTTCAGACCGGGTGAGACCTTGGCGGCGGATGTCGTCGAGCTCGACGAACAAGCGCTCGATTTCATCCTCGGTCGTATGGAAGTGCGGTGAGACGCGGATCCCGCATCGCGGCCGGTAGTCGATCAGCACGCGGCGACCGACGAGTTTCCCTTCGGCCTTCTCCGCACCGGGAAAGTCTACGCAGACCATTCCTCCGCGGCGATCGGGTTCTCGGGGCGTGTTTACGTGGAACCCGCGCGCGTCGGCCATCTCGAAGATTCGCTGCGTCATCCGCAAGGACTTGGCGCGAATGGCCTCAACCCCAACCGCGAGGATGATGTCGAGGCCCGCACGGGCGGCGTACAGTCCCAGGATATTGGGCGTCCCGGTCGCGAAGCGCATCGCGGTGTGCGCGAACCGCATCTTCAGCTCGAAGTTGAACGGGCTCGTGTGGCTGAACCAGCCGACCATCCGGGGCTCGAGCGTCTCGATGAGGCTTGGTTTGACGTACATCCACGCCGAGCCGGGGCCTCCGCAGAGCCATTTGATGAACCCGCCAAACGCCACGTCGGCATCCCAAGCCTTGACGCTGTACGGCACGCAGCCCGTGGTCTGGTACGCGTCGACGATCGACAGCGCGCCCTTCGCGTGGGCCATCGCGGTGATCGCCGCAGCGTCCTGCACGAACCCCGAGCGAAAGATGCCGTGGTCGACCACCACGGCGAGCGTGTCCTCATCGATCGCCTCTCGCCAGGCCTCAAGCGGGATGGTGATGCCGTCGGGGCTGCGGAGCAGGTGCACCTTCAACCCCAGGCTCTGGTGCATCGAGAAGTTGTAGGTGAGGCTTGGAAAGTTCAGATCGGTGGTGACGATCTTGCTGCGGCCGCCGGGCTGGTAGATCGCGCTCAGGATGATCGAGGCGAGCGTCGCCACGTTCGAGTGGAACACGATCGTTTCCCACGAGGCGTCGATCAGGGTCCCGACGACTCGGGCGTGCTCGAGCATGTACGAACCCCAGGTACCCCAGGCGATCTCGCCGCGGGTATTCCACTCGTCGGCGTAACGCCGCAGCCAGTCACTCGCGCCGCGCGGCATGGCGCCCATCGAGTGCGAGCACAGGTGTGTGGTCGTGGCCAGGATGGGAAACTCCTGGCGCCAGGCCAGCAGACGGTCTTCCGCGATCGTTGCCATCTTCAGCACCCCACTAACGTATTCCCCGCCGGGCGGCTCTTTGCCCCCCGACCGTCTGTCCTTGCGCGCGTCGGGTCACCGTCGCAGGTCCACTGCACACTCAGACAAAGGGCCACCGCGGCGGCGATCTTGCGCCGTCAGCGTCGATGCACGCGCGCGAAGGACATACTCGGCACCACTTGGCTTGGGGACCCCGCGCAGGTCACCAGACGTTACAACGATCATAACATCAGAATCGTCAAACGCCGCATATGACGCGGGTTTCAGTAAAACGGTCGCCTACAGAAATCGGGAAGGCGCGTCCTACCCGCTATTGATTGGCGCGGGCGACGAATCGCATCTCGAGCAG
>JBGQGY010000268.1:0-2109 GCA_041497675.1 bacterium | reverse complement strand
TGCTACCCGACGAGATCCTGCTGGCCTCAGTGTTCAGCCCGCTGACGATTGCCCGCACGCTCGCGGGCGAGACCGCCCTGTTGCGTTACTTGCGCGACTCCGTCGACGAAACGCATGAGGGGCTCGACGTCATCGCGGAAGCCACCGCAAAGTTCTCCGAAGAATGTTTGGCCGCCGGCGCCGATGGGATCTTCCTCGCCACACAGTGCGCGTCGACAGGGTACATGACGATCGAGGAATACGAGGAGTTCGGCCGGCCGTACGATCTGCGCGTGCTCGACGCCGCCCGGCACGCCGAGATCATCCTGCTGCACATCCACGGCGAGCGCATCATGTTCGAGCAGCTCACCGACTACCCAGTCCACATTATCAACTGGCACGACCGCAAGACGCACCCCACCCTCAAGGAGGCGCGGGCGCTCTACTCGGGCGCGCTGGCCGGCGGGGTCGACGCGACGGAGGCGGTCGGCGGGACCTCACCCGAGAAGGCGGCAGCCGAGGTCAAGGACGCCATCGCCCAGACCGGCGGCAAGAAGCACATCGTCACCGCGGGCTGTGTGATTCCTATCGATGCGCCGGAGGCGAATCTCCGGGCGGTGCGGCAGGCGGTCGAACCCTAGCCGCGCTCCCTGGGGAACAGATCCGCGACGCGCAGACGGGCCTCGGGCGCGGCCAGCGGAGACACGAGGTCCTTTAGGCCGAGGCGCAGAAAAGTCGCGTAGCCCGAGGAGAACGGCTCGCGGTGGACGTCAAGCGTACGATCGACGAGATTCAGCACCCAGTATTCGGGAATCCCGGCCGCCGCATACATCGCCAGCTTGCGCGTCTGGTCAAACCGCCGTGTTGAGTCGGCGACCTCGCCGACCAACACGGCGGTGCTGGGGTGCCGCTCTTCATAGTCCTCGATGGTCCCCCTGACGACGGCGACGTCGGGTTCCGGCTCAGAATCGGCTGAGAGCGCGATGGGGAGTTGCACGCGGATGTGACAATCGCTCCCACAGGCCGCCCCCAGTATTCTGGCCAGGCGTTGGATCGCTGTCGCGTGCGCGGCGCTCTGAGGCGACATCTCCACGATCTCTCCCTGGATCAGTTGGAGACGCGCCTCTGGATTGAAATATCCGGCGGCCGCGAGCCGGTCGTACTCGGCCCGGGTCCACCGTTTGATTCTCACGCTCGCGAGAGGCTCCATCCCTTCCATTGTATCGTCAGGGGATCGCGGTTGTGCAGGGGGTGGCCATAGGAAAACGAATATCGTTCCGTGTCACAGTAATCTGGGAGGTGGAAAGGTGAAGAGGGGTATTGTTGGTCTGTTGATCCTAGCTCTGGTGCTGCTGATCCCGCTTCCGGCTCGCGTGATCGCCGCGACGAAGTGGACGGTGAGGGCAGGAGCCGACCGCGAGAATAAGGCGCTGCAGGCGCTGTTGTTCCTGCCAAAAGAGATCACGGTCAACGAGGGCGACACCGTCCTCTGGGCGCTCGGGGGCAGTGATCATTCGATCTTCTTCCCGGCCGATCAGAAACCGCCGGACCTGATCATTCCCGGCAAGGCGAAGGGCGTCCTGCTCTGGAACCCGGTGATCTTCCTGCCGTCGATGCAGAAGACCTACGACGGCAGCGGGCCGTTGAGCGGCGGGGTCATCGGTCAGGAAATGGGGTTGCCCAAGACGTATCAGGTGACCTTCACGAAGGCCGGCACCTACAAGTACGTGTGCATGTTCCATCCAGGGATGGAGGGCGCCGTCACGGTCCAGGCGGCTGGGACCGCGAATCCGAAGACCCAGGCGGAGTACACCAAGATGGCGGTCGAACAGGCCAATGCCGCGATCGCCAAGGCCAAAGAACTCAGGCAGGCGACGAAGCCCGTCGTGGCCGGCGAGCCGGGCAAGCGTACGTTTACGCTGGATATGGTGGGCTCGCCAAAGGACATGGCGACCTTCTACCGCTTCGCCGCCGATCGGCTGGAGATCAAGCGCGGTGAGACCGTGACTTGGGTGATGAAGGATCCGACCGAATTGCACACCGTCAGTTTTGGCGTGGGGAACAAACCCTTTGACATCGTCACGGTCAATCCCGAGCCGAAGGGCCCGCCGCAGTTCCTCGTGACTATGC
>JBGQGY010000267.1:0-2202 GCA_041497675.1 bacterium | reverse complement strand
CGATGAAGCACGCGATGCCCATTTGCATCGTCACGGCCCCCACCCCCACCCCTCCCCGCGAGGGGGAGGGGCTTAGGCCGATGGCTCTAAAGTGCTGCGAGCACGCGTTCGGGGATGAACGGGGTGTGGCGTAGGCGGGCTCGCGTGGCGGCGCGTACGGCGCTCGCGATGGCGGGCGCGACGAGGGGCGTGGCCATCTGGCCGACGCCCGTCGGGGGGTTGGGCGTCGCGATCAGCTTCACGTGCATCTCGGGCACGTCACGCATGCGCGGCACGACGTAATCGTAGAAGTTCGACTGCTGGACGACCCCGTCCTTGAAGGTGATGCGCTCGCTGAGCGCGAGACCCAGGCCGTAGACGATCGAGCTTTCCGTCTGCGCCACGATGTTGTCCGGCTGAACGGCGATGCCCGGGTCGATCGCGCACCAAAAGTTGTGGACGCGGAGGGCGCCGCTCGCGCGGTCGACCGAGACTTCCGCGACACCGGCGACCATCGTGTTCGAGTAGTCGGCGAAGGCCAAGCCGAGACCGCGGCCCGGACGCGGGCGGCGGTAGTCGGACATTTCGACCACCGCCTTGACCACGGTCTGCCCGCGCGGCGTGTCCTTGAGAAGCTGGAGCCTGAGCTCGACCGGATCCATGCCCCGCCGCTCCGCGATATCGTCGAGGAACGCCTCGGTCGCGAACTTGTTCGCCACCACGCCGATGCCGCGCAGCGGTGAAGTGCGGATGCCGGTGTCCTGGCCGAGCTGCTCGGCGAGGCGGTTCGGGACGTCGTACGTTCGGATCTCCGTGCCCGCGATCGCGATGACGTCGTTCTCCCTCAAGATGGTCTTGTAGCGGACCGGGTCCATGAACGGGGTCACCCAGTCGCAGGCGAGCCGATGCTGCCAGGCGACGATGCGGCCCGAGGCGTCGAGCCCCGCGCGCAGGAAGTGCGCGCTCATCGGCCGGAACCGGCCGTTCTTCACGTCGTCTTCGCGCGTCCACATGAGCTTGACCGGCCGCCGGACCTCCTTGGACAGCAGCGCCGAGTCGACGACGAACTCCTCGTCGCGGTGCCCGCGGCGGCCGAACCCGCCGCCCAGCAGCGTGTTGTGCAGGCGCACCTTCTCGGGCGGGATGCCGAGGGCCTTGGCCACCGCCGCCACCGCCATCGTCTGCCCCTGACTGCCGACCCAGACCTCGCACGCATCCCCCGCCGTCGAGACCGCGGCGACCGAGTTGAGAGGCTCCATCTGCGCGTGGTAGGCGTAGTCGCAGCGGTATTCGGCCTCGAGCACCGTCGCCGCCTTGTCCATCGCCGCCTGCACGTCACCGGTCTTGTCCCACGGCTTGCCCGCCTTGTTCAGATCGCGCGCGGCGGCCGCGTAGCGGATGATCGCCTGGTCACTGTCGAAGCCCCATCCCGGCGCGCGGCGATCCCAGGTGACCTTGAGTGCGTCCTTGGCGGCGAACGCGGCCCACGGCGTCTCCGCGATGACGCCGACGCCGAACGGCAGCCGCACGATGCGGACGACACCGGCGACCGCGCGAGCCGCGCTCTCATCGACCTGAGCGGGCGCGCTGTCCTCGACCGGGGCGCGCAGGATCGCGCCGTAGAGCATCCCGGGGACCTGGACGTCGATGCTGTACTGCGCCGTGCCGTTGACCTTGCCCGGTAGATCGACCCGCATCACGTCCTTACCGATGAGGCGGAACGCGTCGGGTTTCTTCAGCTCGTCCGGTTTGACCTCGGGTGCCTTCGTCGGGATCTGGGCGAAGGCGGCGATCTCGCCGTATGTCAGGCGCCGGCCCGACTTCGCGTGAACGACCACGCTGGGTTCGGTGGACAGCTCGGCGACGGGCACGCCCCATCGCTGCGCGGCGTTGTCGAGTAGCACGCGCCGCACCTGAGCGCCGAAGATCCGCAGCGGCTGGAAGTAGCTGCGGACCGCATTGGAACCGGCCGTGTACATGAGGCCGCCGAAGCCGGGGTTGCCGTAGAGCTTGTCGTCCGGGGGCGCCGGCACGACGCGAACCTTCGCCCAGTCGGCGTCCAGCTCCTCGGCGAGGATCAGCGGCAAGGAAGTCAGCGAGCCCTGGCCCATTTCCACGGCGGGCGACTGGATGTAGATGGTGCCGTCCGTCGCGATGCTCACCCACGGGCTGAACGCCGGCGCGTCGCCCGCCGTCGCGGCGAGCATCGCGGTCCCGCTCTCG
>JBGQGY010000266.1:0-2235 GCA_041497675.1 bacterium | reverse complement strand
TCGCTCACCCGTCGTACCCCCACACATCATGAGCCGTCTCACGGTGCTGGTCACGAGCATCTATCAGCCGGAGCATCTCGCCGGCCTGCGCGCGTCGTTCCCCGACGTCCGGTTCGCGCAACTAGCCGAGGACGGCGCCGTGCCCGCCGACGGGACCAACGCAGAAGTGCTGCTCCGCTGCTATATGTCCAAGCCCGCGCTGCGCCGTGCGCTGACCGAGGCGCCCGGCATCACATGGATCCACACGTGTACGGCGGGCTTCGATCAGCTGCTCATCCCCGAGATCGTCGAGCGAGGCCTGCGCGTCACACGGTCGGCCAACACACACAATGTCCCCATGGCCGAATTTGTCATTGGATATCTGTTTCTCGTGAGCAAGCGCTTCCCCGAGGCGCTGCGGTCGCAGGCGAAGCACGAGTGGCAGCCGCCGGACCCCGACGAACTCGGCGGAAAGACGATCGGCATCGTCGGCGCCGGAGCCGTCGGCGTGGAGGTGGCGCGCCGGTGCGCCGCGCTCGGCATGCGGGTCATCGGCACCAAACGCACGCCCGCGCCGCTGCCGCACTTCGACCGGGTGATGCCGCCCGATGGCCTGCCCGCGCTGCTGGCCGAGTCGGACTTCGTCCTGCTGGCGGTGCCGCTGACCGCGGAGACGCAGGGCATGATCGCCGAGACGCAACTCCGCATGATGAAACCCACGGCGTGGCTGATCAACGTCGCGCGCGGCGCGCTGATCGTCGAGGCCGACCTGATCCGGGCGCTGCGCGAACGCCGGATCGCCGGGGCGTGTCTCGACGCTTTCGTGCAGGAGCCGCTGCCGCCGGAGTCGCCGTTGTGGGATCTCGATAACCTGATCCTCACGCCGCACTCTTCCTATCGCTCGCCGCTCGGCATGCCCCGCGGTCTCGAAGAGTTCACATCCAACCTCAGACGCTACATGACCGGCGAGCCCCTGGCGAATCCGCTGAAGGATCCGGTACTCGGGTACTGATTCCAGCGCAGCATCTAGTCCATTGACAAAGGGAGACTCGATGACAGTTTATCAGTCGATCGACGAGGTGCCAAAGAGTCCCGGCAAGTATCTGGTGCGTCTCCCCGTGACCGTCGACGTGAACGGGATGGATATCGTCATCTGGACGCACGTGTTCGTGGGCGCCAAACCCGGACCGACGCTCACGCTGCTCTCGGGTCTGCACGGCAACGAGTGGCTGTCGCTCGAGTTCTTCCGCCGCTTCGCGGACACAACCGATCCGCCGGCGCTCGCGGGCTCGGTCAGAATGATCCCGATGGCCAACGCGCCCGCCTTCGGACAGTTGCAGCGCAGCGTGCCCGACGACTCGGACAACAACGACGCCAACCGATCGTTCCCGGGCAAGGGCCGGCGGTTCACCTGGATCGCCGAGCAGATCGCGACGAAGATCGCCACCGACGTGCTCGCCACGTCGAACGCCCTGCTGGACTTTCACTCGGGAATCTGGGGGGCGACGATGGGCCAATCGATCGTCGGCGTCGACTACTCCAACAAAGACGTCGCCAAGAAAAGTCTCGATATGAGCCTCGCCTTTGGGAACCCTTTGATTTTCGCGACCCACATGGCGAGCGGGTGGCCGGGCCCGCGCTCGAGTCAAGGCTACACCGGCGAGGTGCTCGGCGTGCCGTGCTGCGGCAGCATGCTGGGTGGAGCGGGGTTCGACCGCGACCAGGAAGAAACATGGCTGCAGATGAACCTGCAGGGGATCCACAACGTCATGATCCACCTGAGGATGACGGCGGGCACGATGCGGCTCCCCGAGCGGTATCTGTTGTACGAAACGGTGAACCGCGTGAACCCGCGCGCGGGCGGGTACATGATCCCGGAACACGCCGTCGACGTTTTTGGCCGCGAGGTGAAGCAGGGCGAGCGGCTCGGCCGCATCCTCAACCCATTCACCTTCGAGGTGATCGAGGATTTGGTCAGCCCGATGGATGGTTATCTCGCGTACTGGGCGCGCAACTACCCGGTGCGGCCGGGCGACTGGTGTTACGGTGTGATTCCAAAAGATCACCCCGGCACGCGGTGGGCACCGCGGCCAACGTGGTAGAGACTTGTTTGGAGGAGGGAACACAGTGCTGATATCACGCAGGATTGTCGTCGCCGTGCTGGCGACATCGCTGCTCGCCGCCTCGCTGCTGGCCGGGGCGGGCGCACCGGTGGCGGCTCAACAGGCGCCGCGGGGCACGCTGACGTTCGTCCAG
>JBGQGY010000265.1:0-2339 GCA_041497675.1 bacterium | reverse complement strand
CGGCCAAGCCGGCGCCCGCCTCGAGCCCCCAGACCCCCATACGGCTTCGCCCAAGAACCTGGTCCTGCCCAGAAATTCAGGCGCCTGCCCAAAAACCCACCATCGAGCGTTGACTTTCTTTCGTTGACAGGACTAGCCCGAATTTCGTATAAGGTTTAAGCTTCTTCGTGGATCGCATCCTAACTGGCCCGACACTTGCGGTGGTAGGAGCCAAGCTTAGGAGGTAGCAGTCATGAACGACGCCATGATGTCTAAGATCGCGGAACATAAAGATTTTGTTCAGGTCATCCGTGACTTGGGGAATATTTTCGAGAAAGCGGACAGGAAAGCCCTTGCGCGTGCGTTCGCTGATGCCGACTTCAAGGGCGTCTGTGCAGCCATGCACGTCAGCGAAGATCGTCTAAAGACTCTTCTGAAGCAAGGGTCCGTTCAAGCCGGGCAACTCGCCAAGTCCAATCCAGAAGTAGCTGTGGAGGCTCTCAGGCAGCACACAGCGAATGGATCGAGATCTTAAGGCTGTTCTCAGCTCCCTACTCTGCTTCTTTTTCAATCCGCCTGTCACGCAAGACAACATCCTTCGGCTCATCGCGTGCCTCTTCGGTTCATGGTCGTCCTGGCATGACTAGCAGAATCCCGACAAGAAGTAGTCTGCTTATCCAGTAGCCCACTCCGGCGATCGCGCCCCGTAGCCGTAACGTTCCTCGAACGACTGCCTACGGATGGAATGTCGTCGAGATCCAAACCGCGCGCGCGTAGATCACGCCGTAGCCGAATGAGCTGATCTCTCGTCCTCGGTGGACACCCAAAACCGGCCATAGATGGACACCTGAAAACCGGCCATAGGAGGTAGGCGCTCAAGACGTTGACGCGGCGGCAGGGACTGTGGTCCCTGCGCCGAATGGCCAACATCTTGAGCGAGACAAAGAAACATCAAGTCCTTGCGTTGGGGCGGTTGGGCTGGACGCTGCGTCACATCGAAGCGGCGACGGGCGTACGGCGTGAAACCGCCAGTACCTACCTGCGAGCGGCCGGGGTCACGGTGCGGCCACCCGGGCGCTGGGGCCACCCGCCGGCAAATCCGGCCAAAGAGGTGTCCACCGACTCTGAGCCGTCGGCGGCGGCGCCACTCGCCGCATTGACATGGCCGCCCCATACCCTCGGCGGTCACTGGCCAAGCCCGCGCCCGCCTCGATCACCGCGTGGCGATCTCGCCGACGACGCGGACGTGGGTCCGTAGGGAATTTCCGGGAAGATAGGCGATCGGGAGATCCTCCACCTCGACCACGCGGAGCGTGTTTCGGTCCGCGCCCGCGCTCACCGCTTTCTCTTCCGCCAGCCGTTGCGCCTCGGCGATCGCGGCGTCGCGCGAGAGGTTCTGAAAGATCTGGTCGACCTCGCCGCTGACCTGCGCGATGGCCGCGCCGACGGCGTTGGCCACGGCCTGATGCGGGACGTTGACGACGTCGGACACGCCCTCCAGCGACGCCGGGACGAGGAAACACCCGCCCCCGACCGCGATGAGCGGCACCTCGCCGGCCTCGGTCTTCATACGGTCGACGGCCTCCTCGATCATCCCGTGCATCCGTGCCACCGCGCGCTTGATGAGGTCGGCCGACAGCGACGCAACACGTTTGCGGTCACCGAGATCGATGAGGCCCGCCGCCACCGCAACATCGGTAGCCGTCAGCTCTTCACCACCGAACACGCGGCTCCGGCGCGTCAGCTCGTATCCCACGCTGATCGGTCCGATCGAAAGCGGCTGATCGGTGACGAGCGTGCCGCCGCCGAGCCCGAGCGACAGGAGATCCGGCATGCGGAAGAGTGTGCGCACCCCGCCGACTTCGACGACGTTGTTGGCCTCGCGCGGGAACCCGTGCCGGAGACAGCCGACGTCCGTCGTGGTCCCGCCGACGTCGATCACCATGGCGTCGGCGAGCCGTGACAGGAACGCGGCGCCCCGCATGCTGTTGGTCGGCCCGGACGCGAAGCTGAAGACCGGAAACTTCTGGGCGACGGTCGCGACCATCACGGTGCCGTCGTTCTGCGTGAGATAGAGCGGTGCCGTCAGCCCGCTCGTCCGCAATGCGTCGATGAACGCCGCCGTCGTGCGGCGCGCCAGGTCCATCAGCCCGGCGTTGAGGAGCGCGACGTTCTCGCGCTCCAGCAGCCCAATGCGGCCGAGATCGTGCGACAGCGTGACCACGACGTCGGGACACTCCTCGAGGAGAATCGAGGCCGCCTCCTCTTCGCACGACGGGTTCAGTGGCGAGAAGACGGACGAGATCGCGACCGACCGCAGCTCCGATGCGCGGATGCGACGCGCCGCCGCGCGCATGCCG
>JBGQGY010000264.1:0-2358 GCA_041497675.1 bacterium | reverse complement strand
TGGCTGCCCGCCAGGTTTTGCAGCGCCACCTGCACCGGCTGCTGCGCCGGGTTGCTCGTGATCGTCACCGCGAACAGAAACTCGTTCCAGATCTGCGTGACCTGCCAGATCATCACGACCACGAAAGCAGGCACCGACAAGGGCAGCACGACGTCGCGATAGATCCGCGCGAGCCCGGCGCCGTCGACACGCGCCGCCTCGATGACCGCCGTGGGCACCGTGGCGTAGTAGTTGCGGAAGATCAGCGTCGTGATCGGGATGCCATAGACGATGTGCACGAGCGCCAGACCGGTAATCGACCCGTACAAACGCACCGGCAGCACGTGCCCGGCCCACTGCAACATCCGCACCAGGGGAATCAGCACGCTCTGGTAGGGGATGAACATCCCAAAGAGCAGGAGTGGGAAAATTACCCCGGCGCCTCTAAAGGGCCACTTGGCGAGGACGTAGCCGTTGATCGACCCCAAGAACGATGACACGATGGCCGCCGGGACGACCAGCACCAGGCTGTTCCAGAGATTCGGGGCCAGCCGCCGCGCCGCGCCGGCGAAGCTTTCCAGGGTGACGTGCTGCGGGGGCGCCCACATCCGGCTGAGGCTCACTTCCTTGAACGACTTGAGGCCGTTGTTCAGCAGCACATAGATTGGCATGAGATAGAAGAGTGCAAACGCGACGAGGACCACGTAGAGCAGCAGCCGGCCCGCCCGCGTCCTCACGCCTCGGTCTCCTCCCGCGCGCCGTAGATCAGATACGGCACCACCACCACGGCGACCATCACGAGCATGATGACGGCAATCGCGGCACCCTCCGCGAAGCGGTTCCCACGGAACGTGGTCTCGAACATGAAGATCCCCGGGACGTCGGTGGAGAACGCCGGCCCGCTGCCGGTCATCGCGAAGACCAGGTCAAAGATCTTGAGCGAGATGTGCCCCAGCACGATCACCGCGCTCACCGTGACCGGCCGCAGCATGGGCAGGATCACCCGGCGATAGAGTTGAAACTCGCTGGCCCCGTCGACGCGGGCGGCCTCGCGCAGTTCGTCCGAGATGCCCCGCAGACCGGCCAGGTACATGGCCATCGTGAACCCCGACACCTGCCACACGGCCGCGATGACGACCGAATAGATCGCGATCCGTGGCTCGGTGTACCACGGCGACTTCAATACCCCTAGCCCGACCGACTCGAGGAGCAGGTTGACCCCCGTACTCGGGTGGAGCAGCCACTGCCACGCCGTCCCGCTGACAATGAACGAGATCGACATGGGAAAGAGAAAAATGTTGCGAAACAGCGCTTCGCCCCGCAGCCGCTGATCGAGGAGAATGGCGAGCAGAAGCCCGAGGCTCAGGCAGCCGACCAGGAACGTGACCGTAAAGACCGCCGTGTTGCGCAAGTCGATTTGGAAGCGTGTCGTGTCGAACAAGTTGATGTAGTTGCGCAACCCGGCGAACGAAAGATCGGGGATAAAGGTGTTCCAGTTGGTCAGCGACGCAAAGACCGTCCACCCGATGAAGCCATACACAAAGACCCCGACGGCGATCACCGACGGCAGGACGATCAGAAACGGCAGAGCGCGATCGCTGGCGCTACGCAACCCTTACTTGCACATCTTGTTGTCGACGCAGGCCTTCTGCAGGGCCTTTTGCGCCGCCTTCATGTCCTTGTTGGTGACAAACAGATTCACGATGTCGTTGAAAGCCGTCGCAAACCCTTCTGGCGCCGCCGAACCGTGGACCTCGCTGGGCACCAGTTTGTCCCTGGCGAAATCCTTGGCCGACGACTGGAGATAGACGTCGAACTTCTTGGCATCGCAATCGGTGCGCGCGCAGATCGACCCCTTGAGTGGGTTGAAGGCTTCCTGGCCCTGCTTCGATCCGGCCACCCTCAGCCAGTTCAGCGCTTCCTCGCGGTGCGGCACCTTCTTGGGCAGGCCAAAGGTGTCGGTCACGACCACAAAGACCCCGATCGTGCCCGGCGCCGGCGCAAACCCATAGTCGGCCGCCGGCTTCCATCCCTTGGAGGTGAAGTACCCGGCCGCCCAGTCCCCCATGATGTTCATGGCGGCCTTACGGTCGATCAGCATCTGCGACGCCGAGTCCCAGGTGCCTGCCGCATGATCGGTGTTGACCTGGGCCAGGATCTTCGCGTACGCGTCGAGGGCGCGCCCCACGCCATCGCCGCCCCAGCCGGTCTTGCCGGTCCAGAGGCCTCGGTACCCTTCCACGCCCAGCGTGGCCAGCAGGATGTCCTCGAACAGGTGGGCGGCCTCCCATTTGTTCTTGTCGCCCAGCGCCAGCGGCGCGATGCCCTTGGCCTTGAGCGCCTCCGCGACCTTGAAGAACTCCTCCCAGGTGGCCGGCG
>JBGQGY010000263.1:0-2363 GCA_041497675.1 bacterium | reverse complement strand
GGAGGTCCTCGCATGCTGCAGATGGCCGAGCGCTTGCTGATCGGCGGCAAGTGGGTCGACGGCGGCCCGCCGCTCGAGGTGAAGAACAAGTACACCGGCGCGGTGATCGCCACCGTGTCGACCGCGCGCCCGGCGGACGTCGATGCGGCCATTGCCGCGGCGGTCGAAGCGGCCCCGGTGATGGCGGAGATGCCGGCGCACCGGCGCAGCGAGATCCTGGCCAAGACCGCGGCGCTGCTCCAACAGCACCGCGAGGATATCGCGCGCACGATCGCGGCTGAAGCCGGCAAAGCGCTCAAATGGGCGCGTCTCGAGACCGATCGCGCGATCTCGACGTTCACGTTCGCCGCCGAGGAGGCCAAGCGTATCCATGGCGAGACCGTGCCGCTCGATGCGGTGCCGTCGGGCGAAGGGTACTTTGGCTTCTGGGTACGGCGGCCCGTCGGCGTCATCGCCGCGATCAGCCCGTTCAACTTCCCGCTCAATCTCGTCGCGCATAAGGTCGCGCCGGCCCTCGCGGCGGGCAACGCCATCGTGCTGAAACCCGCCAGCACCACGCCGCTCACGGCCGTCTATCTCTGCCGGCTGCTCGTCGAAGCCGGTGTGCCGGCGGGCGGCATCAACCTGGTCGTGGGGTCGGGTGGTACGGTGGGCAACCAGCTCGTGGCCGACCCGCGCGTCGCCAAGATCACCTTCACGGGCAGCCCCGACGTGGCCCGTCAGATCACCGCCCGTGCCGGCATCAAGAAAGTGACGTTCGAACTCGGCAACACTTCACCGGTCATCGTGGCCCCCGACGCCGACCTCGACTTGGTGGCCAAGCGATGCGCTTTCGGCGCGTTCTACTATTCCGGACAGGTCTGCATCTCCGTGCAGCGCATCTTCACCGACAAAAAGATCAACGAGCCGTTCACCGAGCGGTTCATCAACGCCACCAAGAACCTGGTCGTCGGCGACCCGTTGGACGAGCGCACCGACGTCGGCCCGATGATCGACATCAAGGAGGCCGAGCGCATCGAGGGGTGGGTAGGGGAGGCGAAGCAGCACGGCGCACAGGTGCTGACGGGCGGGCAGCGGAACGGCGCGGTGTACATGCCGACGATTCTCACCCGCGTGCGGCCGGAGATGAAGGTGGTCGCGGAGGAGGCCTTCGCCCCGGTTGCATCGGTGCTCGAGTACGATGACTTCGAGGACGCGCTGCGCGCCGCCGATGCCACCGAGTACGGGCTACAGGCGGCGGTGTTCACGCGAGACATCAACCGCGTCTTTCAGGCGATCAAGCGCCTGAACTTCGGCGGCGTGATCATCAACGAGATCCCGACGTTTCGCGTCGATCACATGCCCTACGGCGGCAACCGACAGAGCGGGGTGGGCCGGGAGGGTGTCCGTTACGCCATCGAAGACATGACGAACATCCAGATGGTTGTCATCAAGACGACGTAAACTCGCCGCCGGAGGCGTCACACGATGTCGATCGCGCACCCGCCGCTGTGGAAGTCTGCCCTGGCCGAGGCTATCGGTGCCTTCACGCTGATTTTCGTCGGTGCGGGATCCGTCCTGGCCGCCGACTTCGCGCGGACCGGGACCGGGCTGCTCGGGATCGCGGTAGCCCACGGTCTCGCGATCGCGACCATGGTCTCCGCCATGGGCCACATTTCAGGGGGGCATTTCAATCCCGCTGTGACCGGCGCGTTCGTCCTGACCGGCCGCATGCGGGCCGGCACGGGCACGGCCTATGTGATCGCCCAGTTGATCGGCGCGTCGATCGCCGCGTTCTTCCTGACCGCGGTGTTCCCTCAGACGGTCCGGATTACGACGGCCCTCGGCACGCCGGCCCTCGGGTTTGGCGTCTCGCAGGGCACCGGCATCGTCGTCGAAGCCATCCTGACGTTCTTTCTCGTCCTGACGGTCTTCGGCACGGCGGTTGATGCCCGGGGCCCCCGCGCCGTGGGCGGCCTGTTCATCGGCCTCACGATCGTGATGGACATCCTGGTCGGCGGCCCGCTCACCGGCGCGGCCATGAATCCGGCGCGCGCGTTTGGGCCGGCATTGTTCGCCGGCGCCTGGACCAACCACCTCGTGTACTGGATCGGGCCGCTCCTGGGCGGCGGAGTCGCGGGGCTGCTGTACAACAGCATTTTTCGCCCGGCGTGACCGCGCGGGGCGGGATGCTTCGTCTGGGGTGTACTACTCGACGAGCCCGAAGCCGTAGGTATCGAGCATCTTTGCCAGCGCTGCAGGGTCGTCGGTGAGCCGTCCCATCGGCTGCGACTTCACAACGGTCTTCGCCCGATCAAAGATCGCGACGGCTTCCTTCGAAGGATCGTGGCGCGCCCGGTAGGCAATGCCGTCCGGCTTTGATG
>JBGQGY010000262.1:0-2376 GCA_041497675.1 bacterium | reverse complement strand
CCGCGGAGGACCTCCTCTCCGCTTGACCCCCCGCCGACCCTCCGTTATCCTTCGCGATCCCGAGCGGGAATAGCTCAGCGGTAGAGCGCCACCTTGCCAAGGTGGAAGTCGCGGGTTCGATCCCCGTTTCCCGCTCCAAACCGTCGCTCCGCGCGCTCCGCTCCCGCGGCGGGAGGCTCCTCCCTCGCCTTCGCTCGGGAGACTCCTCCCGCCGCGACCGGGGCCCTGTTCGATGACGCGCCCTGGGGATTGCCCGATCCCGGCCGCGAGCGATAAGCTGCATCTCGCGCCATGGCATCGACGCCGACCATCACGATCCATTTGCCTGGTCCGCTGCGCACGTACTGTGCAGGCGCAGCGCAGCTCTCGATCTCGGCGGGCACCGTAAGCGCCGCACTCGAGGACCTCGAGCGAAACCAGTTCGCTTTGTATCGCAATCTCTGCGACGAGACGGGCAGGCTGCGTCGGCACTTGAACGTGTTCGTGAACTCGGACAATATGCGTGACCTTGACGGGATCGACACCATGCTGGCGCCCGGCGACGTGGTCACGATCCTGCCGGCGGTTTCGGGAGGTTGAAGATGGCGGACCGAGTCATTCTCACGATCGGCACCAGAAAGGGCGTGTTCGTCGCCGACGCCGCCAAGCCGAGGCGCAGCTTCGCGCTGCGTGGGCCCTTCGGACCTGGCGTCCCCGTCTACTCGACGCTCATCGACACGCGCGGCACCCCGCGCCTGTATGCCTCGAGCTGCAACCCGTTCTTCGGCATGAAGGTCTTGCGTTCGACCGACCTGGGCAAGAGCTTCAAGGAGACGAAGTCGGCGCCGGCATTTCCCAAGGAGGACGGACGCGCGCTCGCCAACATCTGGTCGCTCGAGGCGGGCAGCGGCAAGAAGGACCTGTGGTGCGGCGTGGAGCCGGCGTCCTTGTTCAAGAGCCATGACGGCGGCGATTCGTGGGAAATGGTGCCCGGCATCAGCAACCACGAGCACGCGCGCAAGTGGCAGCCGGGCGCCGGCGGGCTCTGCATGCACACGATCATTCGCGACGGGAATCGCGTGCACCTCGGCATCTCGACCGGCGGCCACTATCTGAGCGAGGACGGCGGCGACACGTTCAGGGCATCCAATGGAGGCGTCGGCGCGGGCTTCGCACCCGATCCCTACCCCGAGTTCGGACAGTGCGTGCACAAGATCGCACGGCACGCCGATGCGCCCGACCGGCTGTACATGCAGAACCACGGTGGGTGGGCAGAGTGGACCGGGCCTGGCGGGCCGCGGCCCGACATCGGTGTGCTGCGCAGCGACGACTACGGCCACTCGTGGCGATCGATCGCCAAAGGCCTGCCGTCGGACTTTGGGTTTCCGATCCTCGTGCACCCGCACGACGCCGACACGGTGTACGTCATGCCGCTCGACCCGGCGACGCGCTCGTGCCCCGGCAGCGCACCTGCGGTGTGGCGCAGCGAGAACGGCGGCGACTCGTGGAGCCGGCTTTCGCGTGGATTACCGAAGAAGCAGAGCTACTTCACCGTCCAGCGCGACGCGATGGACATCGACCGGCTTACGGTACCGGCGCTCTATTTCGGAACGACGACCGGTCAACTGTGGATTGGGAGGGAGGCTGGGGAGCAGTGGGACTGTCTGTTCGATTCGCTGCCTCCGATCCACAACGTCAAGGTAGAGGTCGTGTGATCAGCGCGTCGTTCCGCATCACCTGGTCTTGGCTCGCTCTCGAGCCAGTTGCTCCCGGTACGTCTTCTCCAGCTGCTCGACCGACGTCTTGAAGCCCTGTGGATCGACGAAACGATCGGGATTGAAGGCATCGCCAGGCCTGTACTTTTCGTGCAGCTTGAATTGTGACGCGTGCGATTCGTTCGACCGGCTGAAAGGCGGTTAGCGGCGGGCAGTTCGCTGACCCCCTGGGCGGGCTCCTACGATCTTCGCCGATCGAACAAGATCCCGAGCCGGAGCCGGGCGGTCAGGTCTGAGCGTCGTCTGCGATCGCGGACTGCTGCTCGTTCGCTCGGTGTCAGGCTGTCGAGCCAGTCATTCAGCGCGTGCTGCGCGGGGGTGCGAAAGGCCGATTCGTCCGGCCGCGGCTCGGCCGGGGTTTGGAACTTCGGATGCCTCATCGGTTCTCTCTACTCCTCCCCGCGCGGGTAATACAGCGGGAGCGGCGATGCTGTCAAGATGATCTTGCATCAATCCGCGCAGGGAGAAATGGGGTCAATCGTGTGTTGGTGTATTACGATTGACCCGATCGGCCCTCATTCTGCTTGGCGCGCTGTTCCCGGAGGGCATCCCACGAGGCCCTGCCAGGGCTTTGACGGCGGAGGGGCCTTGACCCCGGCGGCAGGTAAGTGCATGATAAGTG
>JBGQGY010000261.1:0-2409 GCA_041497675.1 bacterium | reverse complement strand
CGTGTACGGCGCGCGCGTGTCGATCCTGGTTGGGGTCGTCTCCGTGGCCATCGCCGCCGGTCTCGGGTCGCTCATGGGGCTGCTTGGAGGCTACTACGGTGGCGCGCTCGATCATGCGCTGATGCGCGTCGTCGACGTGTTGATGGCGTTCCCGCTCATCTTGCTCGCGATCGCCATCGTGGCGTTTCTGGGTGGGGGGTTGTTCAACCTCATGGTCGCCGTCGGGATCTCCAGCATCCCCCCGTTTGCCCGGCTCGTGCGCGGCGAGGTGCTGACGCAGCGCCGCCGCGACTACGTCGAGGCGGCGCGGGCGCTTGGCGCCGGGAGCGGCCGCGTAATGCGGCGGCACATCCTGCCCAACAGCCTTTCACCGATTGTCGTGCTCTCGACGCTGCGCGTCTCGACGGCGATTCTGACCGAGTCGAGCCTGAGCTTCCTCGGGTTGGGCGTCGCACCGCCGGCCCCGACGTGGGGGAACATGGCGGCCGAGGGGACGAAGTTCCTACAGACCGCGCCCTGGATGTCGATCACCCCGGGGGCGGCGATCATGGTCATGGTCCTGGCGTTCAATCTGTTTGGCGATGGGCTGCGGGACGCGCTCGACCCGCGGTTGAAGGGTGAAGTGGGGCTACCCAAGGAGGCGTGAGATGGCGTTCTTCCGGCAGCAAGTTCGCGCGGGAGTCGCGCGGTGACGATCCTCGTCACCGGTGGGGTGGGCGTCGTCGGATCGTACGTGGTACGCGATCTGGTGGAGCGTGGTGAGCGGCCGGTCGTCCTCGACGCCGCGGCGCCATCGGCGACCTGGCGGGGGGAATTCGATGGCCGTGTTGAGTTTGTGCAGATGGACATCAACGACCTTGACCGCCTCATTGATCTGTGCCAACAGAGGAATGTCGATGTGATCGTCCACCTGGCCGCCCTGACCGGCGCCGCCTCCGACGACGAGCCGCTGGTCATGTTCGGGGTCAACATGACCGGCACGATGTCCGTGTTTGAGGCGGCACGCCGTGCCGGTGTCCGCCGCGTGGTCATGGCGAGTACGCGCACCGTCTATCCTAACTTCGACGGCACGCCCTACGGGCATCCGACCTATACGCCGGTGCCCGAAGATCACTGGCTTGACCCCGACCGCCCGTACGAGGTGTGGAAGCACGCCGCCGAGCGCATGGGCCGCTTCTACCAGCGCAGGTTTGGATTGGAGTTTGCCGCGTTTCGGTTTGCGATCTACTACGCGGCCGAACGCACCGGCGACCCGGGCGGCCGGGCGATGGGGATGCTCCACGCGATGATCGGCAACGCCGTGCGCGGCGGCCCCACCGTGATCCCCCGCGGCGCCGAGCGCGTGATGGACTGCGTCTATGTGAAGGATCTCGCGCACGCCTTTGTCCTAGCGGCGCACGCGCCGGGTCTGTCGAGCCCGGCCTACAACATCGGGGCGGGTGAGCGGGTGACCCCGGGACGCTTCGCGGCGGCCGTGCGGGCCGCCGTCCCGGGCGCGCACATCGAGGTCGGTCCCGGGATCGACTTTGCCCCCGGCCACTATTGCGTGCTTGACATCTCCCGAGCGAAACGCGACTTTGGGTTTGCGCCGCAGTGGTCGCTCGATGCCGGCGTGGCCGACTGTGTCGAGCGGACGAGGAGGCGGGGATGAGGATTCTGGTCACCGGCGCGTCCGGCGTCGTCGGCTCGCACGTCATCAGGCAATTGCTCGCGGGCGGGCCCCACGTCATCGCCGCAGACATCCTGCCGAGTCCGGGCCCGATCCTCGACGGCATCCCGGAGCTCAGATACGAGCGGCTCGACATCCGCGACCTCGCGCAGGTGCTTGAGGTGTTCGGGCGCATCAAACCCGAGCGCGTGATCCACCTGGCTGCGCTGGTCGGGGAGTGGTACAACCAGCACCCTTACGCGAACGAAGAGACGAATGTCGGCGGGACGCTCAACGTGCTGGAAGCCTGCCGGTTGTCGGGCGTGGGCCGCATCGTGCTCGCCTCGACGTGGTCGTTCTATCCGAGTTTCAAAGGTACGCGTCACGGGCACCCGCACTACGAGCCGGTCCCGGAGACCACGCCACCGGATCCCGTGCGGCCGTACGAGATCGGCAAGTATGCCTGCGAGCGATACGCGGCCTGGTATCGTGAGTTGCACGGTCTCGAGTTTGCCGCGTTGCGTTTCGGCGGATACTATGCCGCCGAACGCCGGTTCCACCGTGAGCCGCGCAGCGCCGGGCCGCTGAACGAGCTGCTTGCGGCCGTGGTCGCCGGGCGGCCCTACCGGCTCGATGCGGGCGGGGATCAGGGCATGGATCTGGTCTACGTGAAGGACTGCGCCGCCGGGTGCGTGGCGGCCGCGCTCGCCACGTCGACGCCCTCAGGTGTGTACAACATCGGCACGGGCGAGGCCTCGACG
>JBGQGY010000260.1:0-2532 GCA_041497675.1 bacterium | reverse complement strand
CTCGATGAACTAAAGAATCGCTACCGTCACGACCTCGAGAAGCTCTGGCGCGAGGCAAATGACCTTGGGCTTTTGGCAGTTGTCGGGGCTTGTGCGCCCTACTTCGAGCCTGATCTGGCGTCCGCAAACTCCTACTACAAGGGCAAAGCCTTTGAGTACTTCGACTTCCGCCGGTGGGCTCACGGCTATCAGGGCTTACCACCTCTAGACCGATTCCGGGACGAGGTTAGACAGATCGTTGGTAAGACGAAGAAGTTCTGCTTCGACGTTTCGTAATTGTGAGGCGAAGGCCCAGCCTAACAACGCATTCCACCTGCCGCCCGGGCTCGCCTTCGCTCGCCCGGCCGCACGTGAATGCGCGCGTTCGCCGCACTGGGGAGCGATCACGCAATTGACCGGTTGCCATTGTTGGCGTCGAGTCCTGAAATCGGCGATGTCGCTGCGGGGTGACGCGCTCATCCTCGTGTGCTTCATCCTATTCGCTTCCGCAAGCTTCGTTGCCCTGCGCGGCGCCGCAGCCCACGCGCAGGCGGGCAAGGTCCACCGGATCGGGTTCCTGCGTGATGGCCAGCCGCCCCAAAGCTACGTCGAGGCGTTTCAGCAAGGCCTACGAGAGTGGGGATACGTCGATGGCCGTAATGTGGTCATCGAATTCCGAATCGGCAGCGTCGATCAGCTTCCGCAGCTTGCCGAAGAGCTGGTCCGGCTAAAGGTCGATGTCATCGTGGCTTCGGCTGCACCATCGGCTCTCGCGGCCAAGAAAGCGACCACGTCGGTGCCGATCGTCTTTGTGAACGTGTTTGACCCTGTCGAGCTTGGACTCGTCCCGAGCCTGGCACGACCGGGAGAGAACATCACGGGATTGGCCTTCAGCTCTGCTGATCTCGCCGGGAAGCGCCTGGAGCTGCTGAGGGAGGTCGTTCCCAAGCTAAGGCGAGTCGCAATGCTCTGGCATTCGGACAATCCGGGCAACCTCGTGCAGCTCAAGGGGGCGGAGGTCGCAGCGCGCACGCTCGGCATGCAGTTTGAGCGAGTGCCGGTCCGGGGCACGGACGACTTTGACGCTGGATTCAAGGCTATGCGCGCCGCCGACGGTCTGCTGCAGGCAAATGCTCCCCTTTTCACGACGCACCGCGCTCGACTCGTAGGGTTGGCGGCGAAGAGCAGGCTGCCTGCGATTTATGGCCAGAGGGAGTACGTCGAAGTCGGAGGCCTCATGTCGTACGGTCCGCACATCCCGGATCAGAACAGGCGCGCCGCCGCGTACGTGGACAAGATCTTGAAGGGAGCGAAGCCTGCTGACCTCCCCGTCGAGCAACCCACGAAGTTCGAGTTGGCGATCAACGGCCGGACCGCCAAGGCCCTCGGCCTCACGATCCCGCCGTCGCTCCTGCTGCGCGCCGATCAGGTAGTCGAATGACCGTCGGCGTTGGTGCGGCGTCGAACATGGCAGTCGAGCGGCCGGCTGGCTCGCATTCGCTCGCCACCGCCGCTCACTGCCGGCGTTAGACGCACAGCGGACCAGTGCACGGCGAAGACGCCGGACCGGAGGATTCGGAAATGATGAGGCGTCGGTTAAGCGCGATCGCCTTGTCACGCCCGCGGGCAGCACGCGCCGCGGAAGGACAGCCGACTCCACAACCGCTGGAGCCGCTCGTCTGGCCCCTCGTCGGTGGCGAGCAGCCAGGCATTCGGACATTCGCGGGGCACGCCAATACCGTGCTGGATATCGTCGGGCGGATCGGGACGCCACCGAGCCTGGTGATTTTTACCGAGGGCAATCATCTCATGGTGGTGCTCAGCGACGATATCGTGGGCGCCTTCCCGGCATGGGCGAAGGCACAGCCGCAGTACGCCGACCTCCATCTCGACAATATCGTGGTGGTGACCCTGCCTCAGCCTATGTGTATCCAGATGATCCGCTCGGGAGCAATCGCACTCGGCAACCTCACGCTCGACGCGAGCCGTGGGTCCGGCTTCTACCCCGATATCTTCATGGGCTACCCTGAGCCGTTGCGGCAGCTGCGCAGGCTCGGCGTCATCGAGCCGCAGGCGCGCTTCTTCTGCAAGAATCGTGGCGTCGCGCTTCTGGTCGGCAAAGGTAACCCGTTCGGGATTCAGGGCCTCGCCGATCTTACCCGCACCGGTGCGCGGATCGCGCTGTCGGCTCCGGGGGATGTTCGTGCCCAATGCCGGGCCGCCGCCGACGCGCTGCTCGGGAAACCCGCGGCCGACGCTCTCTTCGCCGCGGAGGTGCCGAGTTTCCCAGGCCGCCTCGGGATCATGCATC
This sequence comes from bacterium, assembly GCA_041497675.1. Taxonomy (GTDB): domain Bacteria; phylum Sysuimicrobiota; class Sysuimicrobiia; order Sysuimicrobiales; family Humicultoraceae; genus JBGPNN01. The sequence continues at coordinate 242 of JBGQGY010000260.1, read as the reverse complement.
GCGATCTTCCCGAGATGGTCGCCCGCGGTTACGCGGACGTCGCCTTCACGTGGTATCACCTCGTGTCCTACTGGGCGCGGATCTTCCCGAACCACTTCGCGCTCGTCCCCGTCCCCGGCGCGGAGCCGTTTTTTGCGCGGATCGCCTTTGGCCGGGTCAGTAATCCGCTGCGACCCCGGGCGGTGAAGGCGTTCGAGGAGTTCTTCTTCAGCCGGGCGAGGGACGTCTATCCTCGATACGAT
>JBGQGY010000259.1:0-2634 GCA_041497675.1 bacterium | reverse complement strand
GGTGAATAGGCCGCCAAGGATCACCAGGGCCATCGGGCCCTCGATCTCGCGGCCCGCCGTATTCATCCCGACCGCCAACGGCAACAGGCCAAGTCCGGTGACGAGCGAGGTCATCAGGACCGCGGCCAGCCGGTCCGCCGCACCGAGCACCGCGGTCTCCGGGGTCCACTCCCGGCCATCCACCGCGACCAGGTGCTCATAGTGGGAGATCATCATCATCGAGTTGCGCAAGGTAATGCCGAACAGCGTCACGAACCCAACGAGCGAACCGAGCGACAGCACGCCGCCCGACAGGAATGCCGCCACCACGCCGCCGACAAAGCTGAACGGCAGGTTCGCCATCAGGAGGAGCAGGTTGCGCCAGTTCCGGGTAACCACCGACAGCAGCAGCACGATCCCGACACCGGCGAATAGCGCCTTCACCGCAAGATCGCGCTGCGCCTGAGCCTGACCCTCGGCGGCACCGGAAAACTCGATATAGGTCCCGCTCGGCAGCTGCACCTTCGCGGCGAGCCGTTGGCGCGCCTCCCCGATAAACGAGGCGAGGTCCCGGCCTTCGATATCCAGTGTGACCGCTTGCCGTCGGCGGCCGCCTTGGTGGTGGATTTCGTATCGTCCCGATGTCGCGCGCAGATCGGCGACCTGCCGCAACGGAACGTAGATGCCGTCGGGCGCCCGCAGCGGCAAATTGCCGATCTCTACGATATTCCCCGGGTTCTGCGAGGCGAGCTTGACGATGACGTTGAAGACCCGGTCGCCTTCATAGGTCTGTCCGACCACTTCGCCCTGATAGGCGGTGCGAATGATGTCGAGTACCTGGATTGGGTCGAACCCCCAGCGCTGCAGATCGGCCGGGCGCAGCTCGATCGTCAGTTGCGGCAGACCCGGCGGCGACTGGACCTCGACCGAGGCGGCGCCCGGAACGTGGCGCAGCACCTCGGCGATCTTCAGCGCCGTGTCGTCGATGAGGTGAAGGTCGTTGCCGTAGACATTGACGGCCACCGGCGTCGCGTAGCCTGAAAACGTCTCGTTGACCCGCTCGGTCAGGAAGGTGTTGGCCGAGACATTGATCCCGGGGAAACTCTCCAGCGGCTTCAGCAGCGCGGCCTTGGCGGTCCCCGCCGTCTCGCCATGCAGCGGCTTCAGATCCACTTCGAATTCGCTCTGGTGGGTTCCGTGCGTGTCGCCCGCGGCGGCCAATTCGGCGCGCCCCACCCGCTGCGCGACCGAGCGGACGATCGGGAGGGCCGCCAATGCCGCGGTGACCCGTGCCCCCATCCGCAGCGACTCGTCGATCGAGGTCCCGGGCATCGCCGTCATATGCACGATGAAGTGCCCCTCCTGCAGCTCCGGAAGGAACGTCGCGCCGAAGAACGGAAACAGCGCGAGGCCGGAAGCTGTCAGCACGGAAGCACCCAAAATTGCCAGGCGCGGCGCCTGCACCACCCGGCGCAGCAGCACTTCGTATCGCCGCCGGGTCCAATGCAGGACCGGCGGCTCGCGCTCCTTGGTGTGCTGCGGCAGGAACAAGAGCGACAGCGCCGGAGTGACCGTAAGGGCGACGACGAGCGATGCCAGGACCGCGAGAATGTAAGTGATGCCGAGCGGCGCGAACAGCCGACCGGCAACCCCCGGCAACGTGACGATCGGGAGGAATACCAGGATCACCGCGAAGGTGGCATAGACGACGGCGCTGCGGACTTCGAAGGTGGCTTCGAGGACGACGCGCGCGGCCGCTCGCGGGTCCGGGAGCCGCTTGTTCTCGCGCAGCCGCCGGGTGATGTTTTCGACGCCGATAACCGCGTCGTCGACAACCTCGCCGACGGCGATGGCCAGGCCCCCCAGGGTCATCGTATTGAGCGTGACACCAAAATGCTGCACCACAACGATTGCTGCCAAGAGAGAAATCGGGATCGCCGTGCAGCAGATCGCGGCCGTACGCAGATCGAACATGAAAAGGAAGAGCACGACCACGATCAGCACCGCGCCGATCAGCAGCGACGAGCGCAGATTGTCGGTTGCCGCCGTGACGAAGTTGGCCGGACGGAACAGTCTGGCGTGCAGGGTTACGCCCTCCTGCTCCAGCGCGGGACCAAGGTCGGCAAGCGCGGCTTCGATGCCCGCCGTGACCTCCAGCGTGTTGGCGCCGTACTGCTCATCGATATTCATCACCACCCCGGGCTGCCCCATGATGGCCGCGCCGCCGTCGGCCGGAAGCGGCGCGTCGATGACGCTCGCCACGTCGCCGAGCGTGATACTGCCGCCGTCACGCCGGGCCAGCACGGTGCGGGCAATGTCCGCGGGTCCGTGAGGCTGTCCTTGCGTGTGCACCGTGATCCGCTGGTTCGGCGTGCTGACAAAGCCGGCGCCGCGCACGCCGGTGGCGCGCCGCGCCGCGGCGAGTACGTCGTCGATCCCGACCCCGAACCGGATCAGCCGGTCGGCATGGACGAGGATCTGGGTGGACCGCTCGTCCCCACCAAAGATCTCGGCGCCCGCGACCCCCGGCACCGACAGAAGGCTCGGCCGGATCGTCCACTTTGCGATGGTGCGCAGATGCATCAATGATTGCGACGCCGAGGTCAGCCCGATGACCAGCACGGTCGCCGCCGACGAGGTGAGCGGCGTCATTGT
>JBGQGY010000258.1:0-2670 GCA_041497675.1 bacterium | reverse complement strand
TTTCGGACCGCTGCCAGAGCGGGTTTTCGCATCCTCAACCCCGTTTTTCACCCACTCACTTCGACGAAGACCCGAAATAAGTTTGTGGTGTCCGCCATCCTCACCATCTGCTTTTCCGTTAGGACACCCATACTCAGAAACCATTCTTCATACTTGTGAGTCATCTCATAGACGAACCATTTGAAGGCGCCCTGGTATCGGGCGTGGCGCCTTTCCTCTGGATTGAGCGGCACCGTGTATGAGTTGATCCGACGAAAGGTCTCGCGAATTTCACTCGGCGTGACTGAGATGAACAGGTCCGCCCAAATCTGATAGTTCAAGAACTGGCCTTTCAGGGTTTCAGCTAGCTCCTCATAGCGTTTCCCAACCGCCCCCTCGATTTCAGTACGCTTCGCGAGCGCGAACCTGCCGTGATAGAAGTCGTGAATGGCTTTGCTTCGCTGCTGACCATCGACGATCTCCTTCACAGTCTTGCGGCTCTTGATATCGGTCTTTTGATACAGATACAGTTTCGGCATGGGGTATCCGAGCAGGATCGTCTCAATCAAGAAGGAGCGCGCGGCCGCCGGCCATACCTCCTCACTCCTCTGATACTCCTTGTTGGCGACGATCTCGTTCTGATCCATCGCGGCACAGTAGTCAGAGACAGTGAAACTAGTCGCGACTGTTTGCATCTCGCCAATCTCCGTTTCCTGCGATCATCGAAACCTCTCTGTATGGCACCAGCAGATACGCCGAATCATTCTCTCGTAGTGCAACGTGGCGCTGGCGGTGCGACGACAGGGCTGAGTCGATAGCGGGCCACGTGTTCATGTGCTTTCGGACGGTGAGCAAGATTGTCGTGCTCACTCACCACGACTCAAATCGACACCGGATCAGGCGGATCATTCACCGAGCTCTGGCCACCGATCTTGGTGCCCGAGGGTACCAGAAAGCCAGCAGTGGTTCTCCGCCTTGGGCGTACTACGCCTCCATCGAAATGTCCCAGAGCACGGGATCCTGAACCCGACTGATTTCGTTCTCGATTAGTCCACCGCACGCCGGACAGCAGAACTGGCGGAACTGCACCGCATCATCGATGAACCGCTCCGGTTCCCCGATCAGGGTGTTCGCCGCCTGAATCGGCCGGTCGATCCGATGGCAGTGCAGCTTGTAGTTCTCCGTTGCTGGGCCAAGCGGCTGTCCACACCGCGAGCAGGCGAGCCAGCCGTCTCCGTCGCGCTCAACTAGGTTCAGGTACTCGGTGATCTGCCGGACGATTGGTAGGCGTGGCCCAGCATACGGCCTCGGCTCTCGCCCCAGCCGCTCGGCCAACGCCGCCCGTCGTAACGCCGCCGTCCCCTCCCCATCCACCCGCAGTTCCTCCCCATCCCCCGTCAGCACCACGCAAAAGATCTCCCGCGCTGCCCGCGGCGAGATGTCTTCCAGGTACACGTCCTTCCGCACCGCCTCCGGATCGCGCTCGAGCGGATCGCCATACCCCGCGCCCGCCGCGAAGGCCACCTCGTAGACGTCGCTCGGCCCCTGGTGGATGTCGATCTGCCGCAGTTGTAGCAGCTCCTCCTCGCCCTCGACCTCGCTGATGTCTGCCGGCATCCGCCGCTGCGCGAACTGCTGCAACACGTCGGTGTTGCGCTTGAACAGGTAGTAGTTCGTGTTGGCCGGGTAGCCTCCGGCCAAGCCCGGCGCTGTCGGGATCGCGGCGCCCGACGACTCCGTGTCCTGCGTGATGTGAGTCGTCCCGTGTGGGATGAACGCCACCGAGGCGGAGTTGCCGCCGCGGTACTTGCCGGCGCCGCCGGAATCGGTGTTCTCCTTCCGGTGGAGGAACAGCAGGGGGAAGCTTTGCTCGTTGTGCTCGACGTTGCCGATGCGGCAGATGGGGCTGCGGACCTGGCCGCCGGTGGCGATGCCGTCGCGGAAGCTGAAGGCGCCGATCGCGCCCACCATGGGGTCGAGCAGGAGGTAGCCGAACTTCTCGCCCCACTGGTCGATGCCGCGGAAGACGGTCAGCGGGAACTGCGACGTGCCGCCGATGGTCATCACGTCGCGCTTCAGCTCGGGGTCGCACGAGAGCATCTTGCTGATCGTGTTGTAGGCGGGGTAGAGCGAGATCTCCATCGCCTGCACGGGCGCCGTCGAGACGGAGGCCGGGTGCGTGGCCGAGGTGAAGCAGCCCAGCGCCGGCCGGAACTCGATGTGCCGCAGGGCGCCGCCGATGGCGTAGAGCTGGTCCCAGCACAGCAGCTCGTTGATGGCGGTCATGAGCGAGCCGCGCCAGCCGGAGTAGGTGGTGTTGATGGCGCCCACCTGGTCAGCGGTCCCCGCGTTGTCGAAGGTCAGCTTGTCGCCCTGCTTGCGCATCGTCAGCATGACCTGGTAGGTCTTGCGGTCGCCGACGTAAGCCACCTCCACGTAGCTGCGCTCGCGCCAGGTGCCGTCGGGGACCTTGGCGAGCTTGGCCAGGAAGGCCTGCTCGGCGTTGTCGATGATCTTGCGCATCACGCCCTTGACGACGTCGGCGCCGTAACGGCGGATCATCGTGAGGATGCGGCTCTTGGCGGTGTTGTTGCCGGCGATCTGCGCGCGCAGGTCGAGCGCAACGAGATACGGCTTGCGGGAGGCGCGCAGGTACACGGCCTCGATGTCCTTGCGGAGCTGGCCGCGCTC
>JBGQGY010000257.1:0-2712 GCA_041497675.1 bacterium | reverse complement strand
CTGTCGCCCAAGCTGAGCATAGCAACAGCGCGAGACCGTTCTCATGACATCAGTGATGGATCGGCGCGCCTTCATCGGCACTGTGGCCAGCGGCCTTCTCGCCGCACCGCTCGCCGTCGAGGCGCAGCAGCAGGCGGGGAAGGTCCCCCGGATCGGGTTTCTGGTGGCTGCCTCCGCCTCCGATTCCGCCTACGCGAGACTGATCGAGGCACTCCGACAGGGACTTCGGGACCTTGGCTATGTCGAAGGCCGGAATATCGTCGTTGAATACCGCTACGCGGACGAGAAATACGAGCGGCTGCCGGCTCTCGCTGCCGAGCTGGTCCGGCTCAAGGTCGACGTCATCGTGTCCCACGGCACCAACGCGCCCTTGGCGGCCAAGCAGGCCACCAGCGCGATCCCGATCGTCATGACGAGTGCGGGTGATCCGGTGGGGAGCGGGCTCGTGTCCAGCCTCGCGCGGCCGGGAGGCAACGTCACCGGCCTGAGCCTCCTGGTCCCGGAGCTGGGCGGAAAGCGGCTGCAGCTCCTCAAAGAGATCCTTCCCGGGCTCTCCCGAGTCGCCGTCCTCTGGAATGCGGCCAATCCCTATGCCTCGCTGGTGGTGCGAGAGATGGAGGCGGCGGCCACGACGTTAGGGGTGCAGCTCCAGTCCTTGGTCGTGCGAGGACCCGACGACTTCGCGGGTGCGTTGGCAGCCGCAACCACAGGGCGCGCCGGCGCTCTCACCGCGGTAGAAGACCCTCTCACGATCACGAAGCGAACGCAGATCGTGGACTTCGCGGCCAAGAGTCGCCTGCCCGCGATATACGGAGTCAAGGAGTTTGTGGACGCGGGGGGTCTCATGTCCTATGGCGTGCACCTTGCCGACTTGTACCGGCGTGCGGCTGCCTACGTCGACAAGATCCTGAAAGGCGCGAAGCCCGCCGACCTCCCCGTGCAGCAGCCCACGAAGTTCGAGTTCGTGATCAACCTCAAGACCGCCAAGGCGCTCGGCCTGACGATCCCGCGGTCGGTGCTGGTGCGAGCGGATGAGGTGATCCAGTGACAACGCGTCGGAGGTTCCTCATCGCGCTTGGTGCGGGCGTGCTTGCTGTGCCGCGAGGCTCGCTCGCCCAACAGCAATCGAAAGTTGCGCGCATCGGGTTTCTCTACTTCGGGTCGCGCCAATCTGCGTTGGATACCGGCCGCTACAATGCGTTCGTGCAGGGCATGCGCGAGCTCGGCTACGTCGAGGGCACGAACTTCATCATTGAGGCACGCTTCGCTGACGGGAACAATGAGCGCCTTCCGGCCCTCGCCGCAGAGCTGGTGCGCCTGAAAGTAGACGTCATCGTGGCAACGGGAACGCCCTTCTACCGCGTGCTGCAACACGCCACCACGACCATTCCCGTCGTCCTCACTGTCACGGGTGATCCGGTCGGGGACGGCTTTGCCGCGAGCCTGGCGCGGCCCGGTGGGAACATCACCGGCCTGTCGATCGGCGCCGCCGACCTCGGCCCGAAACTGCTCGAGCTGCTGAAGGCTGCCGTGCCAAAAGTGTCTCGTGTCGCCGTGCTGTTGCAGCCGGAGAACCCGGCGCATCCCCCGCGACTGAAACGGATCATGTCCGCCGCGCAAAAGGTCGGGATTCAGGTGGTGCTGGCGGAAGCAGGCACGGTACAGGAAATCGAGCGCGAATTCGCCATGATGACGAAAGAACGCACAAATGCCGTAATTATTTTTCCCGATTCGTTCTTTGTGCAGGAGGCGCGCTCAATCGCGGCGCAGGCGCTCAAGCATCGATTGCCGTCGATAAGCACCAACCACGAATACTCCGCGGGCGGCGGTCTGATGACGTACGGACCGAACCTGGTCGACAACTTTCGGCGCGCGGCAACGTACGTCGACAAGATCCTCAAGGGCGCGAAACCGGGCGAACTGCCGTTCGAGCATCCCACGCGGTATTCCCTGGTGATCAACCATAAGACCGCCACGGCCCTGGGCCTCACCATCCCGCCGGCGCTGCTGCGCCAGGCGGACGAGCTGATCCAGTGATCGACCGAAGAGCTTGCCGGTTGCGCTGCTTCAGCCACACCACCACACTCAGAGGAGGGACGTTCCATGGCCATCAAAACCGCTGACGTCATCATGCCCGGAAATGAGAACGCATTCGAGACCGGCCGGCGCGGGCAGATATCGTCGATCGCCGATCTCGACGAGTCCTACCGGTGGATGCTCGAAAAGAACGTGACAGCAACCTTGGCCACGGTCAAGCGAAACGGGCTGCCCCAACTGACTCCGATCTGGGTGGCCCATGATGGCGTCAACATCCTCGTGAACACCAAGAAGGGCCGTCTCAAAGACCGGAACATGCGGGAGCGGTCAGACGTGGCTATCCTGTGCGTCAATCCGGCGAACCCGTACCACTGGATGGCGATCAACGGCAAGGTCGTGGAGATGATCGAGGAGACCGACCCCGCGAAGGGCCGCGAGGCCACGGACAACGTGAACGAGCTGGCCCAGCGCTATATCAACACGACGCCCTACCCGCTGCGAGATCCCAAGGGGGAGGTGCGCGTGCTCTTCAAGGTGCGGCCCACGTACGTCATGACGTTTGGCCCGCCCCCGGCCAGCTGAGCCGCGCCCAGACGGCGTAGAGGGGATCGCCCAGCGGCGGCGTGTGCCCGAAGGTCTCCGCCGCGGGCCAGGCGCGGCCCGGTTCCGCCGAGT
>JBGQGY010000256.1:0-2885 GCA_041497675.1 bacterium | reverse complement strand
GTGAGCCGGGACATCGTTTCGGGCGTGGGATCCGGGAGGTCGATCCAGACGATCTGGCCGTCTAGCGCTCGGAGGGTGTCGAGGGCGTCCGGAGGATCAGCGACGATGTCGGATCCGCGCAGCGCGAGCACCCGCATCGTTGGAGCAGAGGACATCGGTGGTTCTTTCTGTCCGGGCCGCGGCATTCCCTGTGACGCCGTCTCCCGCAGGAGGGCGGCATGCTGTCCCGAAGAGACTGATACTCCCAAGGAGGCAGCGATGATTCTCTACGAAGGCAGACGGATTCCCCAGACGGTCGATGAGCTGGTGGACCCGGTCCGCACGGCATACGTGATCGTCGATCTCCAGAACGACTTCTGCAAGCGCGGCGGGTCGACCGATCAGGTTGCGCGGCAGCGCGGCCTCGACATCGACTCGATCTGTCGGCCGGTGATCGAGCACAGCCGGCGGCTGCTCGCCGCGGCGCGGGCCGCCGGGGTCATGATCGTTCACATCCAAAATACCGCCTTGCCGCACCGTGCCACCGATTCGGCGGCGCGTCTGAAGTTCATGCTGCGGGCCTATGGCGTCGCGGATCCGGCGGAACTCCCCGAGTACACGCTGGAGGGGACGTGGGGCCACGAGATCATTCCCGAGCTCGCGCCGCGTCCCGGAGAGTTCGTGGTGAAGAAGCACACGTCCAGCAGCTTTGTCGGCACGCGGTTGGACAACCTTCTCAAGATCAACCGCATGGAGACGGTCGTCCTGGTCGGTGGGGTGACCGAAGGCTGCGTCGAGTCGGCGGCGCGCGACGCCTGCCACCACAGCTACTTCGTCGTCCTCTGCGAGGACGCGGTCTGTTCCTTTAATCCCGAGCTGCACCAGGCGGCGTTGGCTGTGATGCGCCGCCGCTACGAGGTGATGCAGTCAGACGACGTGCTGCGGGTCTGGGAGGCTCGGGCGACATCCGCGGGAAGACCGCAGGCGCCCGCCACCGTTGCATGAAGGAGACACGATTCGGTTGGAGGTGGAGTGGTGGGAGTAGAGGTGGGGCAGACTGCGCCTGACGCGACGGTGGTGAACGCCGACCGCAAGTTCGCAAAGTTGAGCGATCTACGGGGCAAGCCGACGGTGTTGCTGTTCTTCCCTGGGGCGTTCACGGGGGCATGCACCAAGGAGATGTGCGCGATCAGAGACGGTCTGGCGAAGTTGAACGCGCTCAATGCCCAGGTCGTCGGGATCAGCGTCGACTCGCCGTTCGCGCAAAAAGCCTTCGCTGATGCGAATGGGCTGACCTTCACGCTGCTCTCCGATTACAACCGCGAGGCCGTGAAGGCGTTCGACGTGCAGGATCCCAACTTCGCCGGCGGCACGATGCCGGGCGTGGCCTGGCGATCGGTCTTCGTGCTGGATAAGGACCGCGTCGTGCGCTGGAAGTGGCTGACGCCCGCCCAGGGGACCGAACCCGACTACGCGGCCGTGGAGGCCGCGGTCAAGGCGATCGGCCACTAGCGAAAGAGCTCGTCCAACCCGCCCGGTTCGGGCGTCCCGGTCTGCTCCGTGGATGCCTCAGCCGGGCTGAGTTTTGCCGCGCGCACGCCGAGCAGTCGCACGGGCCGGTTGATCGTCACCCGATCGAGCAAGTCGATCGCGGTACGTGTGATCGTGGCATCGTCGTCGACCGCCTCGGGCAAGGTCTTGGACCGCGTGAACGTTTCAAAGGTGGCGAAGCGAATTTTCAAGGTGACATTCGCCGTCTTGTAGCCTTCGCTGCGCAGATCAGCCGCTACGTCGGCGGCGATCCGCCCGAGCATTTCTCGTATCGTCTCGGGCCGCCGCAGATCGACCTGAAACGTGCGCTCGCGCGACAACGAGCTGGGTTCCCACTCGGTGACGATTGGGCGGTCGTCCTGACCGCGCGAGATATGGTGCAGGTGAGCCCCTTGGTTCGGCCCATAAACGTCCTGCAGCTGCTCGAGCGACAGCGCGGCGAGATCGGCGACGGTCTCGACGGCGAAGCGCTCTTTGAGGGCCGCGGCCGTCTTTGGGCCTACGCCCCACAGCACGGTCACAGGCAGCGGTCCCAGCCGGGCGCCGACCTCATCGGCGCCAATAACAGTCAGACCATCCGGTTTGTTCAACCCGGACGCGATCTTGGCGACGAGCTTGTTTGGTCCCACCCCGACGGTCGCAGTCAGGTGCAATTCAGACGCGATACGGTCCCTGATTGCCCGGGCAACGGCCTCCCCGCCGCCCGGCAAATCGGTAGCGTCCAGACACGCTTCGTCGAGGCCCATAGGCTCGACGCGGGCACCCGTGTCGCGGAGGATCGCGTACATGCTCTGGGAAATCTCTCGATAGGCCGCGAAGTCCACGGGGAGGAAGACGGCATCCGGGCACAGCCGGTACGCGGTGCGCAACGGCATGGCGGAGTGGATGCCGAACTTACGGGCTTCGTATGAGGCGGTGGAGACGACGCCGCGTTTCTGCGGATCGCCGTCGCCGCCCACGACCACGGGCTTGCCCCGCAGTTCGGGGCGCCGTCGTTGCTCGACGGCGGCGAAGAACGCGTCCATGTCGATGTGGAGGATGGTCCGGCCGGTCATCGTGGTCTCCCCTGAGGGGGTTCGCGGTGTTCGGCGTGGGGCTCCTATCAGGGAAGGAGCGCGGCGATGATTCGGCTCGATGGGAAGACGGTCTTGGTCACCGGCGGCGCCACCGGGTTTGGAACGGCGACCGCGACGATCGCGCGGCAACTGGGGGCGCAGGTGGCGATCGCAGGCCGCCGGGTGGATCGCGGGCGCGATGCGGCGGCCGCCCTCGGTCCCGACGTGCTCTTCATCCCGGCCGATGTCTCGCAAGAGCGTGACGTCGCGCGGATGCTGGCGGCGGTGCAGGACCGATTC
>JBGQGY010000255.1:0-2898 GCA_041497675.1 bacterium | reverse complement strand
CCGCGCGCCCCTCCGTCTTGCGGGCCGGCGCGACGCCGTCTTCGAGGTCGAGGATCACGCCGTCGGAGGCCAGACCGATCGCCTTGTCGATCTTGGCGTCCTGGTCGGCCGGGACGAAGAGCAGGCTGCGTCGCGGAGGCAGGGTCAGATCACTCCTTCACGGGCGAGGTTCGCGCGCACATCGCCCGAGAGTCCTAGCACGTCGCCGTAGATCGTCTCGTTGTGTTCGCCGAGCCGTGGGCCGGCGTGACTGATGTGACCCGGGGTCTGGGACAACTTGGGGATCACCCCCGGCATCGGGAGATCGCCGACGTCCGGATCGGCCACTGTGATCACGTCGCCCCGGTCTCGATAGTGTGGGTCGGAGAGAATGCGCCGCACGTCGTACACAGGGCCGACGACGACCTCCGCTTCTTCGAGCCGGCGGAGAATCTCGTCCAGTGGGCGCGCACCTATCCACTCCTGGATGATGGCGTCCAGCGCTTCGACGTTCGCGACACGGTTGAGGTTGCCGGCGAAACGCGGATCGGCCAGCAGATCCGCCCGATCCATCGTCTGCGCGAGCCGCTCGAAGGTGCGCTGTGTCGTGGCCGAGATCGCCACCCACTCGTCATCTTGCGAGCGGTACAGATTGCGCGGGGCCCCGCCCGCGAAGCGGTTGCCGGTGCGCGGCTGGACCTCGCCGAGCAGCGCGAACTGCGACACGTTGGGGACCAGCAGACGAAACAGCGGCTCGTAGAGGCTCGCATCGATCTGCTGCCCGAGTCCACCCCGCCGGTTTCGATGGTGAAGCGCGATCATCGCCGCGATCGCGGCAACGAGCCCGCAGACCTCATCGGCTAGGGGCATCGGCGGCAGCACCGGTGGACCGCCCGGAAATCCGGACAACGCGACGAACCCGCTCATCGCCTCGGCGACGGTGCCAAATCCCGGCCGGTCGCGATACGGTCCTGTCTGCCCAAACCCAGAGATGCGGACCATCACCAACCCAGGATTGACGGCGGCGAGCGCCTCGTATCCCAGGTGCCACCGCTCCATTGTGCCGGGCCGGAAGTTTTCGACCAGCACGTCGGCTTTGGCGACCAGCCGCTTCACCAAGTCCTGCCCGCGCGGATCCCGGAGGTTCAGCGTGATGGATTGCTTGTTGCGCGAGACGACCTTCCACCACAACGACACGCCATTCTTCGTTGGGCCCCACGCGCGCAGCGGATCGCCCCCCTGCGGGTTTTCGATCTTGATGACGCGCGCGCCGAAGTCGGCCAGGATCGACGTCACGGTGCCACCCGAGACGATGGTCGTGAGGTCGAGGACGAGCATGTCATCGAGCGCCTGCGGTGTGGTCACGGCGATCTCCCGTAGTCCACTTTGCTCGCCGGTACGCGTTTACCTTCGAAGACTCGAGATCTGCGGCGGATAGCCGCCTTGCGCGCGACAGGTTATCATGGGCATATCCCCCATGACGAACCGTCGTGTGATCTCCCTTGCGGCATACGGCGTGCTGCTGATCGTTGGGCACGGCGCCGTCGACGCCACGGCGGGCGCCAGACCTGCCCTGATTCAGTTGTTCCGGGCCAATCTTGGGCTCTCGTACACCGTGCTTGGGTCGCTCGTGACCGCGTCGTCACTGGGCGGCGCCGCGGCGCAGGTGATCTTCGGTCTTGCCGCCGACGCAACCCACCGCGTGTGGATGGCGCCCGCCGGGATCGCCCTTGTCACGCTCGGCATGAGCGCCGCCGGGTTTGTCCACGGTATCGGCTCGGTCGTTTTGGTACTCGGCACGCTCGCGTTTGGGTCGGCGCTGTTTCACCCTGAAGCCCTCCGCACCATGTCGCTGCTCGGCGGCCCGCGGCGGGTGACCGCGATGTCGTACTTCACCGTCGGCGGCAGCGTCGGTTGGGCGCTCGGGCCGGCGCTCGTGGCGGTGCTGACAGGGAACTTTGGCCTGGGGGCGATGCGCTGGTGGCTGGTCTTGGGTCTGCCCGTTGCGGCGGTGCTGTTTCTCGCGGGTCGCCGGTTAGCGCACGATCACGCAGTGAAGGAGACCCCGCCGGCATTGCGCGGGGCGGAGCGCTGGCGTGAGTACCGGACGTTGTTCGCACTTGTGCTGCTGCGCGCCGCCGCGCAGACGGGCGTGCTCATCTTCTTCCCGGGGTATCTGATCGAGGTTGCCGGTCACTCCCAGGCATCCGCGGCCTTCGCGCTGTCGGTCATGTTGACCGGCGGGATCGTGACCGTGCCGATCTTCGGCCGCCTTGCCGATCGTTGGAACCGGAAATCCATGCTGGTCTTGACCCTCAGCCTGCTCACGCTGTTGATCGCGCTGCTGCCGGCCGCGGGCGGCGCGCTGCTCTATCCAGAGTTGTTTCTCGTCGGCGCGATGTCCGCGGGGGCGCTCCCGGTGACGCTCGTGATGTCACAGGAATACCTGCCACGGCGGACGGCTCTCGGCGGGGGTCTGGTGCTCGCCGCGTCTGGTCTCGCGGCGCTGGTCGCGGCGCCGTTGGGCGTGGTGGCGGACGCCGCCGGGCTGCGGGCCGCCATCTACATGACCGCTGGATTGGCCGCGATGGCGACGATCTTCGCCGCACGGTTGCCGAAGGCCGGGCGGCTCGCGGAGGTTGCGACGATGCAGGCCGCCGCACCGGCGCAGGAAGAGTTAGAGGCCGCAGGCGAGAATTCTCCAGCAACAACGGGATGGAGGTGAACCGCATGGACCGGGTGAGCGCGGACCTCCGCATTGAACACCTGACCGTCACCATCGGCGGTCCCGCGGGTTCGACCGTCCTCAAAGACGTGTCGCTCGAGGTTCCGGCCGGCCGATCCGTCGCGCTGGTCGGCGAATCGGGCGCGGGTAAATCCATGACCGCGTTCGCGATCATCCGCCTGTTTCCGACCGAT
>JBGQGY010000254.1:0-2984 GCA_041497675.1 bacterium | reverse complement strand
GACAACGGCCTCGACGCGATTGAGAATCTCGGGGCGGAACATGCGCTTCAGCTCCTCGTCGATCTTCTTTTTGTGTTCTTCATCAGCCTCGTCCACCACGGCGGGTTGGAAGCCGAGCCGAGGGCAAGCCCGAGGACGAGCTCATCGCTTGTGTAAGGCCCTGGTTTCGATCTGCCGGATTGCTCCGCCTTGGATCACGAGTCGGGTGGTCGGTGACAGCCAAAAAGACAGCCAAGCCGGCGGACGACTGCGAATGCAGGCGGACCATTACGGATTGCGAATGGGTGGGATCGAATTCGTGCGCACGCTGACGGACGAGCGCGGACGCTGGCTCCGCGGTCTTCAAAACCGTTTGCGGGGCGCTGTTGAGGCGTTGGGGAAGATGGGCGGTGTGCGGGTCGGGCGCTCAAAGTGCATTACCTCGACGACGGATCGCGATTGACGATCCAGCTGGTTTGGATGAGACTGGAACGAATCCCGCCGTCTCTTCATGGTGGGTTGGCCTGCTGACGGAGGTGCGTCGGACAAATGGAACTCATCAATCCGGTGATCAAGGCGTTTCAACGCGCCGCACAGGACGATCCCGACGGCTTCTGGGCACGGGCGGCCGAGTCCCTACCCTGGCACCGGCCCTGGGATCGGGTGTTCGAATGGGATCCGGACAAGCCCGATAAGCGCGGCCGCTACTTTCGATGGTTTGTGGGCGGGCAGACCAACCTCGCCTGGAATTGCGTGGACCGCCACGTGCAGGGTGGCAAGGGGGGCCGGGCCGCCCTTGTGTGCGAGGACGAGCGTGGCGACCGCACAGTGCTCACATACGCGCAGTTGCAGCACGAGGTGCGCAACACGGCTGCCGCGCTACGCGGGCTGGGCATCCGCAAAGGCGACCGCGTGGGCATTTACATGCCGACGTGCCGCGAGGCGATCGTCCTCATGCTCGCGTGCGTCCGGATCGGCGCCGTCCACATCGCGGTGTTCGCGGGCTTCGGGTCGGGCGCCCTCGGCGACCGCGTCCAGATGGCCGGCGCCAAGGCGCTGTTCTGCTCCGACCTGACCTATCGAAAAGGGAAGAACGTGCCCCTTAAGGGCATCGTGGACGAAGCCCTGGTCGAACACGGGCAGCACGTCGCGAACGTCGTCGTGCACCGCCGGGGAGCGGACGAGCCGCCGATGAAGCAAGGCCGAGACATCTATTGGCCGGAGTTCCTCGCACTCGGTGAGGGCCAGAGCAACGAGGTCGAGTGGTTGGAGTCCAACGAGCCCGCCTACATCCTCGCCACCTCGGGCACGACAGCCAAGCCCAAGCTTACCGTCCACACCCATGGCGGGTACCAGGTGTACATCCACTCGATGGGCAAATGGGTATTCGGTCTCGAGGAGAACGACATCTGGTGGGCGACTGCCGACATCGGCTGGATCGTCGGCCACAGTTACATCGTCTACGCGCCCCTGCTGGCCGGCTGCACCACCATCGCCTATGAGGGTGGGCTCGACCATCCGGGCGCCGAGACCTTCTACCGGATCATCGAGACGAACGGGGTCAGCGGGATCTTCACGTCGCCGACGGCTGTCCGGGTGTTGATGAAATACGGCAGCGAGCCCGCGCGCAAGTACGACCTCAGCTCGTTGACCCGCGTCGTCTCGGCGGGTGAGGTGTTGAACGCACCGGCTTGGGAATGGCTGCAGCTGGACGTGCTAGAGAACCGCGTCCCCGTGATCGACCACATGTGGCAGACGGAAACGGGCGGACCGATCTTCGGCAACCCGTGGGGACTTGGCATGCTGCCGATCAAGCCCGGCTCGGGCGGAATCGCGCTGCCTGGTGTCGATGCGGTGGTGGTGTCTCCGGAGGGTGAGCCGTTGGGACCCAACGAGAAAGGGATGATGGTGATCAAGCGACCCTTCCCCGGGCTCACGGCTACCTTATGGGGCGAGGTCGAGCGTTACGCGAACGATTACTGGCGACGGATCCCGGAAAAAACGCTCTACCTCAGCGGTGACGCATCGTCTTTCGACGAGGATGGTTACGTCTGGTTCAGCGGACGTGCGGACGAGATCATAAAGATCGCCGGTCACCGAATCGGCACGATCGAGGTCGAGACGGCGTTCCTACGCCATCCAAGCGTGGCCGAAGCCGGCGTCACGGCCCGTCCCGACCCCGTGCGCATGGAGGTGATCGCGGCCTTCGTCGTGCTCAAGAAAGGCTACGAGCCTTCTGCAGAGTTGAGGCGCGAGCTGCTCGAAACTGTGCGCCATGAGCTAGGGCCCGTGGCCGTAATCGGCGACCTCAACTTCGTGAGCATGCTGCCGAAGACCCGGAGCGGAAAGATCATGCGCCGAGTCCTGAAAGCCGTGACACTCGACCAGGACCCTGGAGACATCTCGACCATCGAGGACGCCGGTTCGGTGCAGGACGCGCGCGCGGCCTGGGAGGCCATGCGCAAGGAGATCACGATCCGCTGACTCCGCCGGGAGGCAGGTCGAGAGAAGGAAACGGCGCTCAGCGGCGAAGGATGACCCCCGTCGTCGAGCCCGTCAGCACCTCCTTACCGTGCTGGTTCGTGCACCGGATGTCGAACTCGACGTAGGTGCGGTCGCCGCGGTCCTCAACCTTTGCCGCCAGGCAGTCGCACAGGATCTCATCGCCTGTGAAAACTGGGCGGTGAAACCGGTAGGTCATCTCCTGGGCCAGGTAATCGATGTCGCCGCCGAGCTTAGTTGGAATGGTCGCGGTCAGCAGCCCGTGGACGAGCAGCCGGCCGTCCTTGCCCGCCTCGATATGATGAATGCCACGGTCGCCTGAGACGTCTGCGAAGGCGCGTACGTCATCGATGGTGAATGTGCGCGTGTAGGTGACGCTCTCACCCTCGTTGGGGACGGCCACGTGCGAAGGGTAGCTGTGTCAGAGGTTTGCGGCAGCCCAGCAGCCACCCCGCATCATCCCTCGCCCGCGTCCGCCGCCCCGACAAAGCTCCAGCTGGACG
>JBGQGY010000253.1:0-3016 GCA_041497675.1 bacterium | reverse complement strand
CCACACCCTCAACAGGCGGAGACCCGCCGCAACAAACTCGTCACCGGGTTCGCCGTCGCGGTCTCGGCGGCGGTGCTCGCGGTGGCGATTCTTACCGGGCCGCTGACGATCTCGCAGACTCCTGCTGAGCCCCCAAGACCGGGGCGAGGATCCGGTACCGGGACCGTGGCCGAGCGGCCGCTCGCTCGCGAACAGATATCCCCTGCCGAGACTGCGACGGGCCGGGCACGCGTTGCCGGCGAGCGACCGAAGGGCGGCACAGCACCGCGACCCGCGGTTCGGACCCCGCAGGCCGTCGCCAAACCGTTCAGCGTCGCCTACATCGTGAGCTTGGGCGAGTTCAGCACCCAGGGGGCCGCCGAAGTCAGAATGCGCCTCGTCCGGAGCAAAGGGCACGTGGTCTACGTCGCGCGGATCGGGGATTCGTTCCACGTGGTAAGCAAGCCGTATCACAACCGCGAACACGCCGAGCGTCTGGCGAGCGCGCTGCAGGAGATCGGTCTGCCCGCTCGGGCGCAGGTCGCGACGTCAAACCTGTTGTAAAGCGCTAGACTCTCTGTGGGGCCGGTCGTTGCACGCGGCGATCGTGCGGTACCAGCGCGGCATATACGGCCTCGCAGGCCGGTGTCGGCACACCCGCCTCGCGACCGTACCGAACCGCCGCCCCGTGCAACGCCTCGATCTCCAGCCGTTTCCCGTGCGTGAGATCGTAGTACATCGACGACGTGTAGTCCGGCTCCAGTTTGGCCGCTATCGCCAGGTGGCTCTCGACGACCGAAGCGTCCAGCCGCACCCCCCGCGCCCGGCCAACCGCGACGATCTCTTCCAGCAGCCGCCTGTACATCGCCCATGTCGGCGGGGTGGCGCGAATCTCTCCGATCGGGAGCCGCGTCAGCGCCGTCATCCCGGCCTGGGCGCAGATGAGCGCATACTTCACCCACTTCTCACGCACGATGTCATCGGAAACGGTGGCGTTGACCCCGGCCTCCCGCAACGCCGCTTCGAGACCGCGCACACGGTCGGTCAACCCACCGCGCCACTCGCCGAAGATCAACAGACGCGGTCCCCCGGACTGCTCGATGACGCCCGGCGCCTGAATCGTGGCCAGCAGGTAGACGTTACCGCCCAGCACGCGCTCGGGGCCGAATCGCCGTGCCAGCAGGTCTTCGTTCTCGACCCCGTTCTGCACCGACAGGATCGCCGTCTGCGATCCAACGGTGCGGCCGAGCGAGTCGGCGGCCCGTTCGGTGTCAAAGGACTTCACAGCGAAGAGCACGAGATCGGCGATCGGACCGTCCGCCGGGTCGCCGATGGCGACGGCCTGCGCAAAAAAGTCGCCGTGCACCGTGTGCAGTTGGACGCCACCCTGCCGGCGGAGCGCCTCGAGATGCTCGCCGCGGGCGACGAAGGTCACGCGGTGACCGGCCCTGGCGAGCAGCCCGCCAAAGTAGCCGCCGAGTCCCCCAGCCCCCATGACCGTGACGTTCATTTCTCTTCCTTCTCGGGCTCGTCCGCCGGAGGCGTGGCCGGTGCGGGATCGCGCTCCGCGGGCTCATCGCGGGCCGCTTCCTCGCGGGTCGCTTCCTCGCGTCCCGGACGCGCCGGACCAAAGCGCCGCAGCCGGTCGGCCAGCTCGCCGAGCCGGCGGCTGACCATATGGTTGATCGTTCCCTCGGGGAACGCCCCGTCGGCGTCGGCCTCACCCCCCGGGATACCGGTCACTACCTCCAGACCTTCATCGATGGTGCGCACCGCCCAGAGGTGGAAGCGTCCCTCACGGATGTCGTTGGTGACGTCATCGTTCAGCATCAAGTTGCGCACGTTTTGATGCGGGATCATGACACCCTGGCGGCCGGTCATTCCGAGCGTCTTGCACACGTAGTAGAACCCCTCCACCTTCTCGTTGACCCCACCGATCGGCTGGATCTCGCCCTTTTGGTTCACGGACCCGGTGACGGCGATCCCCTGCTCGATCGGCGCGCCTGCCAGATCGGACAAGAGCGCGTAGAGCTCCGTCGACGACGCCGAGTCGCCATCGACCTCTTCGTAGGTCTGCTCGAACGTCAGCGACGCGCTGAGCGACAGCGGCCGGCGCTGGGCGAACTTCCCCCCCAGATAGGCTCCGAGGATGAAGACACCCTTCGTGTGGATCCGGCCCGACATCTGCGTCTCGCGCTCGATGTTCACCACACCACGGCCGCCGACGAACGTCCGCGCGGTGATCCGCGTCGGCCGGCCAAACGCGTAGTCGCCCAGCATCAACACCGACAGCCCGTTGACCTGCCCGGCCGCGCCGCCGTCGACGGTGACCAGGATCTGGCCGTCCTGGATCATGTCGCGGATGCGCTCCTCGACGCGGTTGCTGCGGTGGATCTGCTGCTCGATCGCCTGCCGGACGTGCTGCGCGGAGACCACCGTCGCGCCGGCGCTCTGCGCCCACGCCGAGGCCTCGCAGATGACGTCGACGATCTCATTGAAGCGCATCGACAGGCGTTGCTGGTCCTCGGCGATGCGCGCGCTCTGCTCGAGTGTGCGGGCGACGGCGCTCTGATCGAACGGCAGCAGCCCCTGCCGCTGGCAAATCGTCCCAATCGCCCGCGCGTACTCGACCATCACCTCGGTCGTGCGCTCGATATCGACGTCGAAGTCGGCCTTGATCTTGAATAGCTTCGAAAAATCGTCGTCGTACTGGTAGAGCAGATGGTAGATCAGCGACGCACCGATGACGATGACCTTCACATCGAGCGGGATCGGCTCGGGCCGCAGCGTTGCGGTCGGGAACAGCCCGTACTGCTCGGCGATGTTCTCGATACGGATCTCGCGGCTCTTCAGCGCTCGCTTGAGCCCCTCCCAGGCGACGGGCGAGGTCAGCATTTCGCGGGCGTGCAGCACCAGATAGCCGCCGTTGGCGTGGTGGATGGCGCCCGGTTTGATCATGGTGAAGTCGGTGACCATCGCGCCGAACTCGCCGCGGTACTCGACTTTCCCAAACAGGTTGTAGTAGTTGGGATTGGAT
>JBGQGY010000252.1:0-3058 GCA_041497675.1 bacterium | reverse complement strand
ATCAGCGCGATCGAGAACCTCGCCCGCGGGGGCGGCGGCTGGCTGGATGCCGATACCGCGGTGAGCGTGGAATCGCCCGCTGCGGCGGTTCGCGCCGCCGGTGGAGCCCAGCGCGCGGCGGAGGCGGTGTGCGGCGGACAGTCGCAGCGCGCATTTGTCGCGGTGCGCCCACCCGGTCACCACGCGCTGCCCGACCGGGGCATGGGATTTTGCCTGTTCAACAATGCGGCGGTCGCCGCGGCCGCGGCGCGGCGCGCCGGGCGAGAGCGCGTCATGATCGTTGACTGGGACGTCCATCACGGCAACGGCACCCAGGCGATCTTCTGGCGTGATCCGTCGGTGCTGTTTGTCTCGCTGCACCAGGAGTACTGGTACCCGGGCACAGGCGAGGTCGAAGAGGTGGGGGAGGGAC
Organism: bacterium; assembly: GCA_041497675.1. Taxonomy (GTDB): domain Bacteria; phylum Sysuimicrobiota; class Sysuimicrobiia; order Sysuimicrobiales; family Humicultoraceae; genus JBGPNN01. Next base: position 2,646 of record JBGQGY010000252.1, on the reverse strand, counting down.
CGGGGGAGGGCACGACCGTCAACATCCCACTCCCCGCCGGAACGGGCGACGGCGGCTACATGGACGTCTTCACCGAGATCGTTTTGCCCCTCTTCTCGGCATTCCGGCCCGATGCCGTCGTTGTGTCCGCCGGCTACGACGCGCATGAAAGCGATCCGCTCGGCGGGATGGTGCTGACCGCCGCCGGATTCGGGCGGCTTGCTCTCGTGCTCGACGGTGCGGCGCAGAAGACGGGCACGCCGCTCGTCGCGGTCCTGGAGGGAGGGTACGATCTTCCCGCGCTCGGTGCGTCCGTCGTCGCGACCCTGGATGCGCTGACCGGCCGGGACCGGCCCGCTGCGACTCCGCCGGCGGACGCCCCGCCGGAGACCTCGGCCATGGCAATTCGAGGCCGGGTGCGCGCGGTGCGCCGCGTGGCGCTCACCCACTGGCGGATCTAGGGGGGCAGGTAAACTCTTACCATGCGGCGAAGGCGGTACCTAACTCCAGGGAAGTTACACAAGAGTTCCCCGCGATGGGGCGAGGGGGCTGACCGGCATGGGCAGCGACGTCAGGACCGCTGAGGACCGTGGCAGCACGGGTGAGGCCGTGGACCTCTCGGAGGCGATCCCAAGCCTCCAGGAGCGGCAGATCGTCACCGGCACGGTCGTTCGCGTCGATACGGAAGGCATCCTGGTGGATGTGGGCGCGAAATCCGAGGGCATCATCCCGCCGAAGGAAATGACGCGGCGGGGCGATGAGACCGAGGCGGTGAATGTCGGCGACCGGATCCACGTGATGGTGATGCGGGTGGAGGGCGAGGAAGGCAGCATTATCCTCAGCAAGAAACGGGCCGACTTCGTGCATGCGTGGGACCGTGTGATCGAGGCGCATCAGGCCGGGAAGACCCTGCATGCCATGGTCGTGGACAAGGTCAAGGGCGGCCTCGTCGTCGACCTCGGGTTGCGCGGGTTCGTGCCGGGTTCGCACGTTGATCTCTCACAATCAAAGGGCCGGCGCTTCGAGTGGTTCGTGGGCCAGTCGATTCCCCTCAGGGTCATCGAAGTCGATCGCGGCAAGGGCCGCGTGATCCTGTCGCACCGGCTGGCGGTCGACGAAGAGCGCAAGTCGCGGCGCGAGGACGTCCTAACGTCGTTGCAGGAGGGCGCGATCGTCGAGGGCGCCGTGAAGCGGATCACCGACTTCGGCGCGTTCATCGACCTGGGCGGAGTGGACGGTCTGCTCCCGATCAGCGAAATGGCGTGGACGTACATCCGGCATCCCTCTGAAGTCGTGCGTCGTAACCAGCACCTGCGCGTGCAGGTGCTGCGGGTCGATCGCGAGGCCGGCAAGATCTCGCTCGGGTTGAAACAGATCCTGGACGATCCCTGGGCCGAGATTGGCGAACAGCATCACGCCGGCGAAGTGACGAAGGGTAAGATCGTTCGTATCGTGCCGTCGGGCGCGTTTGTCCGGCTTCGAGAGATCGATGCGTTCCTGCCGATCGCCGAAGTCGCCGAGAAGCGCGTGGCGAAGGTCGAAGACGCGCTCGAAGTCGGCCAGACGATCGAGGCGATGATCACCGAGATCCGGCCCGAGGAGCGGCGGATGATCCTGAGCGTGCGCCGGCTCGCGCGGGAAGCCGAGCGCAAGCGGGTGAAAGACTACCTCAAGACGCAGGAGGACGAAGGCCGGGTCACGATCGGTGATGCGGTTGGTGCGCTGCTCAGGCAGGCGGTGGAGCCGCGAGGCGAGGACGCGGCCCCGGCCGCGGAGCCCAAGCGGAACAACGGCGAATAGGCTTGTGCCCGTCCCGCTCCCGCCGGTAGAATGAGGAGCGGTGTCGGGGAGTAGCGCAGCTTGGTTAGCGCGCAGCGTTCGGGACGCTGAGGCCGGGGGTTCGAATCCCCCCTCCCCGACCATAATGACGACCATGAGATCGCGCGGGGCGGCGCGTGTGTGCGCCGGTCCGCTTTGTGTTTGGAGGAGATCGCGATCGGGCCCGAGGTGCTCGAGATCAAGCGAAAGCTCGATGGGAGCGAGCGAGTGTATTCCTGCACGCTCGTGCGTACAGAAGCGCGGTGGGCAGTGCTGCAATATGTGCTGCCCATCGCGGTAAGCGTCGGGACACTTCAACTGCCCGAAGGCGCAATCACCATCGCCCACTATTGGACCGACCGCGAGTATACGGCGTATCACTGGCTGACGCCGGAAGGGCGCACCCTCGGCGTCTACCTGAACGCGGCGTCTCGTATCGAGATCACGCCAGGGGTCGTGAGGTGGCAGGATCTCGAACTCGATGTGCTGGTTCTTCCGCACGGCTGCGTGGAGGTGCTCGATGAACAGGAAGCGCAACGCGCGCCGCGGTGGGCGGTGCCGGCCCTCGAACGCGCCCGGGGCCGGCTGCTGCCACGCGCCGTCGAGATTGCGGGCGAAGTGGAGACCCTTACGCATTCGGTCTGGACCGCCGGCCCGCTCAAGCAGAGGACTTCCCCATGACGGCGCGAACCCCCAGGCATTGTGCGCCGCCCGCGGGGACACAGTCGCGCGAGCATTGGGCGTGGAGGATCGAGGAGATGACCGCGGAACCGCCGCGGGTGCGCGTCGGCGTTTTCTCCGATTCATACTTGCCGCGGATCAGCGGCGTCGTACGCTCGATCGTCTCGT
>JBGQGY010000251.1:0-3111 GCA_041497675.1 bacterium | reverse complement strand
TCCGCGCCCATCCCGGTGATGCTGTGCAGGCTGATGGGCACGTTGAGATCCTGCGCCGCGGCCCAGAAGGAATCGTACAGCGGTGAGCTATATGGGCGGTCTTCCGGCGGCGAGGCCCAGATGAGGGCGCCCTTCAGGCCTCGACTGGTGCAGCGCCGCAACTCCTTCACGCCCTCGTCGACGTCGTGGAGCGAGATCAACGCGAGTCCGGCGAGCCGCTTCGGCGCGTACGCGCAATAGTCGGCCAGCCAGTCGTTGTACACACGGAAACAGGCGCGCTGCAAGGCCGCATCCGTGAACCAGAACTGGCGGAATCCCAGCGTGGTATAGATCACGTCCGCCTCGACGCCATCGAGATCCATGTCCTTGAGGCGTTCCGCGGGGTCCCATCCGCCGGGACGCGCGTCTTTGTACGTGGACGACTGAAAGAACTTGGGGAGATCCTCCGGCTTCTTCCCGGCTCCCATGCCCTGGGCGAGATGGATGGGCGGGATCCCCTCCAACACGAAGTAGGCTCCCGGTCGCAGCCCCGGCGGATTTTCCACCACCCGGGGCGCACGGTCTCGGAATGGTTTGTCGACACGCTCGACCCAGAGATCGCCGGGCTCGTTCACGTGTGAATCGGCGGAGATCAGCTTCGGCTCGTCCATACCTCACCTCCATGCCCTAAGGACGATCGTTGTCCAGCTCGTTGTCGACGCCCGGGTCAAATCAAAGCGATTCTGCACGCGGCGTCACCCCGAGGCTCGGCAGTTCATCACTCGATGAGATGATCCGCCCGCACCAGTAGCGACGGCGGGATCGTGAGACCGAGCACCTTGGCGGTCTTCAGATTGATGACGAGTTCGAACTTGGTGGGCTGCTCGATCGGCAGATCCGCCGGCCGGACGCCTTTGAAGATCTTGTCGACGTAGATCGCAGCTCGGCGATACAGGTCCGGGTAGCTGACGCCGTAGGCCATCAACCCGCCGGCTTCGACGAATTCTCGTGACGCGTAGACGTCCGGTAACCGGTGTCGCCTCGCGAGGTCGACGATCTGCCTGTGGTGGTTTTGCATCAAGGCGTCCAGGGACACCACCATGACGTCGGCGCGTTGTTTTCTGGCGGCTTCGAACGCTGGGCGGAAGTCCTCGCTCTTCCGGACCTCCAGGGACGACGCCATGACGCCGAGGGCGCGAGCAGCCGCTATGGTTTCCCTCCAGTCGTTCGCGGACATCGGGTTACTCGGGTTCCACAGGTGGGCGACGCGCGAGAAGGCCGGAAATGCCTCGCGGAGGAGTTCCAAGCGTTTCCCGGCAAGTTCTGTGACGACGGCACTCAGACCAGTCAGATTCCCGCCAGGACGAGCCAGACTGGGGACGAGCCCGCTACCCAGGGGATCGCCGCTTGCCGCCATGACTATAGGAATCACCGTGGTCGCCTTCTTCGCGGCGATCGCGGCCGGGGTGCCTCGGGTGACAATGAGATCGACCCGCCGGCGAACCAGCTCGGCGGCCAACTCGGGGAATCGCTCTGCCCGGCCGTCGGCCGAGCGGTACGCGAGCGCGAGATTCCGACCTTCGACGTAGCCGAGGGCAGTAAGCTCTTGGCGAAACGCCTGAAGATTCTCGGAATTCAGGGAGGCGGCGATCGTCTCCAGTACCCCGATCTGGTAGACCTTCCCCGGTTGCTGCGCCGCGGCGGCGAGCGGCACGGCGAGAACGAGAGCAACTGCGACGATGGGGAGCTTCGTCGCCATCGGTCTCACCCCCCAAGTCGTCGTCATCGTGGCACCTCCTACTGGTCTGCCCAACGTCGCCGTTCACCCGGCCGAGGGGCGGCGCGAAGCGCCGCTCCCGAGGATCGGGTGCAACGGCTTGTTAGGCGCCGATTCATCGCGCGGGCAACTGTAGTTTTGCAGCCAGCTTCTCCACCGTCCTTACTGCATCGGCTGGTGGAGTTGCAAGGGATCCGTGAGCAATTGCGTCTCGGATCGTCTTTAGGCGCTTGAACTCCTCAGCATCAGAGTCGGAAAGATGGGGCCAAGCGCAGATCAAGCACCATACAAATCGATCCTGGAGGTTCGTCCACTTTTGTCGTTGACCATCCAGGAAGGCCTTGGTTGTTGCGGCGGCATGCTCCGGTGGAAGAACAAGACTTGAGAGCTGACTTGCGTGGTCAATCATTGAAAAAGTGGCGTGAGTCTCGATCTCTATGGCCAAGAAGAAGTACAAGAACCGCTTGAGCGGGTCATCCTCATGGAGCGCGAGATGAAAGAAGCGCGCGACCTTTTGCTTCATGCCGCTTGCAATATCCATGGCAAAAGCTAGTCGGTCCGCAGCTTGCTCTGCAGACACCCGCGTTGAGACGTAGGCAGAAGCGGAGACGGTCACACGTGTATCAAGAACGGTCCGGCCTTCGTTTGTAATGCCGTAAACCGCGCGATCAGTTGGGACGAACTTGACCGGCGGTTCTTGCAGCGAGAAGCTGCTGGCCAAGCCGGCCAAGAGGGAGGGCAGCACCTCCTGTCCCCATGCATGTAGCTGGGCGCGAGCTTGGGGGAACCCGTCGTACGTGTGTATTGTTGGTTCATCCACTTTGGCGTGAGTGCCAACGAAGCTGTGTTCCTCGGTTGGGCCCAGGTGAACGACCAAGTACGGTGGTGTGCACTTGTGCTCCTTCTGCCACTCCTCCTCGCTATCGGCGAGGTCGTCATCGATGAGCGTGCGGCAAACTGCGTTAACGCTGCCTCCAACAGCCAGTTGATACGGACGTCCAGCGATAGCACCAGTTCGAGCAGGAAGTGACGCGTCATCTACGATAAAGCCCCGAATTTCGTAGACATGCAACGCGTGGAACTTGGCGGCAATCGACGCTGCTTCTGAGAGCGGCCGAAACCCCATGCTTTCAAGAACGGTGCTTGACAATGAGACCATGGAGGTGATCGCTTTGTAGGCGCCTAACTATAATTCGGTCCCGAGATAGGCGGACCTGTGTAGCACGGCAGGACTTGTCGCATGCCGCAGCCTATCACGGATCAGCGCGTTGGTGTCGATCGAGTATCTCGTTGTTCTTCCAGTGACTTGCGATCTGACGCCCTCCTGCGGGGCCACGGTGTTCGGCAGCGCCACG
>JBGQGY010000250.1:0-3195 GCA_041497675.1 bacterium | reverse complement strand
GGATCCCAGCCAGACGCAGGCTTGTCCTCGCGTGGGCGGTGGTCGCCGACGCGGTCAGGACGGCCACCATAAGCACTACCGTGAGGGCTCGACCCGCGCGAAATGGCACCGCCGCCTCCAAGCGTTCCCCGACCCGATCCCTCGGCTCTTACCGAGAGCCTACGTTGGGCGGACGTATCGGGTTCCACTTGCCGGAGGCACGCCTACCTTCTCAGGAGGCATGGCCAGCAAGGCCGGAGGCAGGGCGATCCCGGTGATGATGGGCACGTTGGCCGCGAACCAGTGGCATCGGAAACCGCGAAGACGGTGACTTTCATCAGCGCGAGGGACCTGCGACTCCTATGCCCGAGCCGGGTGACTCCCGAAGCCGCGGTGCCGGTCGATCCAATAGCCCCAGGGGACGAAGAGCCAGCCGCCGAGACCAACGACGGCGAGGATCTGTGCACTTGGGGGTGGAGGCCCTAAGACCGAGCTGACGTAAATGATCGCGAGGGTCGCCACGAGCGCCCAGAACGCGTACCGCCCCACGCTGTCTTTCGCGGTCGTCGTCTGCAGATAGATCGCGACGCCGAGGGCAAACAGTCCAAACTCGACCACGAGCGTCGCCGGGATGGAGTTCCACAACCCAAGCCCGATGCGGACCTCACTCCATGGGGTCAGCGGCAAATCGGGCCGGTGCGCGATCACATCGAGCACGTAGTGACTGAACACTGCTGCGGCCGCCACCCAGGCGCCGCGCGTGTAGTGCTGGGCAAGGAAGTAGATGATGCCGACGAGCAGAGACCATCCCCACGCGCCGATCAGGCTGTGCGTGAACGGATAGTGCGTGAAGTTGAACGGGCTGAAGACCGTGATCCCCGGCTCGATGCTCACGCGCTCCAGGCCGAAGAGCAGAAAGATCGGCCAGAGCAGATCGGCTAGTTGCGCCGACAGGATAAGGGTTCCCAGCGAGAGTCTTGGGGCTGCCTTCTTCCCGGCCATCGCTACGGCGTAGTGTCCCAGGAACATCGTGCGCTCCTCCTCACTCGCTCACGATTGTTACCGGCGCGAACACGTCGTCGCCATGCGTTTCCCGCAGGAGAACTCTGATGATGCAATTATGGAGGGGCGCGCGTCACGGGGGAAGAGGTCCACGAGCCAAGGCCCTTGACGCGTCCTTCGCTCCTCCCGCATCCTGAACCAAGGCCGAAACCGCGATGCCATCCGTCCGCCTGGTCAACCTGGTCAAGACCCACCGACTCGGGCGGCAGTCCGTTAGGGCGGTCGACGGCGTCTCGCTCGAGGCGCCGCAGAGCCAGATCCTCACGCTGCTCGGCCCCAGCGGCTGCGGCAAATCGACGACCCTTCGATGCATCGCAGGCCTGGAGCGGCCCGACGACGGTGAGATCTTCTTCGATGACCGCGTAGTCTTCAGCCGCGCAAAGCGCACCTTCACGCCGCCCAACCGCCGCAACGTGGGCATGGTGTTTCAGTCCTATGCCATCTGGCCGCACCTGACGGTCTTCGAGAACGTGGCATATCCAATGGAGGTACGCCGGGTCCCTCGAAGCGAGGTGAGGAAGCGGGTTGAAGCGGCGCTCGCACTCGTTGGGCTGGAGACCCTGGGGGATCGCCCGGCACCCTACCTGAGCGGTGGGCAGCAGCAGCGCGTGGCGCTGGCCCGTGCGCTCGTCTATGAGCCGGAGGTCTTGCTGCTGGACGAGCCGCTGAGCAACCTCGACGCTAAGATCCGCGAGTTGGTACGCGAGGACCTGCGCGCGCTGCAGCGTCGCCTCGGCATCACAACAATCTACGTCACTCACGATCAGCTGGAGGCGCTGGCACTTTCAGACATCGTCGCGGTCATGCAGCAAGGCCGTGTCGTCGAAGTGGGTACCCCACAGGCACTCTACTCGCAGCCGAAGCATCGGTTTACTGCGACCTTCCTTGGGGAAATCAGTTACTTGAGTGGATCGGTGGCGGCCAAAGAAGAGGGAACGGTCACCATCGTCACGCCGCTTGGTCCCCTGCGCTGCTACGACGCGCGGCCGGTGGACGCTGGCACTGCACTGGTCGCCGGCGTCCGGCCCGAGCACGTCATCCTCAGCAAACAACGGCCCCAGGCGTGGCCCAACGTCTTTGAGGGAACTGTCGTGTCCGCGCAGTACGAGGGCGGCCGGGTCAAGTATCGTGTGGCGATCGGCGACCTGAACGTCCTCGCGTACGGTCCGCCGGGTTTTTCCCAGGGTGACCGCCTCCACGCGGTCATCGACCCGGCCCAGGTCATCTTGCTGCCGGACCTTCCCGCCGAAGCGGCACCTTCTGCGGCGGCAACCTAGCCAGTAGGAAAAGAAGCTGTCCGGCAATAACTCTATTGCTACATCTTGCCGGAGGACCGCAAATTGCCCTTGCGCGACGCGTTGGTCGACGCGGCTGATTTTGCCCAACGAGCATGTCGCCGGTACGGCGTGCCGCTCGCGCTCATCCTCTTCGGCGGTGTGCTTGCATTTGGCGCGCCGTCCATCATCCAACTGAGCGATCACCATGTTGCTCGAGCGCGTATGCGCGAGACGGAGACCTGGGCCCGCCGATACGCGTCCACGTCCCCACAGGCGGTGGCGGCGACGTCAACGCGCAAGACGGTGGTTGTCCCTGACAGGGACGGCTATTTGTTAGTGATCCCCAAGATCGGCCTTCGGGTCATCGTTCGTGAGCTCGAGCCCGATGTGTTTTCTGGAAGGAACACGCCCACACTCAAGCGATACGGCCTCGGCCAGGTGCCATACACCCACCATCTGAGGAATGGCTCTCCGGGGGCGGAAGGGACAGCCGTGATTGCGGGGCACCGTACGACCTCGGGCGCACCTCTTCGGCACATCGATCTCCTGAGACCGGGCGACATCATCCTCATTCGCAAGATGGGAGTCGAGCAGCAGTGGGTAGTGGAAGGTTCCGCGGTTGTGCCGCCAAGCGCCGTCGACGTCATCAAGTCGCGTCCGGGCACAAGGAAGCTGGCCATTCTCGCATGCAATCCGCCCTTCAGTGCGAAGGAACGGCTGGTAGTACATGCACGACTGCAACAAGAGACCGTTGAACGGCGCGCACAAGCTATTCGGGCTGATGCCCGCTTCAAAGGTGGGTGGTAATCATGTATGTCGCACGCGCAAGGACGTTCGCGGTAGTCGCTGTGTCATTGGTGCTACTCCTGGCGATTCC
>JBGQGY010000249.1:0-3197 GCA_041497675.1 bacterium | reverse complement strand
GGCCCTTCAGCTCCTCGGGATGGCGCGACGAGAACAGCACCGGGTGGCCCGCCTTGACGAACAGCGCGCCGAGCGCGCCGCCCTCACGTCCGGCACCGACCATGCCGATCTTCAACGGCGAGCCAGGCGTCTGCGCCACGGCGACGTACGGCCGAGCCGCGGCCGCGAGCACTGCCAGGCCGCTCCCTGCAATGCGCATGAAATCCCGGCGCGCGTGATCAGCGAAAGGGTCGCTTGCCATGACCGTCTCCTCCGGTAAGGGCGCTCTGAGGGGAGTTGGTGGGTCCCGCGACCCCGGTTTCCGGCGCCTGAACGCAAAGGTTAACAAAGGAAACCCCAGACGTCCACGACAAGCATCGCCGCCGCGCGGTCCCGCGGGCCTCCTCGGCCCGGGGCCCTGGCCGGATTCTGCCGACGGGGCCGCGTCGAGGCCTGGTAGGGACCAAGACGTCGCCGAGCATCATCGACGTCGTCACCGAACGCGCAGGAAACATAAAGCCCATTATCAGACCGGGCCGGGGCGCGTAGCCGACATAAAGGCCGTTATCAGCCACGGATCGTCCCCCCTCACAGGAGTTCGCTGTTTCACATTCGCCTAGAAGTTCCTAAGGAATTGAGACGCACGTGATCCTCTGGATATCGACACTGGAAGGTTGAACCCCTATCCAATCCGACGGACGTGCCTCAATACGTAACGTATCCCACCGCACTAACGGAACCGGGTCATTTCCAAACACCTTGTAGAACAGATCCTTCGGAAGCAAGCTGACGTAACTTGAGAAGGGCGCGTTGGGCTCGATCGCGACGAGACGTGTCGTTAGAATCACAGTTCCTTCTTGAAACACGGTCAGATCGACGGGCGTCGGCCGGCCGAAGTATCGCGCCAACGAGTATTTCATTTGTAAATCCAATTTGATGAGGCTGCAACTCGACGGGTTTCGCGCATGGATATCCTGACCTCCTTCGGTCAATGGCTGGATGTCGGTGGCCACTTCTGTCATGATGAATTCCCGGTTCTTGTCTCCTCGGCGTAGCAGGTAGAAGCCGCGCCCAAACCCCTCGCTCGCCAGCCGGAAGTGTTTATAGAGGTAGTCGAACACAATCGGTACGCGACTTATGGACTGCACCGATTCCAGAGTGCGTGAAGCCACATCATCCATGCCATAGACGACGTCGAGATCTTGTCCGCGCCTCTCCATCTGTTCGACGTAAAACCGCTGTAAGGCATCGGTGCTTGCGTTGAATGACGGGAAAACCGGCGCCAGGATACTGCGTTGCAGTTTGACCACGATGTAGTATTCGTGCGGGAACGCCAACATCGGAGTGTCCGGGGAACCCGCTACGGCTGCGGCCAGTCCTGCAGGAAGCACTTCTTCGGAGCCTCTGGAGACACTGCGCAGCATCACGAGCTTTTGAATAGGTGAATCCTTTGTTACGGCACGCACAATGTCGGAGGCAAAATACGGGCCCGCCCAAGGCCAGCTGAACCACAGGATTCCGAACACAGCGCCCCAAACGAGCGCCGGGGTTTTCGAAGATCGCAGGTTGAGGACAAACAAAGCGCCAATCAAGAGGAACGTAAAGATCAACGGACTGCTTGCTTGAGCGATATGCCCGATGTCACTTCGGATGAACGCGCTTTTCATCGCGATGATCGACGATAGAAGAAGCGGCAACAAGAGAGGGCCGTGCGTCGAGTTCTCTCTCAGCATGAGAAAGAGTCCGCCGACGACTGTGAAGATCACCACTATTGTCAGACCGATAGTGTGCCGGGCTGTCAGTTCCCACGGCAGTCCGGCGGTGAAGTTGTAGCCCCGAATCATTTCGAGCGCGTACCGCTGGTAGTCGAAGAAATGGGTGTAGTGTGCCGACGAAAACGCAAAGAATGCACTCACGAGCACATTACCGATCAGATAGGTTGCGGCGACGACGCCAGCTGACATGATGAGGATGCGGGTGTTGGTCCGCTTGATTCTTGAGCCGATCGCCAGAACAGCCACAGCAAGCCCGTACAGTCCCAATTCGACCGTAATCAACTGCGCAACAACACACATGCATCCCGTTACAGCAGCCCAGCCAAGCATTGCCGATTCCGAGCGGCTATCCAGGATTCGGTAGGTCAATACCGAAGAAAGCAGCAAAACCAAAGCTCGAAAACTTGTCGGTGCGGCGAACAGATTGAGCCCGGCCGCAAACAGGTAAATAAAGGCACAAACTTTCCAATCGAGTTGCTTAAGGGAACCGAGAATCATTGCAAGAATCGCGATTCCTGCCGCGTAGAAAGCGAGCATGATCAGCGCCAGCGCGTCGAACGGGGACCAGGGTTGATGAAACCAGGCCCCGGCGAACGCGAGAACCTGCCCGATCGGTCCATACGTAAAATGGAAATCGCGCCCGCTAATGGAACCCTGATGCAGCGCTTCCGGCAAGCCAACGACCCAGGAAACATCAACCTCAACTTCTTCGTGCCGTGGGACGCTCGCCGGAACTCGCATGATTGAGACGACGAGGTACAACGCGCTGAATCCCACAATTACGATCGGCTTCCCCCACTTCATGTTTGCCGCACAATAAATGCGTCGACGTTCACGTAAGGATCCCTTGACGGGTTCTCAAGTTGGGGGGGAAGATAAGTTCGGCGCGTAGTCGACATAAAGGCCATTATCGGACCGGGCGGGGGGTCGACTGGCCGAGCCATTGCACCTCGGCCTTGTTCGTCTGCGCCCAGACCCTGTCGGCCGCCAGCGTCAACGTCAGCGCGCCGGCGAGCTTCATGAATTCCCGCCTGAGTAGCTCCAAGGGTTCCTCCTCTGGCCGGGGGTGAGCGGGCCTGGGCTCAGGCGCCTATACCACGGGAGCCCACGCACCCGCAAGCGGCATGGGCGCTCGTGCGGTATGCTGGAGGCGTGGCCGATCTCGTCAACGAGTTCTCGTGGTCCCGCACGCGCGACAACGTCTTCCAGGAGTGCCGCCGGCGCTACTACTTCCAGTACTACGGCGCGTGGGGCGGCTGGGAGGCCGGCGCCGACCCGCTCACGCGGCGGCTCTATATCCTCAAGCAGCTCGGCACGCGGCAGATGTGGGCCGGGCGGCTCGTCCACGAGGCGGCCGAGCGCTCGCTGCTGGCGATGCGCGACGGTCACGCGCTCAGCGAGGCCTCGCTCATCGAGGACACCGTGCGCCAGATGCGCGAGGAG
>JBGQGY010000248.1:0-3199 GCA_041497675.1 bacterium | reverse complement strand
TTGAGTGTTTTGGTGCCGCCGACGCGCTCGAACGCCCGTTCCTGGAGCACCCGCAGGAGCTTGACTTGTAAGGAGAGGCTCAGTTCGCCGACTTCGTCCAGAAAGAGCGTGCCTTTGTGCGCCAGCTCGAACCGGCCTTGACGGGTGGCGATGGCCCCGGTGAACGCTCCCTTCTCATGGCCGAACAGCTCGCTTTCCAGGAGGTTTTCAGGAATCGCCCCGCAGTTGACTGGCACGAAGGGGCCACGCCGGGTGAGATTCTGGTAGTGGAGAGCGCGCGCCACGAGTTCCTTGCCCGTGCCACTCTCCCCGAGGATCAGGATGGTGCTGTCCGTATCCGCGACCTTGACGATCAGGCGCCGGACCTCTTGAATGGGGTGGCTGGTCCCGACGAGTCTGTCCTGGTGATACTGCTGCTGAACCGCCTTGCGAAGCGTCTCATTCTCCGCCACTAGGTGGCGTCGTTCCAGCGCGTTTTTGACGGCCACCAGGACGCGATCGATCTCATACGGCTTGGTGATGAAGTCCAGCGCCCCGTCGCGGGTGGCCCGGACGGCCATCTCGATGCTCCCATAGCCGGTCATCACGATGACCTCGCTGTGCGGGGTCACCCGTTTGATCTCCGGCACCAGATCGAGCCCGCTTCCGCCCGGCATCCGGACGTCGGTGAGGATCAGGCCGTACTGATTCTCCTGCACCCGTTCCAACGCCTCGCTCGGGCCCGCCGCCGTGTCCACGTGGTAGCCCTCTCGCTGGAGCACTCGTGAGAGGTTGGACCGGATGGCCTCTTCGTCATCGACCACCAGAATGCATCGTTTAGAGTCGATCTCGACCATAGCGCACACGCTCCCTCTGCCTTTGTTGGTTCGGTTTCACTGTACGCTCTCTGGGGACACGCTGGTGGGTAGCGTGAATCCACTCACTCACTCCACCCGGTAAGAATTCAGATTATCTATCCTCGACCCAGTCGGTACAAATGTCAAGGCTAAAAAACGACCACGTCGTGACGCGGGCCCGCGGGACTTGCGCTGCCGGTGACGAGAGTGCTACAAGGCTATAAAAACGCTGCTCGCCCAAGAGCTCGCAGCTACGGAAGCCGCAGGCGCCCGCTCACCCCGAATATCCCCGAGCGGCGTTTCAAGGTGGATGCGGCAACGGAATCCGCACACGCCCATGTTCAAGACCATCATTGAGCCCTTCAAGATCAAGGTCGTCGAGCCCATCCGCATGACGACGCCCGAGGAGCGGTGGGCCATCCTCCGGCAAGCCCGGTACAACATGTTCGCCATCCGCGCGAAGGACATCCTCATCGACCTCCTGACCGACAGCGGGACCGCCGCCATGTCCTCCGAGCAGTGGGCGGCCATGATGCGTGGCGATAATGCCTACGCGGGGTCCACCAGCTTCTATCGGTTCGAAACGGCGGTCAAAGACCTGACCGGCTATGCGCACATCATCCCGACCCACCAGGGCCGCGCTGCCGAGCGCATCCTGTTCTCCACCGTCTGCGGGAAAGGGGAAATCGTTCCCAACAACACGCATTTCGACACCACGAGGGCCAATGTCGAGCACACGGGCGCGGAGGCGGTTGACCTCGTGATCCCGGAAGGCAAGCAGCCGCAGGCCCGCCACCCGTTCAAAGGAAACATGGACCTCGCCCGTCTGGAGGCGCTCCTCAAAGAAGCGAAGCCCGGCCAGGTGCCGCTGTGCATGCTCACGGTCACGAACAATTCCGGCGGGGGGCAGCCGGTCTCCATGCAGAACATCCGCGAGACCAGCGTGCTGTGCCGCCGCCACGGCGTCCCGCTGTTCCTCGACGCGTGCCGGTTCGCCGAGAACGCGTACTTCATCAAGCTGCGAGAGGCCGGCTATCAGGACAAGACCCCCGCCGAGATCGCGCGCGAAATGTTCCGCCTCTCCGATGGCTGCACCATGAGCGCAAAGAAGGACGGGCTGGTGAACATCGGGGGATTTCTGGGGATGAACAACGAGTCCTGGGCCTCGCAGGCGCGCAATCTCCTGATCCTGACCGAGGGCTTTCCGACTTACGGCGGGCTGGCCGGCCGGGACCTGGACGCGATCGCCCAAGGGCTGCGCGAGGTCCTGGAGGAGGACTACCTGAAATATCGCCTCCGCTCGGTCGAATACCTGGCTGAGCGCCTGACGGCGATCGGCTACCCCCTCATTCAGCCTCCCGGAGGCCACGCCGTGTACATTGACGCGCGCGCCCTGCTCCCACACATCGCCCCGAACCGGTTTCCCGCTCAGAGCCTCTGCTCCGCCTTCTACGAGTATGGCGGGATCCGCACGGGCGAGATCGGCAACGCCATGTTCGGCCGCATGGTGAAAGGGGAGGAGATCCCCGCGGACATGGACCTCGTGCGCATCGCCATCCCGCGGCGGGCGTATACGCAGAGCCACATTGACTACGTGATCGAAGTGGCCGGATACGTGTACAGGCTCCGCGAGACCTTGCGCGGCTTCCGTGCCGTCAAGCAGGCGCCGGTGCTCCGCCACTTCACGATCGAGTTCGAACCGGTCTAGCCGTGCTTTCCATTTTCAAGAAGCTCGCCGGAAGCAAAGTATCCCCGCTGACTGACATAGTGCCACCGGAGATCGATGAGTACGCAGCGGCTCACTCAGTGGCCGAGTCGGACGTCTGTCGGATGATCCGGGAGGAAACCTACCGGACTCAGGACTACCCCCAGATGGTTGTGGGCCCGCTGGAAGGAGCGTTCCTGAAAGTGATGGCGCTCGCCGTGGGTGCCAAGCGAGTCCTGGAGATCGGCACGTTCACGGGCTACAGCGCGCTGGCGATGGCGGAGGTTCTGCCGGACGATGGAATGGTGGTTACCTGCGAGATCGATGCCGAGTCGGCGGCCTTTGCACGCCGGTTCTGGGAGAAGAGCCCGCACGGCAAGAAGATCGAGGTCCGCGTCGGCACAGCGCTTGACACGCTCCGTGGGCTGACAGGACCGTACGATCTGATCTTCATCGACGCCGACAAGGCCAACTACGTCAACTATTACCGGCGCGCGCTGGAACTCATCGCGCCGACCGGCGCGATCCTGATCGACAACGTGCTCTGGAGCGGGCAGGTGCTGGAGAAGAGGCCGAAGGAAGAATCCACCCTCGCCATTCAGGAATTGAACCGCGTGGTCGCGTCCGATCCCCGCGTCACCGCCGTGCTGTTGACCCT
>JBGQGY010000247.1:0-3219 GCA_041497675.1 bacterium | reverse complement strand
GTCGGACGACATGACCTGCTCGACGGTTTTCACCCAGGCATCCTCTCCGGCAAAGGCGGGTCAGGGTGAGTTATTGGGCTGAGAGGGCAATTCTAGCACGGATGGCGTTCTAAGGGCACATCGACCGCAAGGCGTGGGTGGTCATGGCGACGTGGTGCACGCCGGGCGTGCGGGTTCCCGAGACCTCACCGCCGTACAGGATGCCCACGACGGCGTTGTCTTCGGCGAGCACCGGCGACCCGCTCGAGCCTTCGAGGACGAACCCCGACTCCATCTCGACGAGCATGTTTTGGTCGACGGAAAGCTCCGCCACGCGGCCCGTCGCCGAATACATCACCGGAGGCCAGCCGCGTGACGCCGCCGGGAACCCCACGACGCGGACCCGCATCCCCGGCGACGCCGTACGTGCCGAGACGGACAGGGCCGGCGGGAGCGCCGGCGTGCCGGAGACCTTCAGGCGGGCGACGTCGTACGGTACGGCCAGCGTGGCATCCGCACCCGGGCGCCAGGCCGGATGAATACAGTCGACCGTCACCGGGAGCCACGAGTCGCTGGTCCGGGTGGCCCCCGTGCCGGCAAGAAACCACTCTTTGAACCCTTCCGGGATCGACGACGACTTGACGACGTGCGCGTTTGTGTAGAAGAGGCCGTTACCCAAATGGAAGGCCGTGCCCCGCCGAAAGAAACTGCTCGTGTCGCGGTTTAGCACCAAGGCCTGCAATACCGCGCCGTTCGGCGGCGCCTGCGCCATGACCGGCGCCGTGCCGGCCATCGGCACGACCGCGATCAGCACAGCCAGCAGAGCGATCGGCCTCATGTTCACCACGTTGTCCGTGTTGTCCGTTAGGTTGGGTCGTGCCGATAATCTCCCTACGCTTCGGACGCCGCGGAGGACTTTCCTTCCGGAGGGGCCGGGCGCCGGCGTCCCGAAGCAGCACACGCCCAGCACAATTTGAAGGGAGGAACAGAGTGAGGATCTATCTGTCGGTGGACATGGAAGGCATCACGGGGGTCGCGGTCGGCAAACACGTCCGGCCTGGGGAAAAAGAGTACGATCGTTTTAGGAAGTTGATGACGCTGGACGCGAACGCGGCGATCGAAGGGGCCCTGGCCGCCGGCGCGACCGACATCGTCGTGAGCGACGGGCACGGGCCGATGACCAATCTCTTGATTGAGGAGCTCCACCCGGCCGCGCGCCTGATGAGCGGCAGCAACAAGATCCTGGCGCAGATGGAAGGCATCGACGGCGGATTCGGCGCGGCGCTGTTCGTCGGCTACCATCAGCGCGAGGGCGGCGGCGACGGCATCCTCAACCATACGCTGCTCGGCCGGCTCGTCTACGAGGTCCGGCTCAACGGCGAGCCGGTCGACGAGGCCGCCATCAACGCCGGTCTGGCGGGCGCCTTCAACGTGCCGGTGGCGCTCATCACGGGAGACAGCGCCGTGTGCGCTGATGCGCAGCGGCGCCTGCCCGGTATCACCGTGGCCCAGGTCAAGGAGGCGATCGACCGCGTGGTCGGGTTGAGCCTGACGCCCGAGCGCGCGCACGCCTTGATCCGCGAGCGCGCCAAGACCGCGGTTGACTCCGTCCGCGCCGGACGCGTGCAGCCCCACAAGGTGTCGAGCCCGGTGACGTTCGAGGTGGATTTCAAGCGCACCACCTGCGCCCACATGAACACGCTCTTCCCCGGCATCAAGCGGCTGGGGCCGCGGACGATCTCGATCACCGATAGTGACTATGTCCGCGCCTTCAAACTGTTCTGGGGCAGCCTGATCGTCGGGATGGCGGTGGAGGACGGGCTGCTGTAAGATCACCGGCCGACGTGGCGGACCTGCTGGCGATCTCACTGACCTGGTGGATCGTAAGCCTCTCGGGCGTGCTTGCGCCCGGACCGATTTCGGCCATGGCGGTGACCGAGGGCGCGCGCCGAGGCGCCGTCGCCGGACCGCTGATCGTTGCGGGGCATGCGATCGCAGAACTGGGCGTGGTCGTCGCGCTCGCGCTGGGGCTGGATCAGGCCCTGAAGCAGCGGCCGGTGCTCGGGACGATCGGAATGCTCGGCGGGATGGTGCTGTGTTGGATGGGTCTGGGCATCTTGAAAACCGCGCGTGCGGGTCGCTTTGATTCGTACCCGTCTGCGAGCAACATCGCGGCCGCGCCGGCCTTTCAGACCGGCAGCGGGAATCTGGTGCGGGCGGGCCTGTTGGCCAGCGTGGGGAACCCCTACTGGCTACTCTGGTGGGCCACCGTCGGGGCCACATATTTCGTGGCGTTCAGCCGGTTTGGCGTGGCGGCCGTGCTGTTGTTGTTTCTGGTCGGCCATTTGGCGCTCGACCTGGGGTGGATGTCGTTTCTCGCCTTCGCGGTTGGGGCCGGGCGTGGGCGCGTGCCGGGTCAGGTCTACCGCATCGTCCTTGGTGTCTGCGGCGTCTTCGTCATCCTGATGAGCGGGTATTTCTTTTACTCCGGACTGCGCTACCTGGTGTCGTTGTAGGATCGCGGGCGCGCGGCCAGCGCTTTCATCAACGCGCGTGTTCGGACGTCGGAGGCGGCTGGGTCGGGTCCGGCCGGCGTCACTGCCGCGAAAAATTCCGTCGCCCCCGCGGCGGCGAGACCGCGGATCTGCGATTCGACGTCGGCCTCGTTTCCGATGATCGCCACGTCTGCGGGCCCGGCCGCCCCACCGATATCCAGCACCCGCCGGTAGTTGACCAGCTGGCCGTAGCGCTTGAAGCGTTCGGCGATCACCCGGCGCGCCGCCGCAGGATCATCCGTCACGCACACGGGCAGCGCCACACACACGCGGGGCGCCGGCCGCCCGGCGCGCTGGGCCGCCTTGCTGATGTGCGGCATCACATGGGTCTCGAGCGCGCGGGGTCCGACCATCCACGTCAGCGTCCCGTCCGCGATGCCCCCGGCGAGGTCGAGCATTTTCGGCGCCAGCGCGGCCAGGATGACCGCGGGGGCCGGCACGCCGGTGAGCTCGAGCGACGCGGACGCGCGGTGGACCTCGCCCCGAGAATTCACCGATTCGCCTTTGAGGAGAGGGACAAGGACCGCAAGGTACTCACGCATATTGCCGCCGACACCGATCCCGATGCGCATGCGATCGCTCCCGGTCCGTCCAGATGTTTCACACGGTTCACGTCAGGTATGCTATTATAGTATGCAACAGGATCCTCCAGCGAAGGGTTCCCGGATCGTCCCAGTCTTCAACC
>JBGQGY010000246.1:0-3238 GCA_041497675.1 bacterium | reverse complement strand
GTTCGGCCTGCTGGCCGCGTGGGTGCTGGTGCGGTACCACTTTCCAGGCAAGCGCATTGTGGACGCGTTGGTGGACCTGCCCTTCGCTCTGCCGACCGCCGTGGCGGGGATCACCCTCACCACCGTCTTCGCCAGTAACGGGTGGATCGGCCAGTACCTTGAACCGCTGGGGATCAAGGTCGCGTTCACGCCGCTAGGGGTGGTGATCGCACTCACGTTCATCGGGCTGCCCTTTGTGGTGCGAACGGTGCAACCAGTGCTCCAGGATCTGGACGTGGAGATCGAGGAGGCCGCGACCAGCCTTGGGGCCAACCGTTGGCAGACCTTTACGCGGGTCATTCTTCCGGGCGTGTTGCCGGCCCTGCTGACCGGCTTTACCCTGGCCTTCGCACGGGCGCTGGGCGAGTACGGCTCGGTCGTGTTCATCTCGGGGAACATGCCGATGCGCACCGAGATCACGACGTTGTTGATCATCACCAAACTGGAGCAGTACGACTACGCCGGCGCCACGGCTATTGCGGTGGTCATGCTCGTGTCGTCCTTTGTACTCCTGCTGTTCGTCAACCTGCTGCAGTGGTTGGGTAACAAGCGCTACGCGTGAGGGTCGCTGTTGGGACGAACAGGAGCCGCGAGCCAGCGACGAGCGCGGGCAGCGGAGCGAGCACTCCCGAGCCGACGAACGAAGTAAGGAGGACAGTTGATGGCAGGACCTCTCGTTTTGGGGCGCGCGCCCGCATCATTCAGTCCAACCCAGGGCCTAACAGAACCAGCGATCGTTCGCTGGACATTGATCGGCACGGCGTTAGCGTTCCTCGGGCTGTTCCTCGTCGTGCCGCTGGCTGCGGTGTTTGCCCACGCCTTGCAGAAGGGCGTAGCGGCCTACTTTGAATCACTCCGCGAGCCGAACGCATTGGCCGCCATCCGCTTAACCCTGTTGACTGCGGCCATCGCCGTGCCTCTGAATCTGGTCTTTGGCGTGGCTGCGGCATGGGCGATCGCCAAGTTCGAGTTTATCGGCAAACACGTGCTGATCACGCTGATCGATTTGCCTTTTGCCGTTTCACCCGTGATCTCCGGACTGATCTATGTGCTGCTCTTCGGCTTGCAGGGTCTCCTCGGACCGTGGTTGGCCGACCACGACATCAAGATCATCTTTGCCGTGCCCGGCATCGTGCTGGCCACCATCTTCGTGACCTCTCCCTTCGTAGCTCGCGAGCTGATTCCTCTCATGCAGGCTCAGGGCGCCGAGGAAGAAGAGGCTGGCCGCGTGCTCGGCGCCAGTGGTTGGCAGACATTCTTCCGTGTCACCCTGCCGAATATCAAATGGGGCTTACTGTACGGGGTGATCCTGTTGAATGCGCGAGCAATGGGCGAATTCGGCGCTGTGTCGGTGGTGTCGGGCCACGTGCGAGGACTTACCAACACGATACCGCTGCACGTGGAGATTCTCTACAATGAGTACAACTTCGCCGCCGCCTTCGCCGTGGCCTCGCTGCTGGCGATGCTGGCCTTAGTCACGCTGGCCGCCAAGAGCTTTGTGGAGTGGAAATCCCAACGCCGGTTCACGGCTGGGGACAGTCATGCCGGTCGAGGAGAAGTGCGATGAGCATCGAGATCCGTCACATCACCAAGACCTTCGGCGATTTTGCCGCGCTCAAAGACGTCAGCCTCAGGGTGCCGACGGGCGAGCTGATCGCCCTGCTCGGGCCATCCGGATCGGGCAAGACCACGCTGCTGCGGATCATTGCGGGCCTGGATGCAGCCGACAGCGGCACGGTCTTGTTCCACGGCGAGGACGCCACGAGCCGAAGCGTCCGTGATCGGCGGGTCGGATTTGTGTTCCAGCACTACGCGTTGTTCCGGCATATGACGGTCTTTGAGAATGTGGCCTTTGGTCTGAGGGTCCGGCCCCGGAAGCTGCGGCCCCCTGAGGGCGAGATCCGCGCCAAGGTCCTAGAATTGCTCAAGTTGGTGCAACTGGATTGGCTGGCGACACGGTATCCGTCGCAACTCTCTGGTGGCCAGCGCCAGCGTGTCGCCCTGGCGCGGGCGCTGGCGGTCGAGCCGAAGCTCCTGTTGCTGGATGAGCCGTTTGGCTCACTGGATGCCAAGGTTCGGAAGGAACTACGGCGGTGGCTCCGGCGGCTCCACGACGAACTTCACATCACCAGCGTCTTCGTCACTCACGACCAGGAGGAAGCCCTGGAGGTGGCTGACCGCGTGGTGGTGATGCACGAGGGGCAGATCAAGCAGGTTGGCACACCCGACGAGGTCTACCACCACCCGGCCGATCCCTTCGTCTATAACTTCCTCGGAAACGTGAACCTTTTTCGCGGCCGCGTTGAAGGTGGCAAGTTCTATTTGGGCGATATGGCGATGGAGCTGCCCGACCAGGCACAACCGGACGCCAAGACGGCAATCGTCTACATCCGCCCGCACCTTCTGGACATCGACCACCAGCCGAACGGTGACACCCACTTCCGCGCCAGGGTGGAGCACATCAACCCGGCAGGCCCGCTAGTGAAGGTGGAGTTAGTCAGCGAATGGGGCGACTCCGTTGAAGTGGAGATTTCCCAGGAACGGTACCGGGCCCTCGCGCTGAAAAAAGATGCCACGGTGTTCGTCACCCCCAAGGAAAGGCAGGTCTTTATGGACAATTACTCCATATAGCGCTCTCCACTTAGACCTCGCACAACCCTGATCTATCTTCCGCAGGACAAACCCACCGCGACCCCTTCCTCAGCTCCCACCAGAGGCGAGAGTCGATGCGAAGGCCCGGGATTTTGCAAAGACACTCGTGCTGTGATACCCTCAGTTCTCTGAACAAGGAGCGGGATCCAATCATGAGTGACGACGCAAAAAGGACTCTTACGCTGACCTGCCCCTGCTGCCAGGCGAAGCTGACCATTGACCCCGAGCTTGGAGCGGTCTTGCATCATGAGCCGCCCGCAAAGGCGGCGTCGGTAACCGATCTGAAAACTGCCGTCGAGGAGCTGAAGGGCGAGGCGAGCAGGCGGGAGGCGCGATTCAAAGAGTCGATGGAGGCCGAGAAGGATAAGGGCAAGGTCCTGGAGCGGAAATTCAAGGAGCTCCTGAAGAAGGCAAAGGACGAGCCGATCACCCGCCCCACCCGCGAGATCGACCTCGACTAGCCCCTCACCCCACCCCTCTCCATCTAATTATGGGGAGAGGGTGATCCGACATAGGAGGGCATATGGAAAAGCCGGCCCCGGTGGCC
>JBGQGY010000245.1:0-3263 GCA_041497675.1 bacterium | reverse complement strand
GGCCAACGTTGCGGCCGCCCAGCATGGCCAGACACGGGTCCCCGGGGATCACCCGAAGGATGAGGAAGACGATCGTGAGCAGGATCAGGAGCATCGGCACGGTCAACGCGAGCCGTGCCAGGATGTACCGTCCTACGCCCACGATTCTGACAATCCCAACATGTGACGTTCCACCCCGACGTTCATGCCCACCTCCGTGCAGGCCCGCGCAGCACATATTTGCGTGAGAGACGCTGCGGTCCCTGCCTGAACCGAGGAGAAGCCGCCTAGACCAGCGAAGACTCGTAGGCGAGCCACCCCAGGTCTGGAGCGTGACTCAGGTAATGGTCGTTTCCTCCCCTGCCGTGACCCGGCGCACCCGTCGCCTCGCCCGCGCCGCCGTGCTCGGGGCCGGTGTGATGGGCGCGGCCATCGCCGCTCACCTGGCCAACGTCGGCGTCCCTACCGTCCTGCTCGATATCGTCCCAAAGGATCTGACCGACGACGAACGGCGCCGCGGCCTTAGCCTGGACGCGCGCGCGGTCCGCAACCGCTTCGCCCGCGCGGGGCTGGACCGTGCCGTCAAAGCGCAACCAGCCGCCTTCTACTCGCCCGCCCGAGCGGATCTCATCACAATAGGTAATTTCGATGACAACATTTCATTGATCCGCGACGTGGACTGGATTATCGAGGCGGTCGTCGAGAACCTCGAGGCCAAGCGAGAGTTGCTGGCCAAGGTCGAGACGCACTGGACGCCCGGGACCATCGTCAGCACCAACACGTCGGGTCTGCCGGTCTCGGCGATCGCCGCGCAGACGAGCGCGGAGTTCCGCGCGCACTTCATCGGCACCCACTTCTTCAACCCACCGCGCTACATGCGGCTCCTGGAAGTCATCCCGACACCCGAGACGCTTCCCTGGGTGACCGAGACCGCGGCGTTGTGGGGCGAGCGGATGCTGGGCAAGGGCGTCGTCTACTGCAAGGATACGCCGAACTTCATTGCCAACCGCATCGGGACGTACGGCTTTCTCAAGAACGTCCACCTGATGGTCGAGCTCGGGCTGGAGATCGACGAGGTCGACGAACTGACCGGCCCGCTGATGGGGCGGCCGCGTAGCGCGACCTTTCGCACAACCGATATCGTCGGGCTGGATACCGCTCTCAACGTGGCGGCGAACTCCTATCGTCACCTGCCCGATGAGGAAGAACGCGAGGTCTACCAGCCCCCCGCCTTCATGACCGAGATGGCGAAACGCGGCTGGCTGGGGGAGAAGACCGGCGGTGGGTTCTACAAGCGCAAGAGTGGTGAGATCCTGACACTCGACTACCGCACGTTCGAGTACCGGCCGCGGAAGAAGCTGACCACGCCCGCCCTCGAAGCCGTCCGGACCATCGCCGATCCCGGAAAGCGCGCGGTCGCCCTGATGGCCATGAACGACAAGTACGGCGAGTTTCTGCGCCGTCTGACCGGTGCCGTGCTCGTCTACGCGACGCGGCGCATCCCCGAGATCAGCGATGACATCGTCAATGTCGATCGCGCGATGCGCTGGGGTTTTGCGTGGGAGCGTGGCCCATTCGAACAGTGGGACGCGCTCGCCGCGACCGACGGCGGCCAAGCGGTCCTGGCGTCTGCGATGCCGGCCGGAGCCATCCCAGACGTCGTGCGCGCGGTGCGCGAGCGGGGCGCGGGCAGTTTCTACCGAGCGGAACCCACCGGCCGCGTCTACTTCGATCTCGGCGCAGGCGCGTATCGAGCCGAACCGGGGCCGCCCGATCGTATCGACCTGGCGGTGCTGCGGCGGGCGGGTCGCGTCGTCGAGGGGAATGCGGGGGCCAGCCTAATCGACCTGGGTGACGGCGTTGCGTGTCTCGAGTTTCACTCGAAGGTCAACGCGATCGGCGAAGATACCGTCCGCATGGCGTATCGTGCGTTGGAGCGCATCAAGACCGATTTCGATGCCATGGTGATCGGCAACCAGAGCCAGGACTTCTGCGTCGGCG
The DNA here is from genome assembly GCA_041497675.1 of bacterium. Classification (GTDB taxonomy): domain Bacteria; phylum Sysuimicrobiota; class Sysuimicrobiia; order Sysuimicrobiales; family Humicultoraceae; genus JBGPNN01. Next base: position 1,283 of record JBGQGY010000245.1, on the reverse strand, counting down.
CAAACCTGATGCTGATGCTGCTTGAAGCTCAAGAGGGCAATTGGGAGGAATTGGATCTGGCCGTCCGGCAGTTTCAAGGAGTGACGATGGCCCTGCGCCGGTCGGCGGTGCCGATCGTGGCCGCGCCGTTTGGCCGGACGCTGGGCGGGGGCGTGGAGTTCTGCCTGCCCTGCGCACACGTCCAGGCGGCTGCCGAGACCTACATGGGGCAGGTGGAAACCGCCGTGGGCATCATCCCGGCCGGCGGCGGAACGATGGAGATGACGAAGCGCGTGTCGGAACGGGTGCCTGACGAGGCCCAGGTCGACATCCTCCCGATCCTCCGGTGGGCGTTTGAGACGTTGGCGCTGTCTAAGGTGTCGACGTCGGCCGAGGACGCCAGGCGGCTGGGCTTTTTGCGGCCTTCGGACGGCATCTCGGTGAACGGCGATCTCCTACTGGCCGACGCGAAGGCCAGGGCCCTCGCGTTGGCACGCAGCCACTACCGCCCCGCCCCGTCACCGCTGATCCGAGTGGTGGGGCACCGGGGCTACGCGGCCCTCGAGTCGGTGCTGCACATCATGCGTACCGGCAACCATATCACCGATCACGACGTCGTGGTATCGAAGAAACTCGGGTACATCATGTGTGGGGGCCCGGTGCCCGAAGGCACCCGGGTCTCAGAAGAGTATTTGCTGGACCTGGAGCGCGAGGCCGTCCTGAGCCTCTTCGGTATGCCGGCGACGCAAGATCGGATGCGCCACATGCTGCAGACGGGCCGGCCGTTGCGGAACTAGGCGGAACGAGAAGGGAGTTCGCGTCATGCGTGAAGCGGTGATCGTCTCATCGGTGCGCACCCCAATCGGCAAGGCGCCGCGGGGGGCGTTCAAGGACACCCGGCCGGACGAACTCGGCGCGATGGCGGTGCGCGAAGCCGTACGGCGCGTACCCGGCCTGACACCCGATGATATCGAAGACTGCATCCTGGGTTGCGCCCTGCCCGAGGCCGAACAGGGCATGAACATGGCGCGCCTCGTGGCGTTGCGCGCGGGTCTGCCGGTCACCACCGCCGGGATGACCATCAACAGGTTCTGCTCATCGGGCCTGCAGGCCATCGCCATCGCGGCGCAGCAGATCATGACCGGCCAGCACGACGTGGTCGTGGCCGGTGGCACCGAGAGCCTGAGCCTCGTGCCGATGCAGGGCAACAAGTATGCGCCCAACCCATACCTGACCGAGCACTGGCCGGATGTGTTTCTCTCGATGGGTCTGACCGCCGAGATCGTCGCCAAACGGTACGACAT
>JBGQGY010000244.1:0-3286 GCA_041497675.1 bacterium | reverse complement strand
GGGCCTCGGCGCCCTATCCCTGCGCGCGGAGTGTCCGCGGCTGATCTACTGCTCGCTGTGGGCGTTCGGGCGCACCGGCCCGCGCCGCCTGCAGCCCGGGTACGAGCCGATGGTGCAGGCGTTCTCGAGCCTGATGTGGCTGTCCGGCGACGAGGACGACCCGCCGACGCGCATGGGGACGTCCGTGCTCGACTTCGGCACCGGCATGTGGGCGGCGATGGGCGTGCTCGCCGCGCTCGAGCAGCGCCACCGCACCGGCCAGGGCTGCGTGGTCGACACGTCGCTGTTCGAGACCGCGCTCGCCTGGCTCACCGGGCACTTCGCGAGCTTTCGCCTGTCGGGCGAGCTGCCCACCCGGCATCGGAGCGGCAGCAAGCGCCTCGTCATCTTCCAGGGCTTCGAGACCAAGAGCGGGCCCGTCGTCATCGCCGCCGGCAATGACCGGCTGTTCGCCAAGCTCGCCGAGGTGCTGGGCCATCCCGAGTGGGCGACGGACCCGCGGTTCGCCACCAACCCCGAGCGCGTGCGGAACCGGGAGATCCTCGTCCCATTGATCGAGGAGATCATGCTGACGCGCACCAAGGGCGAGTGGATCGACCTCCTCGAGCCGATCGGTGTGCCCTGCGCGCCGGTGAACACGCTCACCGAGGTGCTGGCCGACCCGCAGACCGACGCGATCGGCATGATCCAGCACGCGCCCGATCACGGCCTCGAGCTGATGGGGCTCCCCATCTCCTTCGACGGCGTCCGCCCACCGCTACGCCGCCGCGCGCCCGCCGTCGGCGAGCACAACCAAGAGGTGCTTCGCGGGTAAGGCACCGTTAAGAAATAAAGTGATCAACTTGAGCCCACCTGTCGATATGATGCCAAAGCATGAAGCCGGATGTGCGGCGGCTGCGGCAGAAGCTCGCGGCGGTGTGGCCGCTGTTGGATGAACGGACGCGTCGGTTGATGGCGGCGAGTGAGGCGTTGGGGTTGGCCTCCGGGGGCGTGTCCCTCGTGCACCGCGCGTGCGGATTGTCGCGCCGGGCCATTGCGCGGGGCATCCACGAGATCCGGAGCGGGGCGGTGCCGGAGGCCGGGCGGATCCGTCGGCGCGGAGCGGGACGCAAGCCGATGACGGTGCGCGATCCGCAACTGCTGGTCGCGTTGGACGGTTTGATTGAACCCGGCACGCGGGGTGATCCGGAATCCCCGTTGCGCTGGGTCTGCAAGAGCACGCGGACCTTGGCGGCGGAGCTGGGCCGCCAACGTCACCCGATCAGTCACGTGAAAGTGGCCCAGCTCCTCCACGCCCAGCACTACAGTCTGCAGAGCCCGCGCAAACCCGAGGAGGGGACGGACCATCCCGACCGGGATGCCCAGTTTCGCCATATCAACACCAGCGTCAAGCGGGCCCTGGCGGCCGGGCTGCCCGTCCTGTCGGTCGACACCAAGAAGAAGGAACTGATCGGCAACTACGCGAACACCGGCCAACAATGGCGTCCGGCGAAGCAGGCCCTCCGCGTGCAGGGCCACGATTTCCCGAGTCCCGAGGTGCCGCGCGCGTATCCCTACGGCATCTACGACGTGGGCCGCAACGAGGGCTTCGTCAACGTCGGGACGGATCATGACACCGGCGCGTTTGCGGTGGCCTCCATCCGCGGCTGGTGGCGGGCCGAAGGCCGCCACCTGTACCCGAAGGCCCACGCCCTGCTCATCACGGCGGACGCGGGCGGCAGCAACGGGTCGCGTCTGCGCCTGTGGAAATGGGAGTTGCAGAAGTTCGCCGACGAGACGAGACGGTCGCTGTCCGTGTGTCATTTTCCACCGGGCACCAGCAAGTGGAATAAGGTCGAACATCGCCTGTTCTCCTTCATTTCCTCGAACTGGCGCGGTGAACCGTTGCGGGACTACGAGACGATCGTCAACTTGATCGCCCGCACGACCACCGCGAAAGGCCTCACAGTCATCTGTCGCCTGGACCGCCGAAAGTACGCCACGGGTCGCCGAATCTCGGACGAGCAGATGAAAACCGTGAATGTCGACCCCAACCGCTTCCACGGCGACTGGAACTACGTGATTAGGCCACGTCGCGCCACCCGCGCCACGATCTGATCCCTTTATTTATTAACGGCTCCTAAGGCTAAGGCATACAGAGGTGCACTCATGATTCGATCCGTGATCGTTTGCTTGCTTGCCCTTCTCTCAATTTCCTCCAGCGCGTCGGCTCAAAGTTGCGTGGCAAATCCGGTAGCTGTCCAGATCCTGGGTTCTGGTGGACCCATGATCAACCGCGATCGCGCGTCAACCAGTTATCTCCTCTGGATCGACGCTCACGCGAAGATTCTTGTCGACATGGGTGGCGGGGCCTTCCTTCGTTTCGGGCAGGCCCAAGCAAAACTTAGCGACCTGTCGTTGGTCGCCATAAGCCATTTTCATCCGGACCACGTCTCTGACCTGCCCGCCCTCCTATGGCTGAGCAATTTCACTCGTAAGGAACCCTTGCCCATCGTCGGTCCTTCCGGTAACGACCTAGTGCCAGGATTTCCGACATTCCTCAGCCGCCTGTTCGATGCAAAGAATGGCGCATTTCAAGTGCTCGGTACCACTCTGGGCGGTCCGCCAGTGGCCGGCGTGGGGGGAGGCGTTCGTCTCGATGTCAGCGTCGTTGATGTGACGAAAGCAGAACCGTCGACGGTGTTCGATCGGCAGGGAGTGACCGTGACCGCGTTGGGAATACCCCACGGCAATATCCCAACTCTGGCGTATCGCATACAAACGCGCGATGCGTCGATCGTGTTCAGCTCCGATCAGACCGGAACCAACCCAAGGTTCGTCGATTTCGCGCGGGGAGCGAATGTCCTGGTCATGCATCTCGCCATTGCCGCAGGTGCGACTAGTTCTCTTCACGCTCCACCTGCCGTCGTCGGTCGCGTCGCCCAAGAGGCGGGAGTTGGGCGACTGATTGTCAGTCACATCGGTCAGTTCGATCTTGATGCTGCCATCATTGACCTGAAGAAGTTCTACACGGGCCCCCTGACCGTTGGCACTGATCTACACTGCACGTCGGTGCCGTAAATGGGTGGCCGCCAGGGCCGAGCCCGCAGGCCGTCTAACAACATGGTCGAGCGGACCGGCCCAGAGCGGCCGGCCGCTCACCATGAGCGTTAGGCATCCAGAGGAAGCCGATGCCCAGGGACTGGAAAGTAACTGGCGCTGGGCGGTCAGTCTCTCAGCTCAAGGTCACGCTTGTCGACTCGCAGCCCGCGATCTGGCGGCGAGTTCAAGCCGGCGAAACAGACGC
>JBGQGY010000243.1:0-3333 GCA_041497675.1 bacterium | reverse complement strand
TTCGTCGACCAGCCCCGCCAGCACTTTGAACGGCGTGCCCGCCTCGGCCACGTCTTCGCCCATCACAAACACCCGGGGGTCGCGCCGCATCTCTTCGGTCAGCGCCTCCCGGATCGCCTGCGCAAACGTGATCTCGCGGACCCCTTGGCCCGCGCCCGCTCCTCCGGAAGCCGCCGCCGACGCGCCGCCAGAGGCGCTACGCGTAGACATGCCGCTCCACTTCGCTGACATCCGGGTACGGAGCGTTCAGCGCAAATTGCAGACCGCGCGCGATGTCGTCACGCACGTCGCCCGCGATTCGCTCGAGGGCCGCGTCATCGGCCATCCGCTCGCCGACGAGCCACTGCGCCATGATCGTCAGCGGATCGCGCCCGGTCATCCACTGGTGCTCTTCCTCCTTAGTGCGGTAATACGCGCGATTGACGTCGCCGACGTGGTGCCCGCGAAACCGGTACGTGTGACAGAGCAAGAACGCGGGCCCGCCGCCGGCGCGGGTCGCGCCGACCACATCTGCCGCCGCGCGGTAGACCGCGCGCACGTCTTGGCCGTCGACCTCGATCGCCGGGATCGCAAACGCCTCGGGTCGGGCGCGCATCGCCCCGGCCGTCGTCTCGGCCACCGGCGTGTATTCGTTGTACTGGTTGTTCTCGCAAACATAGACGATCGGCAACCGCCACAGTGAGGCCATGTTCATCACTTCATAGAGGACGCCTTGCCCCAACGCGCCCTCGCCAAAAAAGCAGACCGCCACCTGATCGGTACCGCGCATCTTCGCCGACAGTGCGGCCCCGGTGGCGATCCCGGTGCTGCCGCCGACGATGGCGTTGGCGCCGAGGTTGCCCACTTCGGGGTCCGCGATGTGCATCGACCCGCCTTTGCCGCGGCAGTACCCGGCCGCTTTCCCCAGCAACTCGGCAAACATCCGGTCGACGATGGCGCCCTTCGCCAGGCAATGGCCGTGACCGCGGTGGGTGCTGGTGATGTAGTCATGCTGCCGCAGCGTCTGACAGATGCCGACGGCGACGGCCTCCTCGCCGATGTACAGATGCGCCAACCCGGGCATCTGCGCGCTGGTGTATAACTCGTTGACCTGTTCTTCGAACCGGCGGATCGTCAACATCTGATGGTACATCTGCCGCCACCGCTCCGGAGGCAGCGAGGTCTGGCCGGGGGGTATCATGCCGTCCCTCCAACGCCCGCCAGCTTCGCGAGCACCTCGAACATCACCGCGAAGTCCTTGTGGCCGAGCCCCGTCGCGCGCGCCGCGCTCAGCATCTCGTTCGTCAGCGCGGTGGTTGGGAGCGGGACGCCAACCCCGCGGCCGAGTTCCAACGCGAGCTGCATGTCCTTCTGCATCATCCCGCAGTCGAACCACGCTTCATCCGGCATCTTCAAGACAAAAGGCCCTCGGTAAGCGATCATCGGCGAGGCGATGACGCTGTTCAGCAGCACTGCGACGGCGGTGGCGCGCGGGATGCCGCTCTTCTCCGCGAGCAACACAGATTCGGAAAACGCAAGCATCTGCACGGCCAGGCTCAGGTTCGTCGCAATTTTCATCGTCACCGCGAGGCCGTTCGCGCCGACAAAGGTGACTTTGGGGCCGATGGCCTGCAGGATGGGTTTGACGCGCTCGAAGGCGGCGGGATCACCGGCGGCCATGATCGAGAGTCTGCCCTGTTCGAGGGTGCTCACGCTGCCCGAGACCGGCGCGTCCAACATGCGCGCGCCGCGGGCCGCCACCTGCGCGGCCAGATCGCGGCTTGCGGCTGGGCTGCAGGTACTCATGTCGACGTAGACCTTGCCGGGTCCCAAACTGGCCAGGATCCCATCGGGGCCGATCGTCACCGCGTGCAGCGCCGCCGTGTCCGTGACCATGGTGAAGACGATATCGGCCGCGGCGGCCACGGCCCGCGGGGAATCCCCCCACGTCATCCCCGCATCCAACAACCACTGCGCCTTCGCCTTCGTGCGATTGTAGCCGCGCACGGCGTGCCCCGCGTCGAGCAGCCGCTTCACCATGCGGCTGCCCATCACGCCGAGCCCGACGAATCCCAGGCTGGCCATCGTTGACTCCTGCGGCGCGGCATCAGAGTCGTGCGAGCAGACCGATCGGGTGCATTGGGGTCTGATGAGCAGATTGTCTGACACACCCGGAAATCCCTCCACAGGAGAGGTCTCTGACACCCACGAAGTTTGAGGCATGGCCCAAGAAGATGGCGCTCGCAGCCGATTCCGCATTCCGGTCGACAAGGTCCGCTGGACCTGCCGTCCAGAGGATCTGCCATTTCGCACCACGGCCGACCTGCAGGTCTCGGGCAACAGCATCGTCGGGCAGACCCGCGCCGTGGGGGCGCTCGACTTCGGCCTGACCGTCTCGCAGCCCGGTTACAATATCTTCGTCTCGGGGCCGGTTGGCACTGGCCGTACGACGTACACGCAGAGCAAGATCACCGCCATGGCGGCCGCCCGGCCCGTCCCTCCGGACTGGATCTATGTCCACAACTTCCAGCAGCCCGACCAGCCGATGGCGATCGCCTTGCCGCCTGGCGAAGGCTCGCGGTTCCGCCGCGAGATCGAGCGGCTCGTCGAGGAGCTCAAGGATGGGATCCGCAAGCTCTTCGCCAGTGAGACCTTCGACGTGAAGCGCAGCGGTGTGTTGCAGGGGTTCGAACAGCAGGCCAACGCCATCTGGCGCGATCTTGAGCAGGAAGCGCGCCGGATCGGCTTCGCTCTCCAGCGCACACCCGTGGGGATCGCGACGGTCCCGATCTCGCCCGGGGGCGAACCGCTGAACGAAGAACAGCTCGGACAGTTGACCCCGGCCCACCGCCAGGAGCTCGAGCGCCGCGCCCGCGATCTGCAGGAGAACGTCGGCGAGGCCACGCGAAAGGTGCGCGCCATCGAGCGCGAGGCGCGCGAGGCGGTGCAGGATCTGGAGCGGTCGGCCGTGCTCTCGGTCGCCAGCCACGCCGTCGGCACCCTCAAGGATTCCAATGCGCAAAACGCCCGCATCACCGCGTGGCTGGACGCCTTTTTGGCCGACGTCATCGACCGTCACGACGACTTCAAGGATGACGGCGAACCACAACCCCAGCTGCCCTTCCTGCCGCAGCGTCGGACCGAGTTTACGCGCTACCGCGTGAATCTGTTGATCGACAACGGCGCCACGAAGGGCGCGCCGGTGATCCTGGAATCCAATCCCAACTACTACAACCTGTTTGGGAAAGTCGAGTACCGCGGCGAGTTCGGCGCGATGGTCACCGACTTCACCATGATCAAACCGGGCGCCATCCACCACGCCAACGGCGGCTATCTGGTGCTGCACGCCCGCGA
>JBGQGY010000242.1:0-3374 GCA_041497675.1 bacterium | reverse complement strand
GGGCGATTATGTCACGGGGACGGGGGCCACGAGGGGGGCGACGACTGCCGGAGGGTGCTAATGTTGCCTACGCTCCCGGTTCTCACGGCGCCGACGGGGCCGTACTCTTCGACGACCCAGCCGTGCATGTGGAAGAGATAGCGGGCGCCTGGATCGATCGTCGCTGGCACGTCGTCGAAGATTTCCCGGTGTGGATGAACCGACATCGAAGCGCAGGCAGCTACAGCAACCATAGTGGCCAGGACTAACAAGACGATCGAGCGTCGAATCATATCGATCGTCTCCGACTCGACCGTCGCGTTACTCGATCACCTGATCCGCGCACAGCAGCAGCGATGGCGGAAGCGTGAGGCCGGGCATCATAGCGGCCAATCATCCCTTCAGCTCCTTCTTGAGCTCGTTGGAGGATAGCCAACATCAACGCCCTCCGGCGGCGGTGCCCCCGTCCGTGGCCCCGGTCCCCGCGACATAACCTCCCGGACTCGGACGCCGGCCCCCCCCAGGAGCCGACGGCACAGGCCCCGGTCCCCGACATAACCTCCCGGACTCGGACGCCGGCCACCCCAGGAGCCGACGGCACAGCAGATGCGGGCGATTCGTTACCTGCTCGATCTCGACGAGATGTCGTCGTCAATCGCCGAGATCGAAGGCGACGGCAAGGGCGTCCCGGTGCTGCTGCGCCAGTACCTCAAGATCGGCGGCGAACTCCTGGCCTTCAACGTGGATAAGAATTTCTCCGACGTCCTCGATGGCCTGGTCCTGGTCGACCTGCGCAAGACCGATCCCGCAAGGCTGGAGACGTATATGGGAAAAGAGGGAGTGGGCCGCTTCCTCGAGTATCACGGGGCTTGCGTGGCTGCCAGCCGCTAGCTATTGGCTCTTGGCTTTTGGCCGTTGGCATCTGGCGAGAATCGTGGGATCCATCTTCGCACTCTCGAGCAATAATCCTCGTATTCCTTCCCAAACTTTCCGCGCAGGGTTGGCTCTTCATACAGAACGACGAAAGCAAAGAACCCGAGCCACACCACCAGTCCGTACTCGAGAAGCGAGACGCTGCCGAACAGCAATCCCTGACCGAAGATCAACGAGACTACGGCCACATACATGGGGTTGCGCATGTACCGATAGAGTCCGGTGACGACCAGATGCTGCGGCGGGGCGACCGGCGCCGGCGTCCCCAAGCCTTGGATGGCGAAGCGGGCGAAGGAATCGAGCAGCACGGGCAGCCCCGCGGCGATCATCAGACAGCCCACGACGCGCAGCGGAAAAAAGCCGAACAGAGGCAAGGCCAGGCGCCAGCGGGTGAAGGTCCAGGGAACATAGGCGGCGAGAGTCCCCGGAGCGATCACCAGAAAGATCGCCGAGCCGAGCAAAGCCAGAGCACGCTTCATGGGAGTCAACGAACCACAATTCTGAGGATAGCCAACATCAACGCCCTCCGGCGGCGGTGCCCCCGTCCGTGGCCCCGGTCCCCGCGACATAACCTCCCGGACTCGGACGCCGGCCACCCCAGGAGCCGACGGCACAGCGCGTTCTGCGTTCCGCACTGAGGGCAGACTCCGGCGAGTCCCGCACCACACTCGGGACAGAAGTCGGCCCCGACGGGAGTCTCAACCTGGCACCGGGGACACTGCATGCTGCGCCCTCCCAGCAGGTCGGAGCTGGGACCGGTCAGACAGGTGGGCAGAGCTTATGCCGGTAGACCCGCACGGGTCAAGGAGCGGGCGGGCGATGCAACTGGAGGGTGACCGAGGTGACCTGACTTTCGGATGTCCTTCTGGTCGCGCGCGATAGAACTCGCGAGAGTAACCATGGTTCGGTCACCCAGGTCACCTCCATCCAGCGTTGGTGGATCAGCGATCTTGACAAGTCTTTCAAGTCTGGCCATAGTCAGCGCCGCGGTTCTCGCCCAATAACGTCCGGCTCGTCAGGGCAGAGGAGGCCCCGGGTCGAGTCCTCAAGTGCCCGGCAGCAAACGTCCCGCCGGGAGTCCGTCCAGGATGACTCCGCAGGGAGGAGACACCATGGCAGACGCAACCGACAGAGTCCGCGAGATGATCAATGCTTGAATGCCCACGATCCCGAAGGTGGTGCCAGATTCGTATCAATTACCACGACACCATTCATTAGGAGGTTATAGATGAAGCGAGAAAATCAGGTCAGGCTGGCTGTTGTCGGTGCGGCGATACTTGCGGCGACGGTGACTGCCTGCGCCAACGTCGGCACGACACCGACGGCGGACAGTCAATGGCGCTCGTTTCGGGCATCCGACGGCGCTGAGATCCATTATCGCTATTGGGCGGGTCCCGCGTCGCCGCGCGCCGTGGTGCAAATCGTGCACGGCGCCGCCGAGCACAGTGGGCGCTATGATCGCTTCGCGAAAACGCTCGTCAGCGAAGGTTACGCCGTCTATGCGACCGACCATCGCGGCCACGGCCGCACGCGTGTGCGCTCGGGACAGCTCGGCGACGGCGGGCCGGATGCGTGGAATCACTTCATCGAGGACGAGCAGCAGCTGAGTCAACTGATTCGTCAAGCGAACCCGGGCGCGAAGCTCGTGCTGTTCGGTCACAGCCTTGGATCGTTCATTGCGCAGGATTACATTACGCGCCGCCCGGAGTTGATCGATGCGGTCGTAATGAGCGGCACGGCGTACGGTCCGCCGCCGCCGCAGGAGCTAATCGCTGCGCTCGAGGGCGCGACGAAGGCGGCGCCGCTCGGTCCGTCCGAGTTCTGGGCCAGTCTGTTCAAGGATTTCAACAAGCCGTTCACCGGCCAACCCGGGTTCGAATGGCTGAGCCGCGATGCGGCGGAAGTACAAAAGTATCAGCAGGACCCGCAAGCCGGCTTCCCGTTCAGCAACGAGCTGGTGCGCGATATCTTTCAGGGCTTCACGGTGCTGCGTGACCCAGCCCGCGAGGCGCGCATTCCGAAGACGCTGCCCGTTCTCGTGATTCAAGGGTCGCTCGACCCCGTGGGCGGAAACCTCAAACGCACGCAGGCGCTGCTCGACCGTTATCAGGCGCTGAGTTTGACGCGAGTCAGCCACAAGTTCTACGACGGGGCGCGCCACGAAGTGCTGAACGAAACGAACCGCGACGAAGTAACGCGCGACGTGTTGAGCTGGTTGAAGGCAGCGGTCTGACGCAGGCTAGCCATCGCGCCGGCGCCGCGCCGGTGCGATGGGCGACTAACGGTGAGCGCAAAGCTGCTGAGACATTTGGTGAAAACGTGGTCGCGACTGAAACACGCGTTTAGATCGCGATCTCGAAGCAGAAGCCTAGCGACCTGTTTGCCTGCAAGTGGTTGCGGGCCCCAGATTTGAACCAGCAAGATCAAGGAACTCTAGGCTGCGTGTTTTAGTCGCGTGCCCT
>JBGQGY010000241.1:0-3417 GCA_041497675.1 bacterium | reverse complement strand
TTCGGTTCCGGGGCTGGGCGGGTCAGCTTGAGCACCCGTTGCCGAGGGCCAACATCCAAAGGCTATTGGTAGAGGCCGAGGCTCCGGGTGCGAAGGCTGATTCGCCCAGCCTCGTAATTGGTCTGAGTCCTAAGACGGCGGGTTTTGTTCCCGAGCCTTCTTGAGCGCCTCGGCCTTCGCCCTCGCCGCTGCCAGACGCTCCTCCCGGCTCAACTGCGCTTCGCCCGATGGGGCTGCGGCCGCCGCTGCGGGAGCGGCCGGTGTCGGCGATGCCGCGGGCGCCGCACCACCCTTGGGGACGGTCTCCCGGGCGAGCTCGGTGGTCCGCGGAGGGCGGATTGACTCCATGCCGAGAAAATCGGCCGATACGTGGCGGGCCAAAAGTTCCTTCACTTCTTCGACCTTCGCGGTGTCGCCCGCCATGCCGGCCTCGACGAGCGTCCGATCCACCCGGTAGGTCTCCACACGCTTCCCATCGCTGAAGTGCACGAGCGGATGTCCCTTCGAATCCTCGAGCACGACCGTCCTGATCCTCTGCTCGGCGCCCAGCCGTGTCACCAGAGCGTTCGCCAGATTGGCCACCCACTCGCGCTTCGCATCCAGGCGCTGTCCCGGACCGGGCAGCAGCGTTGCGGCGACGTTCTTCCCGGCCAGCGGGTTGGGATCCAGCACGGGCCCCTTCGCGGCGGCACGTCGTTTGCGCGCCGCTTCGGCCAGCTCATCGAAGACGTCCATCGCGGCGACCAGCATCGCAAAGAAATAGAAGACGAAGACGGCAAAGGTGAGCGACCAGTATCGCAGCAATGGCTTGAGGTCCATATCTGTCTGATATTTGGTCGAGGTCGCCGGCTCTTCCTGCCTCAGGACAGGTCTCGGACTAGGGCTTCGAGATGGCCACGTGCGGACGCGATGGCCTTCGCCCGATGGCTGATCTGGTTCTTGATCTCGGCAGGCAACTCGGCCATGGTCCGGCCATAGGCCGGCACGACGAAGATCGGATCGTAGCCGAACCCGCCCTCGCCCCGCGGCGCTTCGGCGATCCGACCTTCACAGGTCCCCTCGAAGGTGCGGATTGATCCGTCCGGCGCCGCCACCGCGATCACCGCGCGGTACCGGGCCGTGCGCAACCCGCCGGCGACGCCGCGGAGTTTCCTCAGCACCCAGAGATTGCGGTCCTCATCGGTGGCCGACGGGCCGAGAAACGTCGCCGACTGGACACCCGGGGCGCCGCCCAACGCGTCGATCTCGATGCCGGAATCGTCGGCAATGCTGATACACCCGGTCAGGCGGACCACCAGCTCCGCCTTTTCCTTGGCATTCGCCTCGAACGTGTCTCCCGTTTCGGGAAGGATCGGCACGTCGGGCAAGTCATCCAGTGTGCGTGTCCGCACCGGCAGACCGACGAGCAGAGCCTGCATCTCGCGGACCTTGCCGCGATTGCGCGTCGCCAGAACGATCGGAACCACGCTACGTGGGGAGGGTCGAGAGCACGTCCGCGAGGGCGGCCTTCTGCGCCTCGATGAGCGATCGAATACCCTTCTCACCCAGGGCCAGGAGCGTGAGCAGTTCCGGCCGCGAGAACGGGAGTCCCTCGGCGGTGCCCTGGACTTCGACGATCTTCCCCGCCTCAGTCAGCACCAGGTTCAAATCGACCCTGGCGCGCGAGTCTTCGGTGAAGGTGAGGTCGAGGAGCATCTCGTTGTCGACGATGCCGACGCTGGTGGCGGCGAGAAAGTCGCGCAGCGGCCACAACGCCAAGATGTTGGTTCGCCGCAGCAGGGCCAGCGCGTCGACCAACGCCACGAAGGCGCCGGTGATCGCGGCCGTGCGGGTGCCGCCGTCCGCCTGGATCACGTCGCAATCGATCGTGATCATCCGCTCGCCCAACCGGTCGAGATCGACGGCCGACCGGAGGGCGCGGCCGATCAGCCGCTGGATCTCGTGGACTCTCCCACCCTGCCGGCCGGGATCGCGCGGTGTGCGCTCGTGCGTCGAGCGCGGCAGCATGCTGTACTCGGCGGTGATCCACCCCTGCCCGGCGCCCCGCAGCCACGGCGGGAGCCGCTCTTCAACGGTCGCGGTGCAGATTACGCGCGTCTGCCCCAGCGTGATCAATACCGATCCCTCGGCGTGGGCGATGAAGTTCCTGGTGATCTGGATGGGCCGCAGCTCGTCTGGCTGCCGCCCGTCGGCTCTCGGCATCAGTTCGCGGGCACCGGGTAGACGGCCAGGAAGCGCTGCACCCCGCGTACGACCGCTTCGGCCAAACGCTGGCGGAAGACGACCGTCCGCAGCCGGTTCTCGTCGTCCAGGTTAGACACGTAGGCGACCTCGACCAGCACCGCCGGCACGTCGCTTTCGCGCAGGACGAGGAAGTTGGCGGTCTTCACGCCGCGGTTGGGCAACCCACTGATCCGCGCGAGTTCATCCTGCACCATCTGCGCGAGCATGAGGCTTTGCGGGCTCAGGTAGTAGGTTTCCGAGCCGCTGGCAGCCGCCCGCGTGGAGGCATTGGCGTGGATGCTCACGTAGACGGTCGCGCCCTGTTGTTTCGCCAGCCGTGGTCTGTCGGGGAGTTCGACGAACGCGTCGGTCTCGCGCGTCATGATGACGCGGATGCCCGCCCGGACGAGTAGCTCGCGCGCCCGAAGCGCGATGTCGAGCACCAAGTCCTTCTCGAGCAATCCCGACGGACCGGTCGCGCCCATGTCTTTTCCGCCGTGCCCCGCGTCGATCGCGACCACGTGCGCCCGCAGGCCCGGCTCGGGAACCTCGATGGCCACGACGCTGCTGCCGTCGCCGACCGGCGCGATCGTATACGCGGATTTGCGCCGCAGGACGACGACCACACGCGTGATGTCGGGGTCGGCCTGGAACTGGGCCGCCCGGATCTCACTCACCACGGCACCGGCGACAGGGATCTCCTGTTTCACCGGTGTGAACACGGCGCCGGCGATGTCGATGACCACGCGGTCGGGCTCGATGAATTCGCGCACCGTGTACTCGAAGGTTCTGTTGCCCTCGATCAGGATACGAAACCGTCCGCTGAGTTGCTCGATGCGCACCTGCGTGATACGCAGGGTCCCGTCGTCGACGGGCACGTCAGGGACGACCGGCGGCGGCGGCAGCAGCGTCTGGGGATCGCGCCCGTCTTCGAGCGGCGACGGTGCGGGGCCGGGTTCGGGCGGTCTGACGGGCGCCGGGCGCGGGGCCGGGGCAATCGGTGGCAGGGGAACCGGCGCCGTCGGCGCGGCGGGTCTGACAGATGCGGCGAGGATCTTTGGGGTCACATCGAGCGTCATCGCAAACGTCGCGACCGCCGTCGTCATGCGCACGTCGACAGGTTGGTCGAGGTCGAACACCACCCGGGTGATATACGGCTTGATCTGGAATTGTGCGGCGCGGATTCGTGTGACC
>JBGQGY010000240.1:0-3418 GCA_041497675.1 bacterium | reverse complement strand
TCCGCCGAAGCGCATCTTCCGCGCCTTGGTCACCTCGCTGGCGGGCTACTGGCGGCCCTCGGCAGCCACACGCGCCTGGCAGATGCTCTTCTTTCTCTTTGTCCGGTGGCGTGACCGGATCTCGGTCGCTCCCAGGAATCCTTAGGCGGCGCTGCTGGCTAAGGTCCTGCGCGACCCCGCGCGCCTCTCGGCACGCTTAGGCTAGCCAGACGCTGTCAAGCCAAATGGACGTTCGTAGACCCCAACTTGACGGGCCGGCATCCACTTATTGGTACAGAAATGTGCGGCCGAGAAAAGAACGATGGCGGTAATAGTGATCTCTGGAATCAGCGGCAGACCGGAAGCCCATGGCGCCAACTGTTGGATCGACTCAAGCATGTGGCTCCCTCCTCTGCCCGCTAACGCTTGACACGAGCGGACCGCGCCGGCTTGCCAGCGTGGGTCCGCTCGATGAAAGGGTTAGGTATCGGCATCTGTCGCATTGCCGCTATCTCCAAAGCAGACTCAGCAGGAACAGCAGCGCCGCACCAAATGCACTTGCCAGGGTTACTGGCTTGTGTCGCATGCTTGCATCCCACCAGCCATCTTCTGGCTTCGGCCGGGGGGCAGGGGCGCTCTCTGCGAGCTCTACTCGCCCTGATTGAATCCGAGCGGATATCTGCGCAGAGGATGTCAATGCAATCCGCGATAGAGCGCCAACGAGAAGAAAGAGAAAGTATTGCGCAGGTACTACAAATAGTAGCCAGGCGAGCATCGCCACGGTTAGCGATAGCGTCAGAACAAAGACCGGAAGGACCTCCATTCCGATCGGCCGCAGGCGATTTTTTGACCGCAGGTGCGCACCAACTGCAATGAGAGGGAGGCCGGCGACCTGAAGACATGCACCGACATAGGCGAGAGGATTTGCGGAGACCAGTGCTGGATTCTTGTCAAGCCCGCCCCAAGCTGCCCCGAACGCTGCGGTTGCTAGGGCAATGAACGGCCCGGCGTTCGAATACCACTCGATGTAGCTTCGATCAAAGAAGGTTCGGAAGGCCCAAACGTTCACAGCGCAAGCGAGCAGAAGTCCGACGAATGTAAGCGCGATCATCACCCGTGCACGAAAGACGGATTGCTTTGATTCTGCGTTCACTGCGAGCCTCAACGGGTAGGGGTGAGCGTACTCGATACCCAACGGCCGGCGTCAGCGGCGGGCTGCGCAGCAGACCGGCCGCTGGATGCCGAGTTTGACGGGAGACGGACATTGCTCACTTGAGTTGGTCGGCGATCTTGTCGATGCCGGCCTTGACGCAGGCTTCGTCCTTCACGCCGACGGGCGAGTCGGGGGTCGTGACAGCGCCGGAGACGCCGGCAGCACCGATGACGTCCGTTCCGACCATGATCGGCAGCGCACCCTGGGCGGCGATCACGTTGGTCAGGTGGATCGCGCCGAGTTGGGGATTGTCCTTCAACCGCTTGACCATCTCGCCCGAGGGAATGCGGAAGGTGCGCGAGGTGTAGGCCTTGCGAAAGCTGTTCTCCATGGTATGCGGCGAGGCATTGTCGCCGCGGAGCTGAACGATCACTTCCCCGTTGCGGCCGACCACCGTCACCGACACGCGATAGCCTTGCGCCTTGCAGGTCTCGGCGGCGGTGGTCGCGATGGTCAAAGCCGTGGCGAGCGACAGGTCCTTGCGGGCGAGCAGGTCGGCGCTTGCGGGCGTGGCGAGCGCGCAGGCGAACGCAACAGAGACAAAGCGAACGATGGACGAAAACATGGGCAGTCCTCCCTGATGTTGAAAATCGTCCCGCTTGGGTCGTGCACTTTCCCTCGTACCGCCAACGAGAATTCGATAGGCCGGTCAGTCTAGCATGCTCAAACCGGCGCGCGGGCGCACGCCTATCACCGGCGGGGGTGGCCGGCGGAGCTACTGGAACATCACGGGGATGGACCCACCGCTGGCGTCGATGGCCACGCCGGTGATGGACGCGGCTTTGGTCGACGCCAAGAACGTCACGACGTGACCGATTTCCTGGGTATCGACGATGCGGCGGATGGCGTTGCTCGCGGCCCGGCGTTCGGTCTCCTCACTCGTGCGCTCCGTCCGCGTGGTGCCGGGATGGACGAGGTTCACGGTGATCCCGTGGCCGCCGAGCTGGTCGGCGAGGGTCTTCGTCAGGTGCACGATGGCGGCGTTGCGCAAGCCGCTGATGTTCCCCGAGTGGCGGCCGGACAACACGCCGATGTTGATGATCCGACCCCAGCCAGCTTCTCCTCGCGCATGCTACGATGAGACCTACGCCAAAGGGAGATCGCCATGCCAGTTGTCCTGAAGCCCGCCCACACGAAGCTCACCGCGATCATCGAGCCGTGCGACGATGCTTTCGTTGCATTCTGCCCGGAGCTAGATCTTGCGACCGAGGGCACCACACCTGATGCGGCGCTCGCCGATCTGATCGAGATGGCACTCGACTACTCGGAGCAGTACGCCGCCGAGTTCGACCGCTTCAGCCAGAGTCCCAATCGCGCCGCCCACGTGCCGTACGTCCAGGCCCTCCGCATCGATCCCACTCCTCGGGGAGCGCGCAGCCTCTTCGACGCATAGATGCCGACGGCCACCTACGGCGAGTTCCGGGTGGTCCTGCGGCGCGCCGGCTTCCGAGCAAGAAGCACGAGACGTGGGAGAAGACCCTGCCTGGCGGGGAGATCCTCCAGGTACGCCTGAGCCATCAGGTGGCTCGCGACGTCCCGACGCGCCTGTTCCACCAGATGCTCCGTCAAGCGCGGGTCACCCAGGCAGACTTCTTCCGGATGCTCCGGGAGGGCTGACGTCAGACGGTTCACGAGAACCCCTCCAGGATACGGTCGACCTTGTCCGGGGTGAGGAGGCCTTCGGAGCGGTCGTCGACCTGCATCATGGGCGCCTGCTCGCAGGCGTACAGGCACTCGACGGAGCTACTGGAACATCACGGGGATGGAGCCGCCGCTGGCGTCGATGGCCACGCCGGTGATGGACGCGGCTCTGGTCGACGCCAAGAACGTCACGACCTGACCGATTTCCTGGGCATCGACGATGCGGCGGATGGCGTTGCTCGCGGCCCGGCGTTCGGTCTCCTCGCCGGTGCGCTCCGTCCGCGTGGTACCCGGATGGACTAGGTTGACGGTGATTCCATGGCCGCCGAGCTGGTCGGCAAGCGTCTTGGTCAGGTGCACGATGGCGGCGTTGCGCAAGCCGCTGATGTTCCCCGAGCGGCGGCCGGACAGCCCTCCGATATTGATGATCCGACCCCAACCACGCTGCTGCATGTGGGGAGCCACGGCCTTGGCGCACCGCAAGTAGCCGAGCACCTTGGTGTTGATGTCCTCGAGCAGCGCGCTCTCGTCGGCGTCCGCCAGAGCCCCACGCACCAACCCGCCCGGAGTCGAGGCGTTGTTCAC
>JBGQGY010000239.1:0-3436 GCA_041497675.1 bacterium | reverse complement strand
TCTGTGGCTGGCCATCTTCCTCGCACCGGCGCTCATCCTCTTCGCGATTTTTATCACCTACCCGATCTTCTCGGCGCTGGCCTACAGCCTGTTCGCATGGGAAGGCATCGGCCGGCGCGGCTTCATCGGTCTGGGCAACTTCGCCCGGCTGCTGTCGACGTTCCCGTATCCCCGGCTGCTGGGGAACGCCTTCATGCACAACATCGTCGTCTTCGTCCTGACGATGGTGATCCAAAACGTGTCTGGGTTGGCGATCGCGCTGCTGCTCTCGCGCGGCCCGTGGGGAGCGCGGTTCTATCGGGTGGTGTTCTTCCTGCCGGTGACGCTGTCGCTGGTGATCGTCGGGTTCATGTGGTCGCTGTTTCTCAACCCGGTCTTTGGCATCCTGAACAAGGCCCTGGTGGCGGCCGGTGCCGGCGGGCTCGCGCGGGCGTGGCTGGGCGACCCGCAGACGGCGCTGCTCACCCTCACCCTGATCAACGCCTGGCGATGGGTGGGCTTCCCCACGCTCGTCTTTCTCGCCGGGATCAATGCGGTGCCCGATGACTTCCTCGAAGCCGCGCGCATCGATGGGGCGCGCGAATGGGACGTCATGCGCCGGATCATCTTCCCGCTGCTGGCGCCGTCGGTGACGATCATCGTCATCCTGACCTTCATCGGGTCGTTCAACTGGTTCGAGCTGCCCTACGTGGTCAACGGTGTTTCGGGGTCGCCCAACCACGCGACCGACGTGCTGGGGCTGCTCTTTTACCGCACGGCCTTCGGTGAGGTCGATACGGGGCTCCAGGATATCGGCATTGGGTCGGCGGTCGCGGTGCTGATGTTCATGGTGATGGTGACGGTCTCGACCCTGGGCGCGGTGTTCCTGAGGCGCCGGGAGGTCGTGTACTGATGCGCCGCTCGCCCTGGACGCCGATGGTACAGGCGGTGCTCGTCGCCAACGCGCTCCTCGTCTTGCTGCCGATGCTCATGATGGGGCTGTCGGCGTTTAAGTCGACGCGGGAGATCTTTCAACAGCCGTTCGGCCTGCCGGCGATCTGGCGCATCGAGAACTTCCAGCGCGTCTGGGTCGAGGCGCACTTCGGACGCTACTTCCAGAACAGCGTGATCGTCACGGTAATCGCGGTGGCGATCCTGGTCGCGCTGGGGTCGATGGCGGGCTACGCGCTGGGACGCTTTCAGTTCAAGGGCAACGACATGCTCTACCTCTATTTTCTCAGCGGGTTGATGCTGCCGATCCGGCTGGGGATCATCCCCCTGTTCATCCTCATGCGCGACCTCCGGCTGCTGGACTCGCTGTGGTCGCTGATCTTGATCTACGCGGCGTCGGGGCTGCCGAGCGCGATCTTCATCCTCACGGGGTTTTTCCGCACGGTGCCGGTCGACCTGGACAGCGCGGCGCGCATCGACGGGGCGAGCGAGTGGAGCATCTTCACGCGCATCATGCTGCCGCTGGTGCGGCCGGCGCTGGTGATCGTGACCGTGTACAACGCGATCCCGATCTGGAACGACTTCTTCTTCCCGCTGGTCTTTATCCAGACGGATGCCCGGAAGACGCTGCCGCAGGGGATGACGGTCTTCTTCGGCCAGTACTACACCGACTACGCCACGCTCTTCGCGGGTCTGACGCTGGCGGCGCTCCCGGTCATCTTGCTCTACGTCGTGCTCTCGCAGCACTTCATCCGAGGACTGACGGCCGGTGCGGTGAAGGGCTAGCCATGCGTGTTGGCGTCTGTGCCTGGATCTACGGCGATGCGCCGCTCGAGGAGACGCTGGCGCGGATCGCGGCCGCCGGCTACGAGGGCGTCGAGCTGCCGGGAGAGCCGGACCGATGGGCGCCCGGCGAGATCCGCCGCCTGCTCGACCGGCATCACCTGGCGCCGCTGGCGCTGACCGCGTCGTGCATGTATCCGCAGACGCCGCGCGATCTCGCGAATCCCGATCCGGTGATCCGTGCGCAGGCGGTGCGCTACGTCGAAGACTGTCTGCGTTTTGCGGCCGAGATCGGTGCCCCGCTGGTGCAGATGCTGCCGTCGGGCGAAACGCGCCTCAGCCCCGTCGCCACACGGCGCGACGAATGGGCCTGGTCGATAGACTGCATGCGCGCCGCCGCCCGGACCGCGGAGCGCCTCGGGATCCGGATTGCCGTGGAACCCTTGAACCGGTATGAAGCGTATCTAGTAACGACGGTGCACGAGGGGCTGGCGTATGTCGCCGGCGTGGGCTCGCCCTGGGTCGGGCTGACGGTCGATGTGTTTCATGCGAACATAGAAGAGACCGATGTGCCCGGCGCGGTGCGGGCCGCGGCCCCGGTGCTGTGGCACGTGCACCTCGCCGACAGCAACCGGCAGGCGCTGGGGCGAGGGCATTTGGACCTGGCCGCGGTGATGACGGCCCTCCGGGACGTCGGATATGGCGGCGCCGCGGTGCTCGAAGTGACGCCGCCGGGCCCGGATCCGTTTCGATCGATCAAGGACGACGGCTCGGCCGCGGTCCTCGATGGGTATCTGGCTGAGTCGCTCGGCCGCCTGAAAACGCTGGCGAAGACGGCGTGGTGATACGCACTCATGCGAGGTGACCTGATGCGAAGAACGGCAATCCTGACCCTGGTAACGGTGTTGGTCTCGATCCTGACCGCAACGGCGCAGCCGGGGTCATCAGCCCCGCCGGCCGTAGTCGCGGCGGCCACCACCGCGGAGTGTCGACCCGCGAGCGCGGGTGAAAAACCCAGCGCCACCGCTGATGACCTGGTGAACTGCGTGACAGAACGGCTCGCACCGTCAAGGGTCCGCTTCAGCGTCGCGTACACGTACGCCTCGTCGTTGGGCAAGCAAAACATCTGGATGGGGGCGGACGTCCTCGCAGGCGGCAATCGCCTGAAGTGGTTCGGCTATCGCCCCGCGCCGATCGGCGCGAGCAGCGGGACGGCCTCGCTCGAACTCGTGTTCGGTCTGAACAATCCCCCGGCGGGGAAACTGACCACTGATCAGGTGGAATTCTTCATGTACGTCGGGGGTGGACAGGTGTTCTACCGTAAGATGTTCACCCTAAAGCAAGACTGGCAACTCTAACACCCGTGTGACAAGGAGCCTCCCATGTCCAAACTCTCGGTGATTCTGGTCATCGTTCTCGGCGTCGTGGGGTTGGGCGCCATCGCGTTTGGCG
Organism: bacterium; assembly: GCA_041497675.1. Taxonomy (GTDB): domain Bacteria; phylum Sysuimicrobiota; class Sysuimicrobiia; order Sysuimicrobiales; family Humicultoraceae; genus JBGPNN01. The sequence continues at coordinate 271 of JBGQGY010000239.1, read as the reverse complement.
CCGTCCAGATCGTGGTCGCGCAAATGCGGGCGCCGGCACCTACGGCGGCCGCACCGGCCCCGATGCCCGCAGGCAATGATGCGCCGGCCGCCACCGCCCTGGCGCCGAATACCTTCCTGATTCGCGAAATCATCAGGTCGGTCATGCCGGCGGTCGTTAGCCTGTTCCTGTTGATTCCCTCGGGGGTCATTGTCGCAAAAAAGGACCGGCCCGCCGAGCACCAGAAATGGGCGACGGCCACGATCAGCAGTATTGTGACGTACTGGCTGCG
>JBGQGY010000238.1:0-3451 GCA_041497675.1 bacterium | reverse complement strand
GCGGGGATTCTCGGCGGATACTTTGGGGGCGTCCCAGACCTGATCACCGCGCGTCTGGTGGACATGACCCTGGCGTTTCCCACGCTGCTGCTCGCGATCGCGCTCATCGCGGTGCTGCGCCCGAGTGTGGGCTCGGTGATCGTCGTGCTGGCCGTCACGGGGTGGGTGACGTATGCGCGGCTCATCCGGGCTCAGGTGCTGGCGCTGCGAGAGCGCGAGTTCATCGTGGCCGTCCATGCTCTCGGGGGCGACGACACGCGCGTGATCGTCCGGCACCTGTTTCCCAATTTGGTCCCGATCCTGCTGGCCGTCGCGACGATCCAACTTGCGCAGTTCATCTTGGCCGAGTCGGCGCTGTCGTTCTTGGGCCTCGGGGTACCGCCGACCGTCCCGAGTTGGGGTGGCATGATCAACGAGGGGCGCGACTACATCTGGAACGCCTGGTGGATCGAGACGTTTCCGGGTCTTGCGATCGTGCTGATCGTCTCGAGTGTTGGGCTCGTGGGCGACTGGCTCCGCGACCGCGCCGACCCGCGCCTGCGGTTGTAGACCTGACGAGCACAAGGGAGGACCTTCATGGTGGTTGTTGCAGGGAAGACGTTTGGTCCACGCGAGCGTGGAGTGGCTTGGCTACCGGTGACGACGATGGCCACGGGACACCCGCTGCAGGTGGCGGTCCACGTCCGCACGAGCGACGCCCCGGCGCCCGTCGTGGCGCTGGTCGCGACGCATCACGGGGACGAGTTGTTTGCGCTCGAGACACTGCGCGCCGTCGCCCGCGAGCTCGATACCGCGGAGATCCGGGGGACGATCCTGCTCATCCCCGTCGCCAACCCGGTGGCGTTCGAGGCCGGGACCCGCCATACACCGCTGGACATGATGAACCTGAACCGCGTCTTTCCCGGCCGACGCGACGGGTGGTTCACTGAGCAACTCGCCGCGGTCTTGTCGGAGGCTCTGTTTGCGCGCCTCGATCTCTTGCTCGACTACCACTGCGGCGCGGACGCCACAGAAGTGGACTACGCGTACACGCGGCCGCAGACCAGCGAGCTCACCAGGCGCATCCATGCCCTGGCCCTCCTGACCGGCGCACGGGTGTTGTGGGAGACGCCGCTGCCCGGGGGGACGCTTCCCGGCGAGGCCGAACGTCGCGGTATCCCCTGGTGTGTCTTCGAATCAGGCGGGTCGCCGGCCTTTGGCACAGAGCGTCTGACCCGCACCGTCCAACACACCCTGAACGTGTTGCGCTACGCCGGTGTCGTGGCGGGCACCCCGGCGCCGTCGCAGGCCGAAGTGCTCATTCGACAGGGGACCGCGGTGCGGCCCACACGGGGCGGCTTCTTCGTGCCGGACCTCGGCAGCGACGTGCTTGGACGCCCCCTGGCGCGGGGCACGGTGCTCGGCCGCGTGCTGTCTCCGTACACGTTTGAGGTCCTCGAAACCGTCCGGGCGCCGTACGAGCCCAGCTATGTAATGATGGCCCGCACCCGCCCCTCGCGCGTGCAGCCCGGTGACTACGCCTTTCTGTTTGGGGACGGGGCGACCGCCGAGCGTCTCTAGCCGTTTACACCCACCAGTGGAACGATCCTTGCTCCGCTTGGTATACTGTTTTTATGCCCGCATTTCAGATGGTGACCGAACACCCCCCCCGCGGCGACCAGCCGAAGGCGATCGCGGAACTGACCGCGAGCCTTCGCGCCGGGCACCGCTACCAGACCCTGCTCGGCGTGACCGGCAGCGGGAAGACCTACACGGTGGCCCGCGTGATCGAGCAGATCCAGCGGCCTACGCTCGTGCTTGCGCACAACAAGACGCTCGCCGCGCAACTCTACAGCGAGTTTCGCGAGTTCTTCCCCAAGAACGCGGTCCGCTACTTCGTGTCGTACTACGACTACTACCAACCTGAGGCGTACGTCCCGCAGACCGATCTGTACATCGCGAAAGACGCGTCGATCAACGATGAGATCGACCGGTTGCGGCACGCTTCGACCAAGGCGCTGATGGAGCGCCGCGACGTGATCGTCGTCGCATCGGTCTCGTGCATCTATGGTCTGGGCCGCCCCGAGGACTACAAGGAAGTCATGCTCCTGGTCCGGCGCGGCGAGCGCCGCTCCCGGGATGAGATCGTGCGCCGGCTCGTTGAGATCCAATACGCGCGGAACGACATCGACTTCGCCCGCGGCCGGTTCCGCGTGCGTGGCGATGTGATCGAGATCTTTCCGGCCTATGAGGATCGCGCGGTCCGCATCGATTTGTTCGGCGACGAGGTCGAACGCATCATCGAGCTCGACCCGCTGACCGGCGAGATCCACGAGGCCAAGGACGCCGTGGCCATCTGGCCCGCCAAACACTGGGTGACGACCGAGGAGCGCCTCGAGCGCGCCCTGGCGTCGATCGAAGCGGAACTCCAGGAGCGGTTGGCGTGGTTCCGCGATCAGGGCAAACTGCTCGAAGCGCAACGCCTGGAGTTCCGTACCCGGTATGATATGGAACTCTTGCGCGAGGCCGGCACCTGCCCGGGGATCGAGAACTACTCGCGCCATCTCGACGGGCGCAACCCGGGTGAGCGTCCCGGATGTCTGATCGACTACTTCCCTCGAGACTTCGTGCTCGTGGCCGATGAGAGCCATGTGACGCTCCCTCAAGTACGCGGCATGCTCGAGGGCGATCGGTCCCGCAAGAAGAACCTGGTCGAATTCGGCTTCCGGCTTCCGTCGGCGTGCGACAACCGGCCGCTCTCGTGGGATGAGTTCGAATCGCTGATCCCGCAGGCGGTGTTTGTCAGCGCGACCCCGGGCCAGGCCGAACTCTCCATCAGCACCACCGTGGCCGAGCAGATCGTCCGGCCGACCGGTCTGGTCGATCCGCAGGTCGACGTGCGGCCGGCGAAAGGCCAGGTCGACGACTTGATCGCCGAGGTCAAGACGCAGGTGGGTAAGGGTGAGCGCACGCTGATCACCACGCTCACCAAACGCATGGCCGAAGACCTCAGCGCCTATTTGCAGGAGCTCGACTTCAAGGTCCACTACCTGCATGCGGAGATCGACACCCTGCAGCGGGTGCAGATCCTGAAGGACCTGCGGCTCGGGACGTACGACGTCATCGTGGGGATCAACCTGCTGCGCGAGGGTCTCGACCTGCCCGAAGTCTCGCTCGTCGCCATCCTGGATGCCGACCGTGAAGGATTCCTGCGGTCCGACACCTCGCTCGTTCAGACGATGGGCCGCGCGGCGCGGCACATCTCCGGGCGCGTGATCCTGTACGCCGATGAAGTGACCGATTCGATGCGCCGGGCGATCGCCGAGACCAACCGCCGGCGAGAGCTCCAGGAACAGTACAACGCAGAGCACGGCATCACGCCGGCGTCGATCGTCAAGCCGATTCGCGACCTGATTGATCTGCAGCAGGTGGCTGAGGAGATCGAGACCTACAAGCCGACGGCGGAGATCCT
>JBGQGY010000237.1:0-3481 GCA_041497675.1 bacterium | reverse complement strand
GGAAGCGTGGACGATGCGGCGGTGGAGGCATGGGTCGCTGAACACCAGCAGGTTCATCCGGGGGAACGCCTCTATGAATGCGTCGTGCACTCCGCCCGGGCGCGCGGCGAATGGACGCTGCCCCGCGAATACCTGAGCCTGTATCGCGAGCCGGAGCCAGGCGTGTGGCGCATCAATGTCACCCGGGTGCTCGGTGTGGACGGCACCGATCCCGACAGCCTGACCCAGGGCGAGATGGAAGGCCGCCGGCAGGTCTGGTGGTTGATGCAGTTTATGATCGCGCACTGCCGGGGGTTCGAGCACGCGCGGATGCTCGAGGCCGGCACGCAGCTCGGGGTGCGCGAGACACGGCGGATCACGGGCGAATACGTGCTCACCGCCGAGGACTGCCTCGAAGGGCGCCGGTTTCCCGACGCGATCGCGCGGGGGTCGTACCTGATCGACATCCACGACCCGACCGGCACGCGGACGAAGCTGGTGCAGATCAACGCGCCGTTTTATGACATCCCCTACCGCTGTCTCGTCCCGAAGGACGTCGACGCGCTCCTGGTCGCCGGGCGGTGCATCTCGGTCGATCATGTCGCCTTTGGATCGACACGCGTCATCCCACAGTGCTATGCGACCGGGCAGGCGGCCGGCACGGCCGCGGCGATGGCCGTGCGGAGCGGTGACCAGCCGCGGGCGATCGACGCGGGCCGGCTGCGGACGGCCCTGCGCGCTGCCGGAGGGATTTGCTAGGAGGGATTCGGATGGCACGTTCGGACAATATCTACGCGCTCCCGGAGAACCTGCCGGTCCCTGTTGACGACGGGGCCTGCGACCATCTGTCGGGCAGTTCCCTCCCGTCCGTCGTGTTGCGGTCTACCGCCGGCCGGATCGTGGACCTCTCATTGCTTGCCGGACGCGTGGTCCTCTACTGTTATCCACGTACAGGCCAACCGGACCATGATCTACCGACGGGTTGGAACGAAATTCCTGGGGCCAGAGGCTGTACGCCGCAGTCGTGCGCCTTCCGGGATTACCACCATGAATATCGAAAGATGGGCGTGCGGGTCTTCGGATTGAGCACGCAGGACTCCGACTACCAGCACGAGGCGGTCAGGCGGCTGCACCTGCCGTTCGAGCTGCTGAGCGATGAAGATCTGGAGTTGGCGCGGGCCCTGCGGCTGCCCACCTTCGACATCGAAGGGATGACGCTGATCAAACGCCTGACGCTCGTGCTCCGCGATGGGGCGATCGAAAAGGTCTTCTACCCCGTGTTCCCGCCGGACACCAACGCCCCAGAGGTGCTCGAGTGGCTCGCCGCCAACCCTCTGACGGGCTCAGCGCCGCCTACCGCGGCGGCGTGATCGGCGAGACGCGATAGTCGACGATCAGCCCGTCCCGAAAGTCGAAGTGATGGATGCAGGGCGCCGCCCCGGCCAGCATGGGCGGCAAGAAGCGCGCGATGTTTGGCACCACCCCGCGATTCTTGGGATCGAAGATCCACACGGTATCCTTCCAGTCAAGGATGCCTTCTTCGGTCGGCCGCGGCGTCTCATACACGAACCCCGGCTCGAGCGCGACGACGAACGCGTGCATGCCGCCGGTCACGCCGGCGTCCACACTCCAGGTGACCACACCGGCGAACGATGCGCTCGCTAAGGTGATGCCGGTCTCTTCGCGCACCTCCCGCAGGATGCCGGCATGCGGATCCTCGCCGCGTTCGAGCCGACCGCCGACCCCATTCCACAGCCCCATGTTGGGCGGGTATCGCCGGTTCACCAACAACATGTGCTCGCCGCGGGTGATGAAGCAAATCGCATACTCCAGCGGAGTCTTCACTCGCGCGCCGGCCCTGGGAAGAGATCCCGCTTGGGGGCGAACGCCTGCTTCCAGACCATGACGGATCGCGTGTACTCGATCACCACGACGCCGTCCTGATTGACGCCGCGCGTACGCACCTTCACGATCCCCCACTGCGGGCGCGAGCGGGATTCACGCGTCTCCAGCACTTCCGTCTCAGCATAGAGCGTGTCGCCCGCGTACACCGGATGCGGCAGGGTGATCGCATCCCAGCCGAGCGCAAACCCGTTCTCGCTCACGTCGGTGGCGCTGAGCCCCACGACGACGCCCAGCGTGAAAATGCTGTTGACGAGCGGGCGGCCAAACTCGGTCTTCCGAGCGTACTCGGTATTAAAGTGAATCTGATTCGCGTTCACCGTCAGCAGTGAGAACCAGATGTTGTCGGTGTCCGTGACGGTGCGGCCCATGCGGCTGCGATAGATGTCGCCGACCTCGAAGTCCTCATAGAAGCGTCCCACCCATCCGGGTTTGATCGGCACCACCCCTACCTCCCTATACCATCAGTACGACCTGGGCAGCCCGAGGACGCGGTGGCCGAGATACGCCAGGATCAGGTTGTTGCTGATCGGAGCCTCTTTGAACAGCCGTGTCTCGCGAAACTTTCGCTCGACGTCGTACTCCACGGCAAACCCATACCCGCCGTGTGTCGACAGACACGCGTTTGCGGCCTCCCAGGCCGCCTCCGCGGCCAGATACTTCGCCATATTGGCCTGGGCCCCGCACGGCTCGCCCGCGTCAAACCGTCGCGCGGCGTCAAACCGCACCAGATCGGCGGCCTCCACGTGGGCGTACGCCTGCGCGATCGGAAACTGCACCCCCTGGTTGCTGCCGATCGGGCGGCCGAAGACAACACGATCCCTCGCATAGCGCGACGCGCGGTCGATGAACCACCGGCCGTCACCGACCGCCTCGGCCGCGAGCAGGATGCGCTCGGCGTTCCACCCGTCGATGATGTAGCGGAAGCCCCGGCCTTCTTCCCCGATGAGATTCTCGACCGGAACCTCGAGCCCGTCGAAGAAGACCTGATTCGTATGATGGTTCAACATCGTCTCGATGGGTTCGACACGCAGCCGGTCGCCCGCGTTCCGGAGATCGACAAGAAACAACGAAAGCCCCTCGGTCTTGTCGCTGAGGTCTTCGATGGGTGTCGTGCGGGCGAGCAACATCATCAGATCGGACTGGAGGACGCGAGAGGTGAAGATCTTCTGCCCGTTGACCGTATAGCGCGCGCCGCGGCGGACCGCCGTCGTCCTGATGCTGGTGGTGTCTGAGCCCGCGTCCGGTTCGGTGACCGCAAACGCCTGCAGGCGCAGTTCGCCGGCCGCGATCTTCGGCAAATACTGCGTCTTCTGCGCGGCGCTGCCGTGGCGGAGCAGCGCGCCCATCGTATACATCTGGGCGTGACACGCCGCGGCGTTGCCGCCGGACCGATGGATCTCTTCGAGGATGATGCCGGCCTCGGTGATCGAAAGTCCCGCGCCCCCGTAGGTCTCCGGGATCAGCGCAGCCAGATAGCCGTGAGCGGTCAGCGCCTGGACGAATTCGTCGGGATAGGCCCGCGTCCGGTCGACCCCGCGCCAGTATTCGTCGGGAAACCGCCGGCACAGGGTCCGAACGGCGTCGCGCAGCACTCCAT
>JBGQGY010000236.1:0-3499 GCA_041497675.1 bacterium | reverse complement strand
CGGTCGCTAGGTCGACGAGGTGGGTGCGGCACGCCACCCCTCCCCGGCACCACTGCACCACGAGCGTCTTGCCGTCGGGACTCAGCGTCAGCCACCAGACGGTGACGTCGCCGAACGGGTCGCCGATCGGTTCGCCAAGCGGTCCTGGCACCAGCTGCGTATCGGGCCCGCCCGCACGCGGGCGAGACCAGAGGCCGGCATCGGCACCGCTGGTTCGATCTGCCTTGACGTAGTAGACGGTCGCCCCGTCCCACGAGAGGATCGCGGCGGGCACCAGGTCGGGTGTCACGAACAGGTTGGTCTGCATCCCATCGGTGGCCGACACGGCGAAGACCGATGTCTGCGCGCGGTCGTCGTTGGCGACGACCACGTCGGTTCCGACCGGGCCGCTGACGGAGGAGTGCGACCAATCCGGGTTCAGGCGGATCTCGGCGGAGATGTGGCCGTCCAGGGTGCCGATACGGAGCAGCTTGAAGGCCTCGGGGAGGGGCGAGGCGCCGCTGGGGGGAGGCTCGACGTATCCGTAGCCGTAGAACCCCTCGGTCCACCAGGCGAGCTCGTTCAGCGGCAGTTGCGCGGCAGCCAGGGTGGACGTCTGCGGGGTCGGTTCGAGGACCGGTGACCGGCTGGGCGCGACCGTCCCGCTGGGCGCTGCCGTCGACGATGGGCTCGCGACCAGGTTGGCGATTCCCGGCACAAGGTTCACGAGCGCCATTGTGCCCGCCGCGATCAGCACGATCGCCGCCGCGCTCAGCGCGATGAGCCGCGATCGAGAGGATCTGTCCGGCGGTTGGCCGGCAGCCGTGAGGGCGCGAGCTTCATCGGTCCAATTCGACGGTCGAACGGTCGCATCGGTCCATTCCCGCAGATCCCGTTCGAGCCCGCGCTCGAAATCATCGCCACGGTCAGACATCCTCGAGGTCCGTTCGTAGCCGTTTCACGACCCGTGCGAGGCGACCCCTCACCGCGGATGCGGAACCGCCCAGTTCGCGGGCAATCTCTTCCGAGGTCAGGCCTCCCACGAAACGCAGGCCAAGGAGCCGCCGCTCATCGGGCTCGAGACGAGACACGGCCTCCGCCAGGTCGAGCAGCTCGGGGCGTGCGCCAGGATCCACGGGCACTGCTGGCATTAGGCTGCCCTCGTAGGCGCGGCGTCGACGCGAGCTCCGCAGCAGCTGGCGCGCCTGGTTGGCCGCGATCGCCATCAGCCATGGGCGGAGCCGATCAGGGTCGCGCAGGGAACCGAGCCGCCGCCAAGCCGAGGCCCAGGCCGCCTGCACCGCCTCGTGGGCCACGTCCGGATCGCCGCAGATCACCATAGAGACCCTCGCCATGTCACCGCTGTGGGCGGCCATGATCTGCGCGAGCGCCTCGGGGTCACCGGTCGAGGCGCGGATCAGGACGGCGTGCGCAGTCGGCTCGCGTCGGACCGCCACGCAGACCTCCTCCCACTCACCCCATAGATGCCGGCCGATGCGGTTCCGTTTACCGGCAGCGTACGACGCGGGTCGTTCGCATCATGCTGAGCGTAACTAATCGCCAAGCAGAGGGCCGGTGCTGCTCGAATCGACCCTGAGACCGATCGAACGTTGCGGTCCTATGCGCTGAGCGTAAGCGGTAGCCAAGGACGAGGGGAGTCGGCGGCCATCTTGGCCGTTCCTTACGCTCAGCGTAAACCGGCACCGATACGATGCGGCGAAGTCGTGAGAGTTGCTGGCAAGGAGGACGGTGCGCGATGGACTGGAAGCTCGAGGTCGTGGTGGTGCCGGTATCGGACGTCGACCGGGCGAAGCGCTTCTATGCCGAGCAGATCGGCTTCATCGTCGACGTCGATCAGCAGTTTGGCGACGCCTTCCGTGTCGTGCAGATGACACCTCGCGGATCCGGGTGCTCGGTCACGATCGGCACGGGGCTCTCCAGCGCGGCGCCGGGCTCGTCGCAGGGCATGCAGCTGTGCGTCGCCGATATCGAGGCTGCCCGAGCCGAGCTGGTCGGGCACGGGGTGGATGTCACTTCGGTCCGCCATATGGACAACGGCGCCTGGCTTGACGGGAAGGGCGGCCCCTGGAACTCGTTCTTCTTCTTCAACGATCCCGACGGGAACGGCTGGGCCGTCCAGGAGAAGCCCGCCGGTTGAAGCCGCATCGGGCCCTGGGCGCCGCGAGAGCGCTCAGCGCTCCTAACGGCCAACTTGGACGCCTGGATCTCTTCTTCCTGGCTGGTGAGAGCGCTCAGCGCTCCCGGCGGACAAGAAGGGAGGCCTGGCGGACGCTATCGTGCCCGGGGCCCTGGCACCTTGGCTGTTAGGAGCGCTCAGCGCTCCTGTGGCAAATGGGGCACGCTACGTTGCCTGCCATGTGGCGACTCTGGTTCTGGATCCTGGGCATGGCCGACGTGAATCCGGTTGCCCGATGCGGCGAGCCGCGCACCACCGCGCCATGGGCGCATCGGGTGATCCAGGTGGTGGTCCTGGAGCGCGCTCAGGCCTGCAGCGCGGGTTCGCATCCGGCCTGCAGGACGAGGTATCATCGTATGACACCCGAAACATCGGCCGTCATACGGCCGGGCGGGCGAATGCCAAGTGATGACGATGCCTGGTACAGATCGCAAGAGCGGTCGCGCCGTGGGCCGGAGCCTCACTTTTGTCGTTGGCGTGATGATGGCATTCGGCCTCGCGTCGGTGCCGGTCCCGCCCGTGGCAGGCGCCCCGACGGCCGATCCCGTGATCGCTGCGGCCGGCGACATCGCCTGCGATCCGTCGAACTCCAGCTTCAACAACGGCGACGGCTCGACCAACAGCTGTCATCAGAAGAAGACCGCCGCACTGCTGACTCCCGACCTGGCTGCGGTCCTCCCGCTGGGAGACAACCAGTACTACTGCGGCGGCCTCAGTGCGTTCCTCGCGTCGTATGACAAAAGCTGGGGCGCAGCGAAGGCGATCACCCGGCCGGTTGTCGGCAACCACGAGTACCTGACTTCCGGCGGGACGGGATGCGATGCGACCAACGCCGGCGCCGCCGGGCATTTCGCCTATTTCGGCGCTGCGGCGGGCAATCCCGGTGCCGGCTACTACAGCTACAACATCGGTACCTGGCACCTCATCGCGCTCAACTCGAACTGCGGCAACGCGGGAGGCTGCAGCGCTAGCTCCCCCCAGGGCAAGTGGCTGGCGGCGGACCTGGCGAGCCACCCGGTGGCGTGCACGCTCGCCTATTGGCATATCCCGCTCTTCAGCTCGGGCGGCCGGTCCGCGTCAAATTCGAAGTCCTTCTGGGACCAGCTCTACGCGGCGGGGGTCGACCTTGTCCTGACCGGGCACGACCACATCTATGAACGATTCGCTCGGCAGACCCCCGCAGGTGTCGCTGATCCAACGTCGGGGATCCGGGAGTTCGTGGTCGGGACCGGCGGCGCCAACCACACGTCGCTCGCGACGATCGCACCGAACTCGGAGGTTCGCAACACGAACACCTACGGCGTGCTGCGCCTGACCCTGCAT
>JBGQGY010000235.1:0-3514 GCA_041497675.1 bacterium | reverse complement strand
GGGGGGCGATGGTCTTCGTGGCTAAGGACTACCTGAACATTGCACCGCACCTGGCACTCTTTCCCATTCTGGCGATCTTCGTGACGGTGCTGGGATTTAACTTCCTCGGGGACGGGTTGCGGGACGCGTTGGATCCGCGTCTCTATCGTTAGATCCGCGAAAATCGGGTATCATGATGACAGCAACTCACGGACCGATGATAATCACTCGCCCCGAGCTATCAAGCGTCCGCCCCTCTCTGCTGGCGATCGGCGTCGTGCTCGCCGGTGTGACCGTGGGGATCCTGCTTGCGGCCGCATCGGCCAGCCGGCAGGCGTCCGATCAACTGTCGGATCTGCGGGCGAAGGCGGCGCCGCTCGCCCGGAAATTTGAAGAGGTCGCCGGGGCCGATACGTTCGTGCGCTTTTCCCGAGGTGTCGTGGAGGTCAGCAAGGCGGTCGCCGACTTCGGACGTCTCTCATTCCCGCGTGTGGAACCGATCGAGGGCGACGTGACACTGGTCATGCTCAAAGCGGCTTCAGGATTCCTTGATGCGGCCATGTGCTGGGCGGACTACGAAGATCCCGGCGGCGCAGGTCTGGCGGGATTCTCACCCGACGAGGCCGCTTCGATCGTACCGTCCGAGTCGACGATCGACGCCAAGCGGAAAGCGCTCGAGCAGCGGTTGGCGGAAGCGACACTCGCCCCGGCGTTCACGTCGAAGGCCACCGACCAGCGGGCGAATCTCGCCCGAGAGGCGGAGGCGGGGGCGGGTGACGACACCGGTCTCTCCCGCGCGCAGGCCGCCGGCGAGGTCCGGCGGATGGCAGACGCGCGGCTTGCGGCGGCCGAGTGCGTCCAGAAGCGCCGGGCCGAGAGCCTCAGCACGCTCAACGGCATCTACACCACGCTGGGCATCCCGCACTAGATCACGAGCACGCCTGCAGGATGAAGCATTTCAAATAGCGTGTCTCGGGCATCGCCGCGAGCATCGGGTGATCGCGCGCCTGTGAGCGGAACTCGATGAGCCGCAGATCGCGCCGGGCATCCTGCGCCGCGTCGAGAATCGCGGCCCAGAGCATTTGCTCATCCACGTGCCATGAGCAAGAGCAGCTGACCAGCACTCCGTCCGGTCCAAGCAGGCGGATCGCCCGGAGGTTGATCTCCTTGTATCCCGCCAGCGCCTCGGGCACTGCCTGTCTTGTGCGCGCAAACGCCGGTGGGTCAAGGACGACGAGATCGAAGTGCTCGCCGGCCTGCTGCATGGCCTTCAGGTCGTCGAAGGCGTTGGCCGCGCGGTAGGTGCAGCGATCGGCGACGCGGTTCAACGCCGCGTGGTGTTCGGCGAGCGCCACGGCGTCCCGGCTGGCGTCGAGGCCGAGCACCGATGCGGCGCCCTGGAGAGCCGCGTGGATGCCAAACGCACCCGAGTAACAGAAGGCGTCGAGCACGCGCGCGCCACGGGCGAACGGCGCGAGGGCGAGGCGGTTCTCGCGCTGGTCACAGAACCAGCCGGTCTTCTGGCCGGCGGCGATGTCGACCAAAAATTGCGCCTTCGCTTCAGCGATCTCGACCCGTGTCGGGGTTTCACCACGCGCGAACTGCCGGTAGAGCGGCAGACCTTCCCGCAGGCGGCTCCTGGAATCGTTCCTGAGATAGACGGAGTCAACTCCCGTCAGCCGCGCCAGCAAATCTACGACAAGATCTTTGCGCCGCTCCATCCCGGCGGTGAGTGTTTGCACGACCAGGACGTCGCCGTACCTGTCCACGACGAGCCCGGGCAACAGGTCGCCCTCGCCAAAGACGAGGCGATAGGCTGTCGTATCGTACACGACGCGCTGCCGCAGCGCGAGGGCCGCGCGCAGCCGGCGCTCCCAAAAGCCGTCATCGATCGGCTCGTCGCGGTGGGTCAACAGCCGGACGCGGATCCTGGACCGAGCATTGATGTACCCGCGGCCGAGAAACCGGCCAACAAGCGAGACCAAGTCAACCAGATCACCGGTCTCGGGGGAACCGTCGACCTTTTCGATTTCGCCTTCAAAAATCCAGAGGTGCCCGGATGCGACACGGGGCTCACGGTCCCGGCGCAGCAACACTCGTGCAGTGACGTGGTCGGGACTCATCGTGAATAGTGTGGTTCTTGGTGCAGGGCCGCCCTCCTGGACGGGAGAATTCGATCTACTGGGGTGGTCCGCGCTGAGATGATGGCCGCGTCACCGTATCGCGTCGGAATGGACATCGGCGGGACCTTCACCGACCTGGTGCTGCTCCACGAGCCGACCGGGACGCTTCGCTGGCACAAGGTGCTGACGACCCCGCGCGATCCCTCGGAGGGCGCCCTCCGAGGGCTGGACGAGCTGTGCGGACACGCCGGCATCCGGCCGGCGGACGTGGGGACCCTTATCCACGCCACGACACTGGTCACCAACGCCATCATCGAGCGCAAAGGCGCCCGCGCGGCGCTGCTGACGACCGATGGATTCCGCGACATCCTGGAGATGGGCAAAGAGCAGCGGTACGACATCTACGATCTCTTCCTCCGCTATCCCGACCCCTTAGTGCCGCGACGCTGGCGCTTGGAAGTGCGTGAGCGCGTGACCCGCGACGGCGACGTCCGCGTCCCGATCGATGTGGACGCCGTGCGGCCGCAGGTCGCCGCGCTGGCGGATGAGGGCGTCGAGGCGGTCGCGGTCGTCTTTTTGCACGCGTACAAGAACGCCGCGCACGAAGAGGCGGTGCGCGAGCTGCTGGCCGGCGAGTTTCCCCATCTCTTCATCTCGGTGAGCAGCGAGGTCAGCCCCGAGATCCGCGAGTACGAACGGACCTGCACGACCGTCTGCAACGCCTACGTGCAGCCGGTGATGGATCGCTACATCCGGCACATCGAAGCGGCGCTGACCGAGCGCGGGTTTGGTGGACGCTTCCTGCTGATGCTCTCGTCAGGAACGCTGGCCACCCCCGACGTCGCGCGACGGTTCCCAGTGCGGATGCTCGAATCGGGACCCGCGGCCGGCGCACTGGTTGTCGGCCACCTCGGGCGCCGGATTGGGCGCGCCGACCTGGTCGGGTTCGACATGGGCGGGACGACCGCGAAGATCTGCCTGGTTCGGGACGGGCGGCCCAAGATCACCTCGACGCTCGAAGTCGCCCGCGTGCACCGGTTCAAGAAGGGCTCGGGGTTGCCGGTCGTCGCGCCGGTGGTGGACATGATCGAAATCGGCGCCGGCGGTGGGTCGATCGCGTCGGTCGATGCGATGGGACTGCTGCGGGTGGGGCCGGACAGCGCCGGAGCCGACCCCGGCCCGGCCTGTTACGGTTTTGGCGGTGGTGAGGCGACGGTCACCGACGCGTGTGTGGCGCTGGGCTACTTCGATCCCAACGCGTTTCTCGGCGGCACGATGCGGCTGGATGTCGCGGCCGCGCGGGCCGCGCTCTCTCGCGCCGGCGCCTCCCTCGGGCTTGACGCCGTGCGAACGGCCTGGGGGATCTATTCGATCGTCTGCGAGAACATGGCGCAGGCCGCGCGACTGTACCT
>JBGQGY010000234.1:0-3545 GCA_041497675.1 bacterium | reverse complement strand
CACGGCGTGCTCGTCTATCACTACGGCAAGCAAAACGCCCTGGCGCTCTGGGGTTCGGGACCTGCTTTCGGCATGGATGCCAACATGCTGCTCGCTTGGCACAAGTACGGTGGCGGCAAGGAGCTGCTTGCCAAGCTCTACCAGTCCATCGGCGCCAACGTCGTGTCCTTCCCCTATGGTCCGATGCCGACGCAACCACTCGGCTGGTTCAAGAAGCCGATCACCAAGTCGTCAGACTTCAAGGGCCTCAAGTACCGTACCGTGGGTATCTCGATTGACGTGTTCACCGCGCTTGGCGCGGCGGTCAACGCGCTGCCCGGCGGCGAAATCGTGCCGGCCATGGACCGCGGGCTGCTCGACGCGGCGGAGTTCAACAATGCGTCTTCCGACCGTCTGCTCGGCTTCCCGGACGTGTCCAAGGTGTGCATGCTGCAGAGCTATCACCAGAATGCCGAGCAGTTCGAAGTCACGTTCAACAAGACCAAGTACGACGCGCTGCCGGCCAAGATCCAGGCGATCATCGCCAACGCGGTAGAGGCTGCTTCCGCGGATATGTCGTGGAAGGCGGTCGATCGCTACTCGACGGACTACATCGAGATGCAGACCAAGCAGGGCGTCAAGTTCTACAAGACCCCGGACGCAATTTTGCAGAACCAGCTCGATGGTTACGATGCGGCGGTGGCGAAACGCAAGGACAACGCGATATTCAATGAAGTCCTCGAGTCGCAGAGGAAGTTCGCCGAGCGCGCGGTACGTTGGGACCTCGACACCAACGTTAACCGGCGCATGGCGTACAACCATTACTTCGCGCCCAAGAAGGCGGCGCCGAAGAAGGGCTAAGGCTGCACTCCTGAGACACCATCCGGCGACCCCGGATGGTGTTTTTTTTGGATGCCACTGCCCGGGGCGGAGGTGGCATATAATAAATTCCCGGCCCGCCGCCACAGCATTGAGGGGTTTCGTCCATGCAGAAACTATTGCTGTTCATTGACAAGCTGAGTACCTGGGTCGGCCAGGCCTTTTCCTTCTGCATCGTGGTGCTCACGCTGCACATCTCGTGGGAAGTGTTCTCGCGCTACGCGCTGGACGCCCCGCGCGCCTGGGCCTTTGACTTCATGATCATGATGTACGGGACCCTGTTCATGATGGCCGGCGCCTACGCGCTGTCGAAGAACAGCCACGTGCGCGGCGACGTGCTCTACGGCTTCTTCAGCCCGCGCACCCAGGCGGCGCTCGACCTCACTCTCTATTTCGTATTCTTCATTCCCGGCGTGTTCGCACTGACCTACGCGGGTTACGATTACGCCGCCGATTCGTGGCGAATCAGCGAGCACTCCACCATCACTTACGAAGGACCGCCGATCTATCCGTTCAAGACGGTGATCCCGCTGGCCGGGGCGTTCCTGATGGCGCAGGGGATCGTCGAGATCGTCCGCTGCATCATCTGCCTCAAGCAAGGCGAATGGCCCTCGCGCCAGATAGACGTCGAGGAAGTGGACGTCGACAAGCTGAAGAAAGAACTGCACGTCAAGGACGAGGACATCCAGAAGCTCGACAAATACGTCATACAACAGGAGCGCCACAAGTGAAGCTGCGCAAGGAACTCTGGTTCGGCTTCGCGCTGATGGCGATCATCATTACCCCCAGTCTTGTATTCATGCCCTGGGGCAATATAACCAACGGCCACCTGGGCCTGCTCATGCTGGCGCTGATCGTGGTGGCCATCATGCTCGGCTTTCCCACGGCCTTCACGCTCATGGGGATGGGCGTGTTCTTCTCCTGGCTCTACTATCGCAGCGTCGACCCGCAGCTTGCCGTCCAGCAGGTCCTCGACCTGTTCGTGCAGCGCACCTACGGCGTAATGTCGAACGACGTGTTGATCGCGATTCCGCTGTTCCTGTTCATGGGCTATCTCGTTGAGCGGGCAAAGCTGATTGACCGGTTGTTCAGGAGTCTGCATATGGCCACCGCGGGGATTCCGGGGTCGCTTGCGGTGGCGACGATTGTCACTTGCGCGATCTTTGCCACCGCGACCGGCATCGTCGGCGCGGTGGTGACGCTGATGGGACTGCTCGCGTTCCCGGCGATGCTCAAGGCCGGATACAACGTCAAGATCGCGGCGGGCGCGGTCACCGCGGGCGGCTGCCTTGGAATCCTGATTCCGCCCTCGGTGATGCTGATCGTTTATGGCGCCGTGGCGGGGGTGTCCGTGGTCCAGCTCTACGCCGGCGCCTTCCTTCCCGGCTTCATGCTCGCGGGACTTTATATCGGGTACGTCATCGTGCTCGCCAAGTGGAAGCCGCATTTGATGCCTCCGCTCCCCGAGAGCGAGCGGCACGTGCCGCTTTCGCCTTTGGCACAAAGATTGGCGCCGCATCATCGCAACGCGTTGATGGGGCTGTGGCGTGCGCTCACCGGAGGCATTGGCGCCGGTGTCGCGAAACACGCCGTGTTCGGGCAGTTTTTCGTCGCGCTGCTGCCGGCGCTCGCCATGGTCGCCATCTTGGGCGTCACCTATCGGGTGGCGACCGCGCCGGTGATCGAAGCCAGCACCGCCGGGTTGGTCGAGGCGGGCGGTTTGATCGCAGCGCCCGTAGAGGAACAGGAACCGACGGGCCTCATCGGCGCAACGGAAATCGAAGCGGAAAAATCCGGGGTCCAGGAACCCCCCGCCGAAGGCGTGAAAGAAGTCGCTCCGCCAGCCGCGGCGGAGGCGGCGAAGCCCGAAGTCGTGGAAAAGGCGGCCGTCGTCGAACCCGAACGGCTCCCGGTTCCGACATGGTTCTGGGTCGTTTGCGCCATCGCCATCGCCTTGGTCGTCGTCCGCTACTGGCGCTTCAACTGGCAGCGGCTCGAGATATTCAAGATGCTGCTCAACTCGTTCTTCCCGCTGGCGCTGATGATCCTCGCGGTGCTCGGCTCGATCGTGGTCGGTCTGGCGACACCTTCCGAGGCGGCGGCGGTGGGCGCGTTCGGCGGGTTCATTCTGGCGGGGGCCTACCGTTTCTTCGCCTTTTGGCAGGAGGGGAAGTCCAGCGGCAAGAATACCGGCAAGGTGATCTGGAGCACGGTGAAGGAGCTCGGCGTCATCGTTAAGGAGTCGTCCTTCCTCACCGCCAAGACGAGCGCGATGGTGTGCTGGCTGTTCGTCGGGTCCGGTATTTTCGCGGCGGCATTCGCGCTGCTCGGCGGGCAGGAGCTGATCGAGAAATGGGTACTGTCGCTCGACATGAGCCCGGTGCAGTTCATGATGCTCTCCCAGTTCATCATTTTCATCCTCGGCTGGCCGCTCGAGTGGACCGAGATCATCATCATCTTCATGCCGATCTTCATTCCGCTGCTGAAGCATTTCAGCATCGATCCGCTGTTCTTCGGGTTGCTGGTGGCCTTGAACCTCCAGACGGCGTTCCTGTCGCCGCCGGTGGCCATGGCGGCGTTCTATCTCAAAGGCGTCTCGCCGCCGCATGTGACCCTCAACCAGATCTTCGCCGGCATGATGCCGTTCATGGGCATCCAGGTGATCGCGCTGATCCTGCTCTACACGT
>JBGQGY010000233.1:0-3552 GCA_041497675.1 bacterium | reverse complement strand
GCTCGCCCTGGCGGCCGACGAGATCGTGATGGATCCCGACGCGGTCCTCGGACCGGTCGATCCGCAATTGGGCGGCCCGCAGGGCAGTTATCCCGCGGCGTCGATCCTCAAGGCCCTCGAACAGCCCAACCCCAATCGCGATGACCAGACCCTTATCCTCGGCGACATCGCACGAAAGGCGCTCCAGCAGGTCCATCAGACGGTGTACAAGCTGCTCCTGGAGCATCAAACACCGGAGAAGGCAGACGAGCTGGCGCGCACGCTGAGTGACGGCCACTGGACGCACGACTACCCGATCAACCATGACGAAGCCAAATCCCTGGGGTTGCACGTCAGCGACGCGATGCCGCGCGAGATGTACGAGCTGATGGAACTGTACCCTCAGACCCGTCAGCGCCGACCCGGGGTCGAATTCATCCCGGCGCCGTATCGTCCCACGCCTTCGACGCCGAGCAAGGGCGAGTAACCGTAGAGACTGCATGACGCGATACGCCTTCGTGACCCTTTGGCATATCGGTGCCCCCATCGACCGCGTCTGGGAGGAGATCGCGCACCCCGAGCGCTGGCCGTCGTGGTGGAAGTATGTCGTGCGTGTTGAGAAACGAGAAGAGGGCGACGAGAACGGGGTCGGCAGCCTCTGGCATCACGAGTGGAAGACGGCGCTGCCGTACACGCTGGTCTTCAACCTGCGCACAACGCGCGCCGAGAAACCGCAGATCCTCGAGGCGGCGTCCACCGGCGAGTTGAGCGGCACGGGCCGGTGGCAGTTGACGCCGCAGGCTTCTGTCACCATCGTGCGGTATGATTGGAAGGTCAGCACCACGAAGAGTTGGATGAACCTGCTGGCGCCGCTGGCCCGACCGCTGTTTGCGTGGAATCACAAGATCGTGATGCAGGAGGGTGGCGAAGGTCTGGCCCGCCTGCTGGGAGCCAGATTGCTGCAGGCCTCTCACTCGTCCACGACCTCGTAAGGCTGTTGCCGTCATTGCGCCGCGCCCCGATCATCGCGCCACTCCGCCATCTGGCCATGGTCAGCTTCGCGGTCCCGCCCGAACGCGTCCACACGTATATCCCAGAAGGGTTCGAGCTCGACCTGCGCCGCGACGCCTCGGGCACTCCGTGGGCGCTGGTGTCGGCGGTCATGTTCGAGAATCACCAGGCCGGCCCATCGGTGCCGATGCTGCGGTTTCTCCGCGCGACCTTCGCCCAGGTGAATTACCGTACGTACGTCCGGCGCGCGGGCAGCGCGGGCGCCTGGTTCTTCAAGGTCGTCATGGGGACGCGACAGGCCGACGTGCAGCGGAGCCTCTTCCACGCGCCGACGTACAGCGCCCCCATCACGCTGCGTCACGAGTGGGACGCGGCGCGCCGCACGTACCGAACGTACCGGTTCGACTGCACCGCATCCCCGCATCGCCTGAGCGCGGAACTCGCCGGCGAGGACGCGCAGCTGGTCCCGGGGGCGCTCTTTGAGTCGGCCGGTGAGATGACCGAATGGCTCACCATGCGGCTCGATGGATACTTTCACGACCCGCGCGGCCGGCGGATCTCGTCCATGCCGGTCCGGCACGAGGCCATGAAGCCCATCGCCGCTCGGGTCATCGGATTCTCATCAGAGGTGCTCGAACGGCTCGGGCTCGTTCCCGCAGCAGAACAAGCCCGTCCCTATGCGGCATTCTTCCAGCCCACGATCGATTTTTTCGGAGAATACCCGCGCCGGCTGGCGTGAGGGGCGGGCGCCGCGGCTAGAGGTAGGCGGTCGTTTCGAGCCCATGGTCGACGGGATCCCACACGTCGACGATCTTGCGCTCGCGTTCCATCCCCAGATCGACGGTGTAGGGTTCGACCTTCTCGCCGGCCCGTGTGCTCACCACCTTGACACCCGGGCGCGTCACGTCCCATTCGGCCGGAGAGACTACGACCGCCAGTTCTCCGGTGTCGAGCTCAACCAGCGAGCCTACGGGGTAGAGCCCCATCAACTGGACAAACACTTTGCTGACGACGGGGTCGAAGACCTTGCCGGCGTTCTCGAGGATGAACCGCGTGGCATCACCGGGCAACATCGGCCGCCGGTAGACGCGGCGCGACGACGTCGCCGCATCGAAGAAGTCCGCCACCTGAACGATTCGGGCCAGCAGGTGGGGCGTGTGCTTGACCGTGATCGACGGATACCCGCTCAAGTCGTAGTTGGCATGATGTTCGAAGGCCACGACCATCGCCAGCCGTAGCTGATCGGGGAGCTCTCGGAGCAGGTGCGCGCCGTAGAGCGTGTGCCGCTTCATGATCTCGCGTTCTTCCGGCGTGAACTCCCCGGGCTTGGCGAGGAGCGTCCGGTCGATGCGTACCTTGCCGATGTCGTGAAACAGGGCAGCCAGACCCAACGTGCTCAGCGACGCCCGGTCGAGTCCGAGCTGCGACCCGATCATGAGCGAGAGGATGGTGACATGCACCGAGTGATGACAGGTTTCTTCGTCATGGTCCTTCAGGGCCGTCATCCCCATCAACGCCAGTTTGTCGCGTGCCACGCTCTCAATGAGAGAGGTCACGACCAGCCGGGCTTTCCGATACTGAAGCGGCAGGTGATCTGACGCGCGGAAGTTCAACTCCTCGACGGCCCGCAGGGCCGCGCGGTAGACGTCGTTGGGGTCCACGATCTTCGGTGCCGTGTGATCTCCGATCGTGTGGGTTCGCCCGACGACGATATGGGGTGCCCCGAGGTGCTCGAGACGCGCCGCCGCGCCGCCGGCGCGCTGCAGATCCGCGACGTGGAGATTCAAGACCTCGATGAGATGTTTCAGTTCCTGAGGTTCAAGCCCCACGCGGAACTCGATGACGGTGATTTCACGTTCGCCCAGTTCGAGCATCAAGGAGTGGAGCTGCAGACTTTCCTCCAGCAGCAAGGTGGTTTCGAGAAAGAACGATTCCTCGTGGACGAACAACCGGACAGACGGGCGCTCGGCCATGTAGTGTTGGACGACCTCGAAGAGTTCGGCCATGGCGTGGATCGCCACGGGATGGTCGCCTCCGTACAACGCGACGATCCGCCTTGCCCGCGAGAGGGCTCTCGGGACCTCCCCGGGCTTTCGGGCGGCCATCGTGGTCACAGCCGGCCGACCTCGCGTCTCAAGGCCACGGTGATTGGGTCGCCCTGCGGTGTCGCGTCACCGGAAAGAGCGGTGGCGGCGACCGCTGCCAGTCGCCTGAGTTCGCGGCCACGCCACCCGACGACAAGACGACGGCGCGCGAACCGGTGCAGCGTGGGCAGCGCTTCCTCGGTACCGTAGCACTGCAGCGCTTCAAGCGCGGCCCGCTTCATTTCGAACTCCCTGTTGAACGGGTCCCGCTGGTCGATCAGGGCAACGATGCGGGGCAGGGCCTGACGCACGCCGAGCGTCGTGAGCGACAAGAGCACACGCAGCCGGATGCGCGGGTCCGCATCCTCGAGACATCCGGCGAGGAGCGCCTGGGCGTCGTCCGGCCCCAATCGGGCCAGCGCGTCGACCGCCTCGCGACGGACCCGGTACTCGGCGTGGTGCAACAGTCGGTTGAGAT
>JBGQGY010000232.1:0-3556 GCA_041497675.1 bacterium | reverse complement strand
CACCACCGCCTTACCCCGCGGGATGACTTGCTCCTGGACATTCATGGGCACAGCGTACAAGCCCCGCCGGTGAAGCCGAAAGCCTTGTTTGCGCCGGATCACCCTTTGACCGGGTGTACGGGATCTATCTGAACTTACACACCCCGCCTCCACGCGCCGCCGGAGGGAGCCGGCAGGAAGTCACGGCCGCCCGCCAACTCTTGCTCGACACCACACGCCTGATCACCCTGATCGGTCCTCCCGGTATCGGCAAGACCCGACTCGCTGTGGCCATCGTGGACAGTCTCGTGGGTGAGTTTGGCGTTCATGATGGCCGTCAGGTACGGCACCAGGTCGGGCTCACCGGTGCGCCACCACGTCTGCCCGGCGAGCGTGGCCTCGGGCTTGATCCGTTTCATGAACTTCCAGAACGAGTTCGTGATCGCATGACCGTACTCGTAAGACGTAGCGATGCCCCTTGGCGCCGGTGATCGCCTCGCTCTTGGCGATCCAGACGATAAACGGGACCTTTTGATCTTTCGCGTACGCCGACACGGCGAGGGCCGTCGCGCTGTTGATGACGCCGACCAGGGCGTCGACCTTTTCCTGCAGCACCAGGTCGCGGGACATGCTCAGGCCGACTTCGGGCGAGAATCGCTCGTCGCGCACCACAAACTCGATCTTCGCGCCGAGCACGCCCTCCTTATTGATCTCGGCCAGCGCAAGTTTGAAGCCGTTCAGCGCGTCGTTGCCGAAGACCGCGGGCGGGCCGCTGAACGTATCGATGATGCCGACTTTGATGACCCTCGGCTGGGCGATCGTGGACGGTGGGGAGGCCGCCAGTGCGGCCGTGACGCCCTCCATCTGACGGCCTCTCACAGGCTCCGACCAAGGAGTACGTTGTACGAAAAACCTGATTGCTCCTGCTCCCCCGCCTGTGACGAGAGCAGAGCCGATGATACCGAATGGAGCGTAGTGATTCACGAGATGGCCGCGGCGTGGAAAGGACCTGGCAGCGTTGGTCCCGATAGAGGATCTTACGCTCCTAGAGCAACTTGAAGATGCGCTTTATCTGGAGGAGGCCCGCCAGGATCCGCGCCCTGCCGGCGTCCGGTCACTGACCAGAGAGGCCGGTTTCCTCCGTCTTCGGGTGGGCGACTACCGCATCATGTACCAGGTCGACGACCTTAACCGCAGCGTGCTGGTCGTGAAGATCGGACACCGCGGGGAGGTGTACCGGAAGCCGTAGGCATCACGCGGTGCGCGCGACCGGCACCGCGCAACGGTTCGGCCCCTCTTCAAGCAACTCCGATTCGTCCGGAACGCACAGCGTGTCGCCGCGGTTCAGGCGGATGATCGACTCCGCGTTCGCGGGGCGCTCCGGCACGCGCGACGTCACGTAGGCGACGAACTCGTCCTTTGACGTGTGAAAAAGGGAGATCCGCTGCTTCAACGTTCCCAGCGGCGCGCCGATCGTCTCTTTGAACGCGAACGGTACGCCCGGTCCGTAGTGTCCCGGTAGGACGAACAGCGCGTCGGGGAGCGGCAGCAGCCGCGTCCGGTAGGTCGTGTACAGGTCCTCGGCAAACGCCGTGGCGCGGTCGCGCAGATCCGGGCGGCCGACACCTTCGACGAACAGCGTGTCACCCGTGAGCAGCGCCACGCCATCCACCTCGTACAGGGTGCTGCCCGGCGTGTGTCCGGGGGCATGCAGCACGCGGACGGTGCTCCGTCCGATCTTGACGGTATCGCCATCGCCCAAGGGCTGGAAGTCGGACCCCGCGTAGCTGTCCTTCGGATTCAGGTGCAGGGCGGCGCCGGTCAACGAGGCAAAACGGCGCGCGCCCGACACGTGATCGGCGTGCTGATGCGTGTCAAAGACGTGCGCGGGACGGGCGCTGTGGGCCTCGAGTAGCGGCAGCAGCCGCTCGATCCGGCACGGTGGATCGAACACGGCGGCCTGGCCGTCCGCGATGAGCACGTATCCAAGGCAGCCCTTCCCGATCCGCCGCACCTGCAGCAGCCGGCCGTCGCCCGCCAGGCCGAGCGGAACCTGGACCGCGTCGTAGACCGTGTTCCACGCGGCCATGCCACCGTGCAGTGAACTGACCTGGTACCCGGCGCCACCCAGCGCCTGCGCCGCGGTCGCTGAGCGATTGCCGTGCGAACAGATTGTGATGATTTCACGATCGCGGGGGACATCGGCGACCTGCCCGGCCAGCACGTTCTGGATGGGGACGTTCACCGTACCGTCGATGTGCCAGGGGCCGTATTCTTCGGGGGTGCGGACGTCCAGCAAGAAGGGGTGGTCGCCGCGTTCGAGCCTCACCTTGAGTTCGTCCGCATCGATCTCGCGTAGGGGCGCATCGCGCACGGTGCCTTCACCTCCGATCGGATACAGCACCCTGGTTCGCCTTCATCTCTTGAGCACCCTCCACGATTGACGCACCGGGCGCTCCAAGGGAATCGATCGGCTCTGGCCGAAGCACGAGCCGATTCCATGAGCAAGATGCTGTCCATGCGCGAGGCCGTCGCCCGTCTGATCCACGATGGCGAGACGCTCTACGCGGCCGGCTTCACCCATCTCATTCCCTTCGCGGCCGCCCACGAGATCATCCGCCAGCGCCGGCGTAACCTCGTCCTCTGTCGTGCCACACCGGACCTGATCTACGATCAGATGATCGCCGCCGGGTGCGCCCGTAAGGTCGTCTTCTCCTGGGCCGGGAACCCCGGCATCGGCATGCTGCGACCGTTCAGACGCGCGATGGAAGCCGGGACAATCGAACTGGAAGAGTACACCCATTTTGGGATGCTCGCCCGTCTCTACGCGGGCGCGGCGGGGCTCCCCTTCATGCCGGTGCGGACGAATATCGGCTCCGATCTGCCGGCGCACAACCCGAAGATCCGGACCATCGTCGATCCCTACGGTGGCAGCACGGTCAGCGTGGTGCCTGCGCTGCGCGCCGATGTGGCCATCATCCACGTCCAGCGCGCCGACGCAGACGGCAACGCGCAGACCTGGGGGATCATCGGTGAGCAGCGCGAAGCCGCCTTCGCGGCGGGGCGGGTCATCGTGGTGGCCGAGGAGATCGTCGACCCCGAGGTCATCCGCACCGATCCCAACCGGACGCTGCTCCCCGACTTCAAGGTCGATGCCGTCGTCCACGAACCTTGGGGGGCACATCCCTCCTACGTTCAAGGCTTCTACGACCGGGACACCGACGCGTACCGAGAGTGGGATCACGCCTCCGCCACGCCTGAGAGCACCGACCGATACCTGCGAGAGTGGATCTACGACCTTACCGACCGGACCGCATATCTAAGGAAGCTGGGCGATGACCGGCTTGCGGGCCTCCGGCCCGAGCGGCTCGACAGCACGCCGGTCAACTACGGGCGCTATCGCTGATGAGCCGCGCGGCCGGCGATCGGAAGGACTCGTGGTCGCTGTCCGATCTGATGATCGTCGCCGCCGCCCGCATGCTGACCGGCGCATCGACCGTGCTCGTCGGTATCGGGCAGCCGAACGTGGCGGCCAACCTGGCGCGGCGGGCGCACAATCCCAACGTTGTGCTGATCT
>JBGQGY010000231.1:0-3556 GCA_041497675.1 bacterium | reverse complement strand
CGTCATCGACGAGGCCGTCGAGCGGTTGCGCGCCGGTGTCCGCATCGCCAGCGTGAACCCCTCGGTCGAAGACGGCGGCGGCGAGGGTGCGTTTCAAGAATTCGTTGCGGCGGAACTCACGAGTCTGGGATGCCGGGTCGAGTCGTGGGAGCCCGACGCCGGCGCGCTGGCCGGGTGGCAGCCCGAGATTCGCGGCGCGTTGCGCCCCGAGGGGTTTCGCGGGCGGCCAAACGTCATCGGCTGGATCCCCAGCGCCGAACCCCCCGACGGAGTGCGCGCGGCGGTGATTTTGAACAGCCACGCGGATACCGTTGGGCCGGGTGACGCGCCCGCGTGGACGCATCACCCCTTCTCCGCCCACTTCGAGCATGGGAACATTTACGGTCTCGGCGTGGCGGACGCCAAGGGCAGCCTCTTCACCTTCATCGGCGCGGTACGGGCGCTGCGCCACGCAGGGGTTCGGTTACAGCGCAGCGCGATGATCCAGTCGGTGGTCGATGAGGAATGGGGCGGGGCGGGCGCGCTCGAGTGTCTGCGCCGCGGGTACGCGGCGGACGCGGCGCTGATCGGAGAGCCGACGGAGTTGCGCGTCTGCCCGGGCTCGCGCGGGGCGATGAACCTCCGCATCCGTGTCACGGGCCGCAAAGCGCACCCGG
Source organism: bacterium (assembly GCA_041497675.1). Lineage (GTDB taxonomy): Bacteria > Sysuimicrobiota > Sysuimicrobiia > Sysuimicrobiales > Humicultoraceae > JBGPNN01. The sequence goes on along the minus strand of JBGQGY010000231.1, from coordinate 2,900 downwards.
GTGAAGGGTGGCGGGGCGTCAACGCGATCCGCAAGACCTGGCTGTATGTCGAAGCGCTCGACCGGCTGCGCGACGAAGTCGACCGCACGCACATGCACCCGCTCTGGGCGCCGCTTGCGGTCGGACACGTCTGGAATCTGATGAGTCTGGCCGGGGGGCCGACGGCGCGGGTCGGGCGTTCCGTACCCGACGCGTGCGAGGCGACGTTTGGCATCGGGATGATCGGCACCGAACGCCGCGGGATGATGCAACCCGTCGTCGAAGCCGCGCTGAGGAAGGTAACCGCCGAAGATCCCTGGCTGTCGGCGCACCCGCCCGAGATGACGTGGCTGCCCGGTGGATTCGATCCGGCCGTGACCGAAGCGGACCATCCCGCGGTCACCGCGCTGGCCCAAGCGCTCACGGACCTCGGCGGCCCCGCGCGGGTCGAGGCCCTGTCGGCCGCGACCGATGGCCGTCATCTGGTGAATGCGGGCGGGATTCCCGCGATCAACTTCGGCCCAGGCGAGATGCACCTGGCGCACAGCCCGTTGGAATCCCTGCGCGTGGATGACTTTCGGAAGGGGATCGAAGCCGTGGCACTGTTCTTGATGCGGTACTGCGGAGGGAAATCATGATTCTCGTGCACCAGCGCTATTTCGCGAAGCCCAACCTTCGAGATCGGGTCATCGAGACGCGCATCGAAGCGTCGAGCCGTCTCGCGGCCCTTGGTGCGCCAGCCGGGCAGATCTGGGTGCCCGTGCGCGGTCACGAGGGGATTGCCGACGCGGGTCTGCCGGACGTGATCTGGGAATGCACGTACGCGGGCCTCGAAGAGCGCGAGCACATCCGCGCCCGGCAGGAAGGCGACCCGGCGTTTTCCGCGATCCGAAAGCGCCAGGGGACACAGCTCGACCAGTGGGCGCGCGAGCACTATCAACTATTGGAGTGGAAGTGACGCGGGTGGTTTATGCCGCCAGCCAGCGGATCGCGTTATCCCAGTAGATCTTCTTGAGGACTTCGGCGGGAAGGTCGAGCCCGCGCAACATCGGTACACCGTCGACGTCAGGATCGTCAATTGGGAGTTCGCACACCAGGTCTGTTTCCCAGAACATTTGATGGATCCAATAGCGGACGGCGTACCGTTCGGAGTCGGGTTCGTCGAGTACCACCTGGTCTGTGCCAAACAGCACGCGGTCGGCATACCGCGCAAAGAATGCCCGCGCGGCCTCGGGCCGGCGCCCCAACTCGCGGACGATCCACCGCGTGGCGCTGGTATCCAGTGACAGGTTGCGGTAACGGTCGAGCAGCCGGCCGAGGTGACCGAGATCCTCGGGATGCCCGCCCATGTGGGCGACCAGAACACGGACCGTTGGGAATCTGGTCAACCGCTGCTCCAACAGGACATACTGATCTTCTTTCGTCCCATACTTTGCGACGTCGGTGTACTTCTTCTCAAACCACAGATCGGGGTCCGCGACGTGCAGGAGCAGCCGGAGCCGGTGTTGCGCGAGCCCCTCGAAGATCGGATCGAGCAGGGGTGAGTCGAGCCGCAGCCCGTCGAACCGATCGGACGCGCGGGGGCTCAGCCAGAGTTTGACGACGCGCACACCCTCGGTGACCGCTCGGGCTAGGAGCGCGCGGTTCTCCTCGGTGAACTGTGCGGGGTCCTGCCGGTGATCGAAGACCAGGTTTGTCACGGGCTCGATCAGCCCAGGATAGCGGTCGCGCACGCGTAGCGCATCGTCGAGGGGCGCGATACTGAAGATCTTCTCGACCCCATAGAGACGCGCGGCGTCGATGAGTTCGTCGACCTGCTTGCGTGCGACGTGCGTGTGTACGTCGGCCAGCGGCGTGTGGATTTTCCGCGGCGGCGGTGATCGGAAGCCCGTGCGTCGGGCTTCCTCGAGCGGCTGTGGGCTCAACGGTCGTGGGGGGAGGCCGGCATAGCGACTGCCTCCCCGCTCGACACGTTCAGGCTATCTCCCGGGCGCCGTATACTTCACGACCTTTTTCACCGCCGTATCGATCTCTTCGGGCGTGAGGAGCGCGGTGGTATGGAGCCGGACCGCCCCCGTGCTGCTGATGGATAGCGACAGGGCCGCGATGCTGGCATTGTCGGGCATGTCGGCGATGCCGATGACATCGTGCTTGCCCAACGCATAGTAGAAAGCTTCGAGCTTGCCGCCGATGCTCTCCACGGCCTTCTGAGCCGCGGCGCGGCGCTTGGAGCCCCCATCGGCCAGCAGACCTTTCACGCCCTCGACGCTGTAGGACGCGGTAAACATATACTTAGCCATAGTGCACCTCCCGTGTGGGATTATTCCCGATCATCCTACCACCAGCGATTCTGGCACTCGTTCAAACGCTCCAGCCCGCTGCCGGTGACGTGCCAGATATCCTCCCAGCAGGCCGTGCCGAACTCTTTGCGCACCAGCATCGGCTCGTAGGCAAACACCATGCCTTGCTGCAGCACGTGATCGCTCGACGGCGAGAACGCCGGCAGGTCGTGGGTCGCGCAGCCGATCCCGTGGCCGCGGAAATACAGGTAGTCCTGATAGCCGGCGTCTTGGGCGATGGCCAGACCAATCTTTGCCAGGTCGGCTATCACGACACCGGGACGCGCGGCGCGCGTCGTCTCTTCAACGATGGTGATCTGTGTCTCCATAAAGCGACGCTGCTCGGCGTTCGGTTCCCCGCAGACCCGCTGCCGGGAGCAGTCACTGTGGTATCCCATGTACCGGCCGCCCACGTCGATGTAGACGATGTCGCCCGCTCGGACGGCGTTGTTGGTCGGCGCCATGTGCTTGAATCCCGAACGCGGCCCGGCGGTGAGGGCGATCGCGAACGCCGGGTGCTCGGCGCCGAGCTTGAACATCGCATAGTTGGCTTCGGCGGCCAGGTCGAACTCGGTGACGCCG
>JBGQGY010000230.1:0-3572 GCA_041497675.1 bacterium | reverse complement strand
GAGCACCACCGGCAGGCCGTCGATCTTGGCCTGCCCGACGACCACCGCCTCCCGCAGGCCCGTGCGCTTTCGCGCCTCCATCAGCCGCGTGCGGTAGGTACGTTGGTCGGCGAAGTGCAGCGGGTCGACCGAGATCAGGCGTCTGTCGAACTCTTTAAAGCTACCCGGGTCGGCCAACGCGGTGATGCGGTCTGCCACCGGCATCGGCAGGTGTGCACCGCACGCCGGGCAGACCCACAGGGCGTCGCGAAGCGCGCGGACCGGGGTCGCCGTGCCGCACGACTGGCACTTTTCGGTTTCGACGGGAGGCGTCGACTCAGACGGCGCCGTGGCTTCGGAGCGACGCAGTTTGCGCAGCATCGTATCCCAACTCACCCAGGATGCGGTCGGTGTGCTGGCCCAGCAGCGGGGGCGGCGACGCGATCCGCCCTGGCGTCTGCGACAACTTCACCGGTATACCCGTTTGTTTGATCGGACCCGCGCGGGGATGGTCGACCTCGACCACCATCTGGCGGTGGCGAACCTGTGGATCGGCGAAGAGATCCGAGAGAAGATAGATCGGCCCCGCCGGGACGCCCGACCGTTCGAAGAGCTCGGCCCAGTCCTTGGTCGCGCGGCCGGCAAGAATGGGCTCAAGCAGCGCAATCAACGTCGCGCGGTTCTTCACACGTTCGGGGTTGGTCGCAAACCGCGGATCGGTGCCCAGTTGCGGCGCGGCAATGGCGGCCACGAAACGACCCCAAATGCCCTCGCTGCCCACTGCCACGTTGACATATCCATCTTTCGTGCGAAACGCCTGATAGGGAACGAGAGATGGATGCGCGCTCCCCAGGCGCCCTGGATTTTGCCCGGTCGCAAAATAATACCCCGCCTGATACGTCATCCAGGCCACCTGACTGTCCAGCATCGACACGTCCACCAGTTGACCGACTCCCGTGCGATCTCTCACCCGCAGCGCCGCCAGGACGCCATAGGCCGCGAACATCCCGGCAGCGATGTCGGTGACCGCGACGCCGACTTTCACCGGGGGCCCGCCCTCTTCACCCGTCGTGCCCATCAATCCTCCCATACCCTGCATGATGAGATCGTAGGCGACGCGGTCGCGGTATGGCCCATCCTGCCCGAACCCCGAGATCGACGCGTACACGAGGCGCGGGTTGAGCGCGTGGACGGCCTGGTACCCAAATCCGAACCGGTCCATCGTCCCGGCGCGAAAGTTCTCCACCAACACGTCGGCCTGCCGGAGCAGCCGGCGCACTATCTCCTGCCCGTCGGGATGTTTGAGGTTGAGGGTGAGGCTTTCCTTGTTGCGGTTGATTCCGAGAAAGTAAGAACTCTCACCGTTGACAAACGGCGGGCCCCACCCGCGCGTGTCGTCGCCCCCGTCGGGTGTCTCGACCTTGATGACGCGGGCGCCCAGGTCGCCGAGCATCAGCGTGCAATACGGCCCGGCGAGGGCGCGCGTCAGGTCGATGACGAGTAGATCCTCGAGTGGAGCGGGCATCAGGCTATCGGCGTCGGCCACGCTTCGGACCAGCGCGCTTCGGACCGGCGCGCGTTGGGCGTGCAGGACGCCGCGGCGCGCGCGACGGGCGCGGCGCGGGCAGGGTCGGTCGCACGGGCTCCGCGGTCGCCGTGTGCCCTTCCGCCTCGACAAACGCCACGAACCGGCAGAACGCCGCTTCGCCGCCCTTGAACCGGAACGGGAAGCAGCCCACCCACACGCGCTGGTTCAGGACCAGGTCGATCTCGCCGCCGACGTTTTCGACGTGAAAGACGCCTCGGGGAAACAGCTTCGTATGGGTGGCCTGATAGTCCCGCGGCCATGGGAAGGCCTGGTCCATCGACATGCCTATCTTCTTTTCAACCTCTGGGACCAGGTCGCGCCGCGCGTCGCGGACTTTGGTGTTGAATGGGTGATCGGTCGAGATCGCGTCGATCGCCATCCACCGGATGCCGCGGTCGAGTACCCAATCGCAGAACTCGGCGCGCGGGCCGGGATGGCGCAGGAAGGACCTGGGCAGATCGGGCCGCGCATCGGCGTGCTGCCGCTTGGTGGCCGGCGACCAGTCTTCATTGTAGTACGCATGGTAACCCGTATGGATGACCAGGATGTCGCCGCGCTCGATCCTGATCCCAAATTTCCGCTCCCACTGCTCAAAGTGCTTCGGCCCATAGATATCGTAGTCGCCCACGCCGAACTGCTGAAGATCAACGATACACGCCGGTCCGACCAGCGCGCCGATGGGGATCCCGGCAACGTCCGGACCGGGATCGTTGAAGTGGAGCGGCGAGTCGAGGTGCGTGGCGATGTGGTTGGTGCTGCTGATGTGCTGGGCGTTCACACCCTCGAAAGCCATCTTCTTGACCCACTTGATGGTGGGGCCCTCGTAGTAGGCGAACGGTGGCGAGTCGACGCTGAAGTTCTGCGACAAGTCGAGCACGCGACACCGTGACAGGTCAAAGGACTTCATGCAGGTCCCTCCTCTAGCAGTGACCACAGGCCCGGTGGCGCGCTCTTCGGCGAGCGTCGGCCGCACGCCTGCCTTCGGAGGTCGTTTCGGGTCAACGATCACGATCTTCGGCGGTGCCGGCGATCGTGCACACCATCTCGCCCTCGCTGATCCTCCTCACATGACGGGTCACCCAGACGTGACCAACGTGCGGCGCGGTCGCCTCGGCGAGCGGCTCGCCCAATGCAGACACGATACCGGCAACCGGCCGGCCGGTCTCGACCGTCTGCCCGACGGCCCGTCTCAAGACGACGAAGCCCTCCGCGGGCGCGGCGATCTCGGTCGTCCGACGGAACGGGCCCGGCACCTCGACCACGGGCCGGTCGCGAAGCATGCCCAGCCAGCGCAAAAGGTTGAGGATCCCGTTGCGGTTGGCGTCCACGTCCTCGTCCAGACACCCGCCGATGCCCGTCATCTCCACTCCCACGCTCAGAATGTCTCGACGTGCTGTTTCAGAATTGAATGTCCCCGCATGGTCTTTAAGCTCCCACAGGTTGGGAAGCCCAAACACGCGCGCCGCCGCCCGGGCGCGCTCCTGGTCCCCCAGGCCCAAACGGTATCCGACGACCTGCAAGAAACGATACCGCACGCCGCCGCTGTGCAGATCGAGGAACAGCGCGGGCTTCACGCGCATCGCAAAGTCGAGCAGCGCCTTCGCCAAGCGCCGCGTCGGCGACCCCTCACCGTCGCCTGGAAACACCCGGGCCAGATTCAGCCCGTCAATCGACTCGGGGGTCGTGCGGAGCGCGGCCGCGTAGGCCCACGGATTGCAGATGGGAAGCATGAGCAGGGTCCCCCGCAGTGACGACGGCGGGAGCTCTTGCGCGACCCGCCAGATCGCCTGCGGGCCTTCATATTCGTCCCCATGCACGCCGGCCACCACCATGAAGACGGGACCAGGTGAGGCTCCGGTCACGGTGATCAGCGGAAGCGCCGCCGGCGGTTCCTCGATGGCCATGACCATCTGTCGCGTCGTGCCCGGCGGCCGCCCCTCGAGGCTGAAGGTCGAAAGCGGGATCACCCCTCCTGTCTCGCGCTATCCTCGCTCGATCCAAGTTT
>JBGQGY010000229.1:0-3602 GCA_041497675.1 bacterium | reverse complement strand
CGGATACGTGATCGAGATCTCGCCGAGTCCCTCGACACCGGCGTCGCTCTCGAGACGGATGATGCCGAACTCCGAGGCCGTCACGGCGCCGGCCGTGGTGGTCCCCGAGCGCACCGCTTCCTTTCGCGGCGCGCGCACCGCGTAGACATCAACTTTCACGATCTTCACAGCGGCACCCGCCAGCGGTTGATGACGTCCCAATTGGGCGTGACCCCGAGCCCCGGGCCCTCGGGAGGATAGAAGAGCCCATCCTCCAGACGCAGCGATTCGCGGATGATCGACTCGTGGTAGCGCAGCGGCCCAACCAGATCGCAGGTGAAGGGAATGTTGGCGCAGGCGACGCCCAAATGCGCGCCCGCGGCCGACGCGAGCTGTAGCTCACCCATCGTGCCGATCAGGCACGGAATCCCCGCGGCTTCACCGATCGCAATGATCTGCTGGGCGCGCAGCAGCCCGCCCGATTCGCTGACGTACACGTTGAAGGCGTCCGCGGCGCCCGCGCGGATGGCCGCAAGCGCGTCGCGGGGTGACTGAATGGATTCGTCCAGGATCAGTGGGACGTCTACCGCGCGACGCACGATGGCGTGCCCTTCGAGGTCATGCGCGGCCAGCGGCTGTTCGACCATCTGGAGGTTGTAGGGTTCCAGCCGGCGGATCGCGGCAATGGCGTCCTTTGGCGACCGGTAGGCTTCGTTGGCGTCCACACGGATCGGGATCTCTGGGCCCAGCCGGCGCCGTACGGCCTCGGTCGCGCGAGCGTCCGTATCGCCCGGGCGTCCGATCTTCAGCCGGACGCTGCGGACCCCGTGTTTCTCTACGTAGAAGGCGGCCTCCGCGGCCGTGTACTCGGGCTCCATGAAGCCCATCGTCCAGTTGAGCGGTACGGCGGACCGCGCGCTGCCGCCGAGCAGGCGATACACCGGCAGCCCCGCCGCTTTCCCGGCGATGTCCCAGAGCGCCATCTCGACACCGGAGGCCGCCTGGTTACCGTACCGGAGGACACGGTCCATCCGATCGACCAGCGCCGGGATCATGAGCGGATCCGCGTCGATCAACGCCGGCCCCAGGTGCGCATTGATGTCGCGGGCGTGCGACGGACCGAGGCGGTACTGCGCCAGCGCGCTGGAGACCTCACCGTACCCCGTGATACCGGCGTCGGTCTCGATGACGACGATCGCAAAGTCGGAGTGTGTCAGCACGGCGCCCGCCGCCTCGAAACGCTGGGCGCGCGGCGCTCGAATGGGGAACGCTTCGACCTGGACGATTTTCATGAGGAGTGCATACGGAGTTTCTGTGAGGAAGGGTTTCCTCCTGTCGATGATGCACCCTTCAAGAGCGACAGCGAGAGCGGGAGCGTGATGACATTGGCCTATGATCTGTTGTTGAGTGGGGGCACCCTCGTCGACCCTGCGCAGGGCATCCACGCGCGCAGAGACGTCGCGTTCGCCGGTGGCCGGGTTGCAGTGGTCGCGCAGGACCTGCCGCGCGCCGAGGCGCGCGAGGTGATCGATTGCACCGGACGCGTCGTCGCGCCGGGGATGATCGACCTGCACGTCCACGTGTTCGCGGGGGTCAGCCACTTCGGCATCGAGCCCGACCCGCACTGCATCGCGAAGGGCGTGACGACCGCCGTCGACGCAGGGTCCGCCGGCGCCGACACGTTTCCGGGATTTCGCAAGTACGTCATCGACGTCAGCGCCACTCGTCTGTTCGCGCAGCTGAACATCTCGTCGCAGGGCATGATCAGCCGTGAAGTCGGTGAGCTCGACGACATCAAGTGGGCGAACGTGTCCAAGGCGCTTGCGATGGTCGAGCAACACCGAGATGTCATTCTGGGCGTAAAAGTGCGACTCACGCGGCACGCGATTGTCGGAGAAGCCGCGGGCATCCGTCCACTCCACCTGGCGCGCGAAGCGGCCGACGCGGCCGGGCTGCCCATCATGGTGCATCCGCAGGAAGCGTGGTGCGACTCGCTCGACGACATTCTGGCGGTGATGAGGAAGCGCGACATCCTGACCCACTGCTTCCACGGGTTGTCGCACGGGATTCTCGATGACGGCGGAAAGATCCGCCGGTCGGTGCGTGACGCGATGGACCGTGGCGTCATCTTCGACGTGGGGCACGGCGCGGGGAGCTTCAGTTGGGACGTGGCGGAGCGGACGCTGCGGCAGGGGGTGCAGCCCCAGACGATTTCGAGCGATCTCCACGTGTACAACGTCAACGGCCCGGTCTACGATCTGGCGACTACGGTGAGCAAGTTTCTCCACCTCGGCCTGACGCTGGATGAGGCCCTCGGCAAGGTGACGGTCACCCCCGCGCAGATCATCGGCATGGCCGAGATTGGTACGCTGCGGACGGGCGCCTGGGGCGACGCGGTCGTCTTCGATCTGCAAGAAGGACGCTTCGATCTTCCCGACTCGCACGGGCAGGTGCGCACCGGCCGGCAGCGTCTCGTCCCACTGACCGTCGTTCGCGCGGGGAAGGTGTATCGCGATGCAGCGCATCACGCGGGATAAGCTTACCGGCGTCTTTGATCGCCGGGTCCCGCCGGTGGCCACGGTCAAGCCGCGAGAACGATTCATCGTTGAGACCGAAGATTCGCGAGGCGGTCTGACGCGCACGCCCGAGACGACCACACCCGAATACTTGCTCGCGATGAGACGCCGCGGATACGTCGGCAATCCCGTCACCGGCCCGATCTTTGTCGAGGGCGCGCGGCCGGGCGATACGCTGGCCGTCCATATCCACGCGATGGAGTGCGACACGATTGGCTATCAAGGCTACTGGCCGTGGTTGTTTCACCTAGAAGAGTTCTTCGACAGGCCGAGCACGGTGCTCCGCGAGATCCGCGACGGCAAGGTCATCGTCAACGACGAGATCCAGATTCCCGTACGGCCCATGATCGGGACGATCGGGGTGGCACCGGAGGTCGAGGCCATCGTCTCCGGCGGCATGGGCCGTCACTGCGGGAACGTCGATACGGAGGAAGTGTGTCCCGGCAGCACCGTCTATCTGCCGGTGTATGTCGAAGGCGCGTTGCTGGCGCTCGGTGATTGTCATGCGATTCAGAGCGACGCGGAGATGAATGAGGTCGAGATGCGCAGCGTCGTGACGCTGTCGTGCGACGTGATTGCCGGCCGCAGCCCGGTCATGACCTGGCCGCGCATCGAGACGCCCGAGATGCTGGTGACGGTCGCGGTGGCCAGCCCCCTGGAAGAGGCGCTGAACAAGGCGTTGCGTGACATGATCTTGTGGATGGAAGAGCTGACCGGGATGAGCAAACACGACGCCTACCTGCTGGTCGGGATCGCCGGTCATGCGCGTCCCGGGCAGGTGCAGGTGCCGCTCTACTCGATGCGCTGTCTCATGCCCAAGGCCTATCTGCCGAGAGGGGATCGTCGGGGGCGCGGGGAAACTTGAAGCCGTCAACCGGTCAGACACAGAGGGGGAAGGCTCATGAGCCGCTTGAACCCTGAGCAGCAACTCGTTGATGATTTTCTCTTCGGGCGACTGTCGCGCCGGGCATTGCTCAAACGGGCCGCGGCACTGGGTCTTGGCTTATCGGCGCTGGAGCGGCTGCTCAACCCGCTCGGTCTGTCGGT
>JBGQGY010000228.1:0-3613 GCA_041497675.1 bacterium | reverse complement strand
GGGCAGTGTGCTCAACACGACCTTTCCCAGCGCCGTGAAGTCCCGCTCGAAGACGAGCTTCCACCTGCACGTCGTCATCTTTGGCGCTCTGGCCGAGGCCATGGCCGATCGCATCCAGGCCGGGAGCGGCTCGTTTTGGGCCATCACCATGCATGGCGTCCACGACGATGGGACGACGTTCAACGTCCACGTGCTGCCCAACGGCGGGAAGGGCGCGACAGCCCGCATGGACGGCCTGCCGACCATCGCGTTTCCGTACAACGGGACGGTGACCCCCACGGAGATTATCGAGAACCAGGCGCCGGTTGTGGTTGACTACAAGCGGCTCGTGGTCGATTCCGGTGGCGCCGGTCGGTTCCGCGGCGGGCTTGGGCAACAGATACAGTTCCGGTTGGTCGGGACACGCCCAATGATCGCGTCGGTGCGGCCCGACAAGGTTCGGTTCCCCCCTCCGGGCGTCCTGGGTGGGCGGCCGGGACGGGCGGGCCGATTCACGATCAACGGCGAGGATGTGCCGGTGAAACCGCATACCCTGAAGGCGGGTGACATCGTGACGCTCCGTCTTCCGGGCGGCGGGGGGTACGGCAAGCCGAGGTCGCGTCCTCGGGCCGATGTCTTGAGAGATATCAACGAAGGCTACATCTCGCCGGCCGCGGCGCGCCGGGATTACGGTGTGTCGGTCGTTCGGGCCTCGTCCAAGACGAAAAGGGGGAAAAGACGATGAAGCGTCTGAGCTGGGCCGTCGCGTCGCTCCTGATCCTGATGCTCGTGCCACCGCTGGTGAGCGCGCAGCGCCTGCCGGTAGGGCGAGTCACGATTGCCCAGCCGGCCGAGTTTCAGTACATGGATCCGCAGCGGACGTTTCTCTCGTCCGAGGTCAGCATGCAGATGTCGATCTTCGACAGCCTGATCCGCCGCGGGCCCGACATGGGGCTCATCCCGGCGCTCGCGACGGAGTGGAAACCCGTCGGCCCGACGGAATGGGTGTTGACCCTGCGCCAGGGGGTGAAGTTCCACAACGGCGAGCCCTTCGATGCCGAGGTCGTCCGCTGGAACGTCGAGCGGATCACGCGGCCGGGTTTTCAAGACTTTGCGTTCATGTCCCCGGTGGCCAAGGCCGAGGTCGTCAGCAAGTACGTCGTCAAGATCATCACGAAAGCCGCCTACCCGACGTTTCCCTCGTTGATGACACAGTTCTTTATCGTGCCACCGAACTACATGACGCAGGTCGGTCCGGAAGGCTTTGCGCGCAAGCCCATCGGCAGCGGGCCGTACAAGTTCGTTGAATGGGTCAAGGGCTCGCACCTGATCATGGAAGCCAACGTCGACTACTGGGCGGGACCGCCGGCCATCCGCGCCATCATCTGGCGGATCCTGCCGGAATCGTCCACGCGGGTGGCCGGGTTGCGGGCGGGCGAACTCGACATCGTGCCGCAGCTGCCGCCTGAGCTCATTCAGACCATTGACGCGGAACCCACGTTGAAAGCGGCGGCCGTGCGCAGCATCCGGACACCGTTCCTGCGGTTCTTCCCCGACAGCCCGCAGGGAGGGGGGAGGCCGCTGGCGGATCGCCGGGTCCGTCAGGCCATCAACCACGCGGTCAACGTCGACGCCATTATCAGAGGGCTGCTCGCCGGGCAGGCCACCCGGACGGCCTCACTCATGACGCCGGACATCTTCGGGTTCGATCCGGCGCCGAAGCCCTATCCATTCGACCAGGACCGCGCCCGGGCGCTGCTTCGCGAAGCCGGATTCCCCAATGGGTTTGAGATGAACTTCGAGACGTGGTCGAGCGGTCCGGCCCCGAAGCCCGTCGAAGTGGCTCAGGCCGTCGCGGCAGACTTGGAGAAGGTGGGCGTCCGGCTCCGGGTCCGGGCCCTCGAGTTGGGTACGGCGCTCAACATGCAGGTCCAGAAGCAGCTGGCGCCGTTCCACCTTTGGAGCTGGGGCGGGGCCAACCTCGACTGCGACGACAAGTTCTGGGGCGTGTTCCACCCGCAGTCGTCGTCGATGTTTCTGACCACGCCCGACATCGTCAAACTCATCGACGAAGAGCGGTCGATTGTCGACGCGCGGCGGCGCCGCGACATCTGCGCCCGGCTGCAGCGTCTGGTGCCGGAAGAGGCCCTGATCGTGCCGCTCTACGCGCAGCACGACATCTACGGGATCAATACACGGGTGGACTGGAAGCCCCGCTCCGACGAGCGGATTTTGCCCTGGGAGATCCAGTTGCGGTCGCGGTGACCGCTCGATCACCGCGACCGCATCACAATGACCGCCTATCTGATCCGGCGCCTCGGGAGCACGCTGTTTGCGATCTGGGCGATCGCCACACTGGTGTTCCTGCTCGTGCGCGTCACCGGCGATCCCGCCGTGCTCCTGCTGTCGGAACAATACACCACCGCGGATCTCGCGCGCGTGCGTCATCGGCTCGGTCTGGATCAACCGCTGGCCGTGCAGTACGCGCGGTTTCTGGCGGGGGTCCCGAGACTGGATTTCGGGCGATCGTATCGGTTTGATCAACCGGCGCGCGAGCTGGTCGTGGAGCGGTTCCCGGCCACGCTCATGCTCGCCGTCGCGGCCCTTGGGGTCGCCCTGCTGGTGTCGATACCGCTCGGCGTGTTGTCGGCGGCGCGGCGAAATTCGGCGCTCGACATTGGCGTCTCGTTCTTCTCCTTTCTCGGCTTCGCCGTCCCCACATTCTGGTTGGGCACGATGTTGCTGATCCTGTTTGGGGTCGTGCTGCGCTGGCTGCCCACATCCGGGTTCGGCTCCTGGCGGCATCTGGTGCTGCCCGCGATCACGCTGGCCACCTGGCCGACCGGGCAATTCACCCGAATCCTGCGGTCCGAGATGATCACAGCGCTCACCGAGGACTACGTGCGCACCGCGCGCGCCAAGGGTCTTCCTGGCCGGCGGATCCTGCTGGTGCACACGTTTCGCAACGCGGCCCTGACGTTCATCACCCTCGTGGGGCTGGTGTTTGGTGCGTTGCTGGGTGGCGCGGTCGTGACCGAGACGATCTTCGGCTGGCCGGGGCTGGGCCGGCTGGTCATTCAGGCCACGCTCAGCCGAGACTACCCCGTGGTCCAGACCGTGGTCATCCTGCTGGCGCTGGTGTTTGTGGGGATCAATCTCCTCGTCGATCTCGCCTATGCCTTCCTCGACCCTCGCATCCGGCTGGCGTAGACACCACCGGGCGAACCCGCGCGCCATCGTCGGGGGCCTGATGTGCGGGGCCGCGGTGGTCTGTGCCCTCATCGCGCCGGCACTCGCCCCGTACCCACCGGCGGCTCAGGACCTGCTCAGCCGTAACAAAGCGCCGGGATGGCACGACGACGCCGGGCGCGTCCACCTCCTCGGCACCGACCAGTTGGGCCGCGACATGCTCAGCCGCATCCTGATCGGCGCCCGGACCTCGCTTGGCATTGCGATGCTGGCCGCCCTGGTGTCCGCCGCCGCGGGGGTCACGGCGGGGATTCTCGGCGGATACTTTGGGGGCGTCCCAGACCTGATCACCGCGCGTCTGGTGGACATGACCCTGGCGTTTCCCACGCTGCTGCTCGCGATCGCGCTCATCGCGGTGCTGCGCCCGAGTGTGGGCTCGGTGATC
>JBGQGY010000227.1:0-3683 GCA_041497675.1 bacterium | reverse complement strand
TTTGTGCCCAGTCCTCTGATCTTGCCAACGATATCCCGCCTGGCCCCCTCACCGACCGCCATCATCACGATGACGGTCGCGACCCCGACGACGATCCCGAGGATCGCCAGGAGAGCCCGCAGCTTGTTGGCAAGAACCGCTGCGAAGGCGATACGGAATCCCTTGACGACCCGCATCATGCCGCACCTCAGAATACCAAGACCGCCACCACGGCGGCCACGGCGACGACAATTAGGAGGTCAACCTGCCGGCGGAGCGCGATCAGTGCCCCCGTCGCCATGCCCCAGGTCTTCCAGTCGACCAGCGAGGCCCGCCCAAATTGATACAGGACAAACAGCAACAGCCCGATGAAGCCGGCCAGTACGCCGCGGATCATCCATTGGACCGTCCGAAGGTGCTTGATCTTCTCAAAGTGAGGAACCACGCCAACCAGCACCAGGAATGACGGGTAGAACACTGCGACGGTAGAAGTGACCGCCCCCGCCAGCCCGCCGACCTTGTAGCCGACGAAGGTGGCGGTGATGAGAATGGGGCCCGGAGTCACCTGCCCCAGGGCGATGCCGTCGATGAACTCCCTCGTGGTCAGCCAGCCTAAACGCCCCACCACCTCCTGCTGAATCAGCGGGATCATGCTGAACCCGCCACCGAACGCCAGCGGGCTGAGTTTCATGAACACCAGGTTCAGGTGTGCCAGGACCGGATTCCACACCTGAACTCCCCACACAAGGGCCACCCCGATCAACACCGCGACGGCCCATCCTCTGGCGCTCATGATGAACCCGTCGCCGCCGCCGCGGGTTCCGCACGTCGATAGAGCGGAATCGCAGCGACCGCGGCTCCCGCGAGCACGACGACGAAGTTGACCTTCAGCACCAGGGCCAGCAGGGCAAGCGCCGCCAGCGCAACCCCCTGCCACCCACGTACCGTCGTGCGCCCCAAGGTGATGCAGGCATTCAACACAATCGCCACCACGACGGCGCCGAGCCCTTGGAAAAGCGCCCGGACTGCGGGGACAGATCCGGATCGCACGTACAGGACCGTAAGCAGAATCATCGCCACAAAGGAAGGGAGAATGAATCCGACCGCTGCGGCCAGGGCGCCTGACGTGCCACGCAGCCGGTAGCCGATGTAGGTGCACATCTGCACCATGGTGGCGCCGGGGATGATCTGGCACAGCGCCATCCCCTCGGCGAACTCCTGGTCCGCCAGCCAGCGCCGCCGGCCGACCAGGTCGGCTTTGAGGTGTCCCATCATCGCCGGCCCGCCAAAGGCCGTTGCCCCGAGTCGGACGAAGGCCGCAAACACCAGCCCCAGGGGCACGTTCCCCATCTTATACCTCGTCTACCCTCGCAATGCTTCCACGGGGTGAAGCGCGGCGGCCTTGCGGGCGGGCTGCACGGCGAACACGAGCCCGATGATGGCTGCGAAGACCACGGCGCCAATGATCGCCGGCCAGGACAGTGCTGCCGGCCACCCCATCAGGCGCGAGGCCAGGAAAGCGCCGCCGACGCCGAGCACCACGCCGATCAGCCCGCCTGCTGCCGTCACGAACACCGCCTCGAGCAGAAACTGCACCACGATGTCCCGCCGCCGGGCGCCCACGGCCCGCCGGAGGCCGATCTCCTTCGTCCGCTCACTCACCGAGATCAGCATGATATTCATCACTACGAAGCCGCCGACAAGCAACGACAGCGCGGCGACGATGCTGAGAAAGATGGTCAGTGTCTGCGACGTCCCGGTGATGACGCCCAGCATCTGCTCCGCGACGCGGACGTTGAAGTCCTCCGGCATTCCTGAACCGATGTGATGACGATCGCGCAAGACTTGCGTGATCGCCGTCACAGCAGGTGCGACCTGGCTCGTGCCTTTCACCTGGGCCGCGATCTGGCTGAGGTGGGTGACATTGAACAGCCTCTTCGCCGCGGTCGCCTGCGGAACGAAGATCCGGTCATCGAGATTCGCGCCCCCGGGGCTGGCGCCCTGGCTATCGAGGATGCCGATCACCTTGAAGGGCACATTCTCGATGCGGATGGTTTCGTCCAGCGGGTCCGCGCTGCCAAACAGGGCCGCCGCCGTGTCCCGCCCCAGAACAGCGACCCGCCCGGCAGCCGCCTGCTCCTCTGACCCAAAGAACTCGCCGCGAGCCATGGGAGTTGTCCGGATCTTCGGGTAGTTTGGGGTGACCCCGAAGACCGTTGTGGTGGTCGACTGCCCGCCAAACTTGACAGCGACGTTCTGCTTGGTCTGGACCAGCGCCACGTCCTGCACGTTCGGTACCTCAGCCTGAATGGCCTGGGCGTCCTCGGCCGTCAGTGTGGCCGGCAGGGTTTCAATGCTTCCGCCGCCTCGAGCGACCCCGAAGCCGCCTCCGGGCACTACCGTCACCACGGTGAACGCCCCGAGTCGCTCCATCCGTTGCTCTACCTGGGCCTTCGCCCCTTGACCGACGGAGACGATGACCGTCAGCGCGATGATGCCGATGACAACTCCCAACAGCATAAACAGGGTCCGCACCTTGTTCCCCGTGAGCTCTCTGACACTGACGCGTAACGCGCGTAGGGTTTTCATGAGTTTCCTCCCCGCTTAACCACGTGCCCCGACTGGTTCAGGCGCGACGTCGCCGATGATTGCGCCGTCCTTCAGGTGGATGACCCGCTCGGCATGCCTGGCGACATGCGGATCGTGCGTGACGAGGACGATCGTCCGTCTCTGGCGGTGCAACTCTCTGAAGAGCAGCAGAATCTCCTCGCCGCTCTTCGTATCCAGGTTTCCCGTGGGCTCATCCGCCAATAGGATGACCGGATCGGTGATCAGGGCCCGAGCGATGGCGACCCGCTGCTGCTGGCCTCCGGAGAGTTGAGCCGGTTTGTGATGCATCCGTTCCGCCAGCCCCACGCTGCTCAGGACCGCGACCGCTCTGGCCTCGATCCCACTCTGGTCGCTGTAGATCAATGGGAGCGACACATTTTCCAGGGCGGTGGCCCGAGGCAGCAGGTTGAACGACTGAAAGATGAATCCGATCTTCTCGTTTCTGATGGCTGAGAGGGTATCATCATCAAGGCCGGCCACCTCCTGCCCGTCGAGCCTGTACGAACCTGCGCTGGGGGTGTCCAGGCAGCCCATGATGTTCATCAGGGTAGACTTCCCGCATCCTGAAGGTCCCATCAGGGCCACGAATTCCCCCTTCTCGATGCGCAGCGAGACACCGCGCAGCGCCGCGACTTCCGTATCACCCACGCGGTACGTCTTCTGAATCCCCTCCATGCTGATCATAGTCCCGCTCCTCTCAATCACTTCGCTCCCGGCGGTAGCGTAGATGTCGCCGGAGCCTTCGCGGTCCCGACCTCGCCGACGACCACGCGATCCCCTTCCCGGAGGCCACCCAGCACCTCGGTGTAGGTCTTGTCCTTCCAGCCGACTTTGATCGGCCGTCGTACGAGTTGTGCTCCCTCCACTACGTACGCCACGCGCTGGCCTTCTTCGCGTCTGACGGCCTGCGTGGGGACGGCCAGGACGGCTTCTCGCTTTGCTACGGTGATGATCACGCTGGCCGTCATATCGGGCCGGAGCAACCCGTCGCGATTGTCGATGGCGATCACCACGTCGTAAGTCACGACGTTTAGTTGAATCAACGCCTTGGGATAGATGGCCGTGACCTTCCCGGTGAACTGACGATCCGGGAA
>JBGQGY010000226.1:0-3778 GCA_041497675.1 bacterium | reverse complement strand
GCCCATCACGCGCGCGACGCTCAACAGCCCGGCGTTCACCGTGCGCAGACCCTCCAGCGCGTTCATGAACACGACGAAGAAGACGAACACCGCGGCCAGCACGATCTTCGGCAGCATGCCGAGCCCAAACCACATGATGAAAAGTGGGGCCAGCGCGATCTTGGGGATCGAATAGAAGGCGAGCAGAAATGGATGGACGACCCGCTGCAATAGCCCAATGGTGCCGACGGCCGTGGCCAGGAGCAGTCCGCCGGCCGCGCCGATCGCGTATCCCGCCAGGACCTCCGTCATCGTGACCTGCAGGTTCGCAAGGAAGGGCGCGGTTCCAACCATATGCCACATCGTGCGCAAAACGGTCGTGGGATCGCTGAAGAACGCCGCATCGAGGACGCGGCCGGACAGCCAGGCCCAGCTCCCAAGCAGCAAGACGAGCGCGAGCACACGACCGATCAGCACGACCATCCGGCCCGCGCGACCGGCGGCCGCCGTCTCAATCGCGACTTGCCGGCACAGAGCCGCTTCGTCAATCATCGCGTCGCCGACCATCATGCCCGGTAGATCGTGCGCGAGAACCGCGTCAGCACCTCGCACCCACCTTCCGTGACCAGCACCGTCTCGCTCATCCCCAGCCCGTACCGGCGGGGCACGCGCAGCGCCGGCGGGATATGGAACACCATCCCCGGCTCCAGCGGCGTCGGATCGTCGCGGCGCAGGCTGACGATGTGGCCTTCTCCCCAATCGGGCGCGTAGGCCACACCGACGGAGTAGCCCGTGCGTTTTCTGAAGTAGGGCTCATACCCGGCCGCGTCGATGACGCCGCGGCAGGCTTGATCGACCGCGCCGCTCGTCACGCCGGGACGAATCGCGGCGATGGCGGCTTCCAGCGCCTCAATAACGGTCTCGCCCATGCGTGTGAGATCGGGCGCCGGCTCGCCGACCACCGCGCTGCGCATCAGCGGCCCGAAGTATCGGCGGCGGCACGCGCCGAATTCAAGCAGCACGGCGTCGCCCGGTTCGAGCACACGGTTGGCGAACGTGAAGTGTCCGACCCCGGACCGCCAGCCCGAGGTGACGATCGGATCGCCCACCAGAAAGTCCGATCCGCCGCCCACCATCGCCACATACGCCGCGGCGGCCACCTGATTCTCGGTGCGGCCCGGCGCGATCGTCTCGAGCGCCGCCTGCATCCCGGCTTCGGTCAGACGGCAGGCCGATCGAATCAGATCGACTTCGGCGGGCGACTTGACGCGGCGCACGGCTTCGACCAGCCCGGAGCCACCCTCGACGCGATCACCCAGCGCCGCGCGCAGCCGCGCGTGCACGGCCGGCGAGAGAAACCATCCTTGATCTTCGAGACCCACGCGGCCGCCGAGCAGACGACGGCTGCTTAGCACGCGCCGCGTCACGTCCACCGGATCGTCGGTGTCGCTAAACGTCTCCACCGACGGCACCCATGACGTCGTCTCGGCGACCGTGCGCTCCATCTCGCGGACGATGAGCAGCAGGTCGCCGGCGAGCGGGACGGCAAGCGTCTGAAACGACGCGTAGCCGATCGTCTCGTATCCCGTGAGATAGGTCACGTTTTCGGGGACGGTCACGACGAGCAGGTCGAGGCCGCGGGCCGCCATGCCGGCGCGCACCGCCGCAACCCGCTGATCGTACTCGTCCTGCGTGAACGGCCTCACGTCGTCCTCCAGCGCAACAGCCGCCGCTCCAGCCACCCGACGGCTCCGTTCATGGCAACAACCACCAGCAGCAGGCTGAAGATGCCGGCAAACACGGCCGCGGTGTCATACCGTGAACTGGCGGCGTTGATCAGGTATCCCAACCCGCGGTTGCTGGAGATAAACTCGCCGATAACGGCGCCGATCATGGCCGCCGGAATCGTGAGCCGCAGGGCCACCAAGATGTACGGAACGGCGCTGGGCAGCACGATCGCCAGCATCCGACGCCACGGCCGAGCCCCCATGACCGCGGCCACGCCGACCAGTTCGCGGCTCACACTCTGCACGCCGGTGACCGTGTTCAGAAACACGATGAAGAACACAAACAGCGCCGCCAGCAGGACTTTTGGCAGGACGCCGAGTCCGAACCAGATGATGATGAGCGGCGCGATCGCGATCTTCGGGACGGCGTAGAGCGCTACCAGGAACGGGTGGAGGATCTGACGCGCATGGGGCACGAGCGACACAGCGACCGCGGCCAGCAGGGCGGTCGAGGCGCCGAGGGCATACCCCGCGAGCGCTTCCATCAGCGTAAACCGCATATGGTACCAGAGCTCGCCGTTGGCCACAAGACGCACCAACGCCGCGGCCACCCGCAGCGGCGTGCTCAGAAAGATCTGCGGGACGAGACGCCCCGAGGCCCACGTCCAGCCGAGCAGGATCGCGATCAGCAGGCTAATCTGTAAAAGCGTCACCAGCAGCCGTTCGCGACGCTCGGCGCCGGCGGCGGCCGCCGCAGCGACCCGACGCAGTTGGGCCTCGTCAACCATGGCTGATCTCTTGGGCGAGGTCCTCCCAGATCTCTTTATGGATCGCACCGAAGCCGGGGGCGTCGTGGATGCGGAACACGTCGCGCGGGCGGGAGATCGGGACCGGCCGGATCGCTTTGATGGTCCCCGGCGCGCGCGTAAAGATGGCGATGCGGTCGCTCAGCGCGATGGCCTCGACCAGATCGTGTGTGACAAACACGATCGTGCGCCCGCTGCCTTCCCACAGACGCAGCAGCCAATCTTGCAGAAGCAGCCGGGTCTGCGCGTCCAGCGGTCCAAGCGGCTCATCCATGAGCACGACGTCGTCGGTCTCGTCCACAAGGGTGCGGACGATGCTGACACGCTTGCGCATGCCCCCCGACAATTCGTGCGGGTAGTGCTGCTCGAACCCGCCGAGCCCGACGCGCTGCAGATAGGTGAGCGCTCGTTCGCGGCGCTCGCGCGGCGGTGTGCCCTTGAACTCGAGACCGAGTTCGACGTTCCCCAACATCGTGCGCCAGGGCAACAGGTTGTCGTCCTGGGTGATGTAGCCTACGCGGGTGTTGACGCCGCCGATCGCGACGCCATCGTGCGAGACCCGACCGGTGGTCGGCTGCGCGAGTCCCGCAAACATGTTCAGCAGCGTCGACTTCCCGCACCCGCTGGGGCCGATGAGCGTCAGGAACTCGCCGCGCTGCACGTCGAGATCCACGTTGCGCAGCGCAAGAAATCCCTCTTGCCGGCCTTCGCGTCTGGCCACGAAGACCTTGTACACGCCGCGGGCTTCCAGCGCGGTGACCAACGCTAGGCGGGCAGCGACTCTTCCCGGACGATCCGCATGATCACCTGCCACTCATTGTATCCCGAGGTCGTAGGCGCGGTGCCCGCCTGGCCGCGCGCCCAGATGACCTTTCGCTTGAGCGCCTCGCCCGCCGGAAAATCCACGCTGCCGGGCGGCGAGCACAGATCGATGATCAGCGCGTCCGGTGTGGTGCGCTCGAGGATCTCGCGCGTGAGGACCAGTCCCGACGCGGAGCTCACCACGAGCGGAAACTCGCCGATGCGGTCACGGAGGTCGTTCAGGTGCATCGTCCGGAGCCCCATTGCCCACGCCCGCGCGAGCTGCGAGGGGTTCCGCGCGCACAGCGTGACGTCAGCGTCCACGGCCTTGAAAATCTGCGCGACGCTCATCCCCACGCGCCCCATGCCGATACACAACGTCGAGAGCCCGAGGATCGTGGTCTCCGTGTGCTCGATGGCGACCTTGAGGGCCCCCTCTGCCGTCGGCACCGCGTGCAGGATGGC
>JBGQGY010000225.1:0-3810 GCA_041497675.1 bacterium | reverse complement strand
TTGCTCCTTCATGGGCCAGTTCCGGCAGCTGCGCATCGTGCATCCGCTCGCGGTCGACCGCACGGTCGTATATACCTATTCGTTCCGCCTGAAAGGCGCGCCCGAACACATGTACCGCGACACCATCGCCTTCGCCAACGTCGTGAACGGCACCGGCTCATGGGTCCTGACCGACGACCTGGAAGTCTACGAGCGCGTGCAAAAGGGCTTGAGCGCGCAGGCGAGCGACTGGGTCTACCTCGGGCGCGGCCGGGGCGGCGACGTCGACGAACCCGGACCGACGCGGCGCGGCGCCACCGGCACGAGCGAGATCCACATCCGCAGCCAGTTCGCGGCCTGGCTGGGCTACATGACCGCCGAATGACATGAGTGCCGTGCCCAAAGCCGTGCCGGAGTCGGTCTCGCTGCGCGAGGTGGAGCAGTTCCTGTACCGTGAGGCTTCGCTACTCGACCGCCAGCGATTCGAGGAATGGCTGTGCCTGTATACGGAAGACGCCACCTACTGGGTGCCCCTCGAGCGCGACCAGAAGGATCCCTGGAACACCAGCTCCATCATTTTCGACGACCGGACGCTGCTCGATATCCGCGTACGCCAATACCGCGACCCGCGGGCGCACGCGCGGCTGCCGGCGGCGCGCACCGTGCACCAGGTCGGAAACGTGTCGATCATGCAGGAGGCGGGGAACGAAGTGCTCGTCGGCTCTTCTCTGGTCCTGATCGAGTACCGAAAAGAGCGTCAGCGGGTGTTCGGCGCGCTGGTCGAGCATCGGCTGCGGCGAACGGAGGACGGCTTGCGGATCGCCGCCAAGCGCGTGGACATTGTGAATTCGGAAGCCGAGCTGGACGGGATCGCGTTTCTTTTCTGATTCGACTGGAGCTTCGCGCTCCTTCAAGCGGGTGCAGTCAATGGACCGCGCACCCTTCATACGTGTACGTAAAAGGACGCGGTCCCGGGAGATAGGCCGTTCGCAGTTCGACGATGTTGAAACCGCTTGAGATGAGCAGATCGTCGATCTTGCGGTTGAGATTGCATCCTCCAGCCACCCTGCTCCAAATCGGATTGAGGCCGTTCTGCCAAGCCTGGACTCCGGAGTCGGGGGAAAGGCCATGCTCGATGAAGATCATCCGGCCCTGCGGCTTCAAAACGCGTCCCATTTCGCGGAGCGCCCGTGCCGGGTTCGGGATGGTGCACAACGCCCAGGTCATAACGATCGTGTCGACGCTCCGGCCGTCAAGCGACAGGTGCTCAGCTGATTCGCAACGAAGGTCGACCGGGAACGCCATACGCTCGAGCTTCTTGCGCGTCATGGCCAGCAGTCCCGGGGAGGGGTCCACGGCATAGAGATGCCTCACCGCGGAAGAGTAGAACGGAAGATTGAGGCCCGAGCCGATACCGATCTCCAGCACGATGCCCTCGGCGTCCGGGACGAGTTGCGAGCGGCGAGCGCGCGCTGCCTTGTCGCGCATCGCAAAGTCGGTCAGGTAGGGAAGAACGAGCTTGCTGTACAGACCCATACGAGGAAGCGGCTGTTTTTTACAACCTCCAATGTAGCGCGAACCGCACATCTTAAGGCGCCTGGCTAGGATCCTCTGGGCGTGCCTCCAAAATAAGTGATAAGTCACATGATTGAAATCATATGACCCTCCGGCGCTCGGCAGTAGGCTGTGCCCTCAAATCTCGACTCTCAGGAGGAACGCGATGAACCGGATTACCGACCTCGCTGTCGCTGCTGCATCGCTTCTGGTTTTGGCGATTGCTCTGCCTGCGGGCGACGCAGTCGGCCAGGAACAGACCCGGCAGATGTCGGACATCGAACGCGTGAACGCCGCGAGCCAGGTTTTCATCGCCGCAATATCGGGACGGGATCTCCGCGCAATGGACAAGTTGTGGGCTCACGAGTCCTACGTAACATTCATAGGTCCGCTCAGCACGACGGTCGTCGTTGGTTGGGAGGGCGTCATGAAGGCCTGGGAGATGCGCTTCAACCAGTTCGAGCGAGTAACAATCTCGTTGGCGGATTCTCACGTTCACACCAATGGGAAGATCGCCTGGAGCGTCGGCGTCGAGAAGGTGCAGCTGCTACGCAAGGACGGCGGTACGCTCAGCTTCGATGCTTTTGTGACGAACGTGTTCGAGAAGCGGGACGGTCGCTGGCTCATGGTTTCCCACCAAGCGACTCCGATCTTCAGGGAGGCCAGGTAGACGGCGGGCACAGATCGCGTTTATGCCCCGGGCGATTTCTTGAGCAGGATGCGGGTGCCCTCGCGTTCGATCGCACCGGCTCGCTCGAGGCCGGCAAGCGTGCGATAAAGCGCCTCGCGGGTCAGGCCCAATTCGCCCGCGACGTCCTGAAGCGGACCCCGCAGCTTCACCGTGCGGCCGTCGGATCCGGCATTGAGATCGAGGTAGAGCATCACCCGCTCCTTGGCGGAGCGAACCTTCATCACCTCGATTCGCTGCCGCAGCTCTATGACTTGATGCGCCATGAGCGCCAGGAAGGACATGGCGTTTGCCGGGTCCGCGCGAAGGGCGGTGAGGAGCGCTGCCTTGGGATAGACGCGCACCCGCGAGGGTTCCGTCGCCACGGCGTCGCAATGGAAGATATCGGCAAAAAGCGCCGCTTCGACGAAAAAACCGCTGGCGGGGGTGGTGCCAAGGACCAGTAACCGGCCGTCAAACGTCCGCCGATCCAGACGCAGCCGCCCCGCCTCGACGAAATAAATGGCGGTGACTTTGTCGCCCTGTCTGAAAAGCACCTCGTTTCGAGCGAGCGATCGTCTTTCAAGCGTCTGTGGGTCGAGCGTCAGCGTCAACGGTCAGGCGGGATTGAGTCCCGGGTGGGTCTCCTCGCCCCAGAGCCATAGAGCGCCGCCGGAAATCAACATGGCGATAGCGACAAACCAGAAGCCGCTTTCGATGGAGCCGGTGGCGTTCGCCACCCATCCCATTCCCAGCGCACCGATACCGTACCCAACGTCGCGCCAGAAACGATATATCCCTATTGCGGAGCCGCGCCAGTTTGGATGGGCGATGTCTGCGACCGCGGCGCTCAGATTCGGATATAAGAGCGCCATCCCGAGCCCGCTCAGTCCGGCGCAGAATGCCCACCACACCGCGTTGTCCCCTACGAGCATCAGACCCACGCCAGCGCCGCAGAGCCACATACCCCAAACGTTCAGTACGTGCCGGCCCACATGGTCGGAGAGTTTCCCGGTGAAGAGCTGCGCGCCACCCCATACGAACCCGTAGGTGCCGACCACCCAGCCGATGCCGCTGATGCTGACGCCATGACGGTAAAGGAAGACCGGGAAGAAAACCCACACCAACGCATCGACGAACTTCTCGACCAGACCGGCCTGGCTCAGCGCCATCAATCGTTTGTCACGCCAGGATATAAGGGTAAAGACTTCCCAGGTCGAGGGCTCGTTCGAGATATTTCTTGGATACCGCGGCACCTGTCTAGCCGGGTTCGTCGAATGTCTCGCCGCCTCGGCGCTCGCCCAGGGTCGCGTATCCTTTACCCACACGATCGTGAGCACGAGCGCAAGCAGAATCACGGTTAGCCCGAAAACGGCAACTCCAGGGCGGGCGCCGAATGCACTGGCAAGATAACCGGTGATGATCCCCGCGGCAGCCACTCCGACGTAACCTGAGAACTCATTGAGACCGATAGTGAGTCCGCGCTGGTCAGGCCGGGTGATGTCGAGCTTTGCAGTCTGGGTCATCGACCAAGTGAGTCCCTGGTTGATGCCAAGCAGAACGGTCGCAGCCACGATCCAGTTCCAGCTTGGCCCCCACAGCACCATCGA
>JBGQGY010000224.1:0-3811 GCA_041497675.1 bacterium | reverse complement strand
GTCATCGCCCGCAGCACGCGAGGGTCGGGATTGGTCGGCCCGGTGCCGCACAGCAGCCGGGTTGGGGGATTGAGGTCGCCGATCATGCCCTAGACGTTAGGCGTCCGGGTCTCGACACCCTTCAGGAACTCGCCCAGTACCTGCAGGTAGCGCTCGGGTTCCTCCGCGTGGGCGAGGTGCGAGCTGTGCTCAAACACCACCCACTCGGAGCCCTTGATGCCGCGGTGGACGGTCCCGGCGATCTCGGGTGTCGCTTCGTCGTGGCGACCCGAGGTGACCAGGGTGGGGACGCGGATTTCGCCGAGCCGGTGGGTGATGTCCCAGTCTTTGATTACGCCGGTGACGTGGAATTCGCTCGGACCATTCATGGTGTTGTAGACTTCCGGGTTGCCCCCGAGTTTTTCAAACGCCCGCATGACAAACGCGGGCCATGGGTCAAGACGGCACACGTGGCGGCGATAGAAGACGAGCATGGCCTCCTCGTAGGCGGGATCGTCGGTCGTGCCGGCCTCCTCGTGCTTCAACAACGTCTGCTGTACGGCCGGTTGGAGGTCCATCCGCAGGCGGTTCGCTTCCGCGACCCACTGGCGCATGCTGGCCGGAGAACTGGCCACAGTGAGGCTGACCAACCCACTGGGCTGCGTCAGGGCGTACTGCATCGCCAGCATCCCGCCCCACGACTGGCCGAGCAGATGACAGCGATCGAGACCGAGGGCGCGGCGGATGACTCCGACTTCTTCGACAAACAGGTCGACCGTCCACATTGAGGGATTGCGGGGTTGATCCGAACTCCCACACCCGAGTTGGTCATAAAAGATGACACGGCGTCCGGTCGCGGCGATCGCTTCGAGCGGCTCGAGGTAGTCGTGCGGCACGCCTGGACCGCCGTGCAGGCACAACAGCGGGAACCTGCCGGGTTCTTCGCGCTCCCCCACGATGCGATACGAGACCTTGTAGCCGCGGAAAGGGACGGTGCCTTCCGTCACGCGGGTTGCCGCGTCCATGCGGCGCCTCCTCGAAAGCGGCTACCAGCCGTTCTGGTTGCGCAGCCAGGCGATCTGACCGGTGTGGTGGCGGCCGTGCCACGCGTAGTAGGGCAACGCGGCGCTCAGCGTGACCGTCAACCCGGTCTCAGGATGGACGAATGCGCGCGCGAATTGCTCGTCTGACATGCCGCGCAGCAGATCCACCCAGCACGCGTGGAGACCGTCAAGCAGCGCGAGCGGCGAGCGGACGTCGCCGGCGCGGGCGTCGTCGAGGGCCGCCCAGCGTCCTTCGTCGTACGCTTTGATCGTCGGCCGGTCTTCTGTCAGCGTCCACTTGAACCGGATATAGCTGTGGACATGGCTGTCGGACACGTGATGGACGATTTGCCGGATGGTCCAGTTCTTGTACCGGGTGTCGAGCTGCTGCTCGGACAACCCTGAGACGGCCTGCCGCAGCGCGGCGGGTGCGCCATTGATCGCGGCGATGAACTCGTCGCGGCGTTGACGGCTGTAGTGTTCCTCGGGCTCGAAGGGCCCCGAAGGATATTGGGGTGGGGTCATGACAGGTTCCTGTTGCCAACAGTATTCGACATCGGGTTCGGACTCCGGGGGTGGGCTGACTCCAAACCGGATGGCCTTGAACCCGTGTTTCTCGTAGAAGGCCCGCGCCCTGGTATTCTGCACATGGGTGTGGAGCCGCAGCCGGCTGGGGGAGAGTCCGCGCGCCTTCTCCAGGAGCGCGGCGCCGATGCCTTGACGCTGCAGATCCGCGGCCACGTAGAAACGATCGACGTAGTCGTCTTTGATCGCCAGCAGAGCCACGATGCGGCCGCCCGTCTCAGCGAGCCAGACGTCGTGCTGCGCGGCCACCATATCTCGAAAGAACGCCGTTTCCTGCTGCAACGTGTAGTGGCGGTGCAGGGACGCGACGTAGGGGTCCGAATCGCGGCTGGCGCGCCACACGGCCACGGTCTCCTCGAGATCCTCCGGCCGGTATCGCCTCATGTGGATACTGGCGTTCATTTCTATCATGGCGTGTCAGACGTGCTGATCGCTCGCAGATACCGTTCAGCTGATCGTTTCACCGCGGCCTTTCCGTCACCGTCGGCGATCGCGTCCCACCATGCGCCGTAGAGTCGTGTGAAGGCGAACGGTTCCACAGACGTGAGAATGCGTGTCACGGCGGATGCCGACAACGGGACATAGTTTGGAAAGCTTCGCATGAAGCTCACGTAGCGACGGTCCTGCACGACTTGAATGATGTCGCCTGCCAGGAGTGATCCGTGGCCCTTCTCACCGTCCGCCCAGTGAAGGACGGTGCCGCCCTCAAAATGCCCCCCGCATCGAATGAGTGTCAGGCCGCCGAACAGCCGATGGGTGTCCCCGTCCCAAAAGGCGATTTCCGGCGAGCGTCGCATCACCCATTGCTGGTCGGCCGCGTGGAGGTAGATGGGTACGCCGTCGAATCGTTGACTCCATTCAACCATAGAAGAGTAGTAGTGGGGGTGCGAAATCGCGATGGCGGCTAGTCCACCGTGGGCCCTAACCTCTTGCACCGTCGCGTCATCGATCAGCGATATGCAATCCCATAGGATGTTTCCCGCTGATGTTTGCACGAGCAAGGCACGCTGCCCGATGCCGAACCTGGGTGTTGAACCGATACCAACGATTCGATCGCCTTGAGGTTTGAACAGGTTATGGTGTGAGCGCTGCAAGTCGGCGAGTGTCGTCCACTCCTGACCGTTCCAATTCACAAACTGCCGATCGTCCTCGCAAATGGTGCAGCTGCGAGGCGGTTCGGCGCTATCTGGATATTGCGTGCCGCACGTCGTGCAGAGATATCTCTCCACGTGGCCAGGCCCTCTTGTTCACCCTAGGAAATCGACCAGCAGTCGGTTGACTTCGTCAGGTTTGTCGAGCATCATCCAATGCCCGGCGCCGCTGATCCGTTCATAACGCCAGGGCGCGTCCAGGGCCCCGGCAGACAGCGCCATCTGAGGTTCGAGCAAGAAGAGGTCTCCGTCGCTCCACACCCCCAGCATCGGGGTGCGGATCCGCTCCCACGACGGCAGTGTGGGGAGAGGGTCTTCGCCTGCGGGGAGGGGTGTCAATGCGGCTCGATACCAGTTCAAGGCCGCCGTGAGGGCGCCGGGTCGAGCCAGGTCTCGCAGGTAGCGAGCCTGATCGCCTTGACCGCGGCTCCATTCACGAAAGAGTTTCCAGTTGTCCGCCTGCAATGTCTTTTCGGCGATGCCGACCTTGAGGAAGAATTCGAAGTACCATGACTTCTCCCGCTGCTCGACGGTCTCCCAACCAGGGCTGGTCGGCGCTCCCACCGATAAGACGACCGCGCGGTCAAACCGCTCGGGGTACGAACCCGCCAGTCGCCAGGTCAGGTTGGCGCCCCAATCATGCCCGACCAGATGCGAGTGCGTCACGCCAAGCGCATCGAGGATGCCGAGAACGTCGGCGACGATGAAGGGGCGGCGGTAAGGCCGCACATCCGTCGGCCTGGGGGCATCCCCAAAACCGCGGAGATCGGGGGCGATGACCCGAAAGCCTGCCGCGACGAGCGCGGGCACTTGATGGCGCCAGACGAACCGCGAGTCCGGAAAGCCGTGCAACAGGAGGACGGCGGGACCGGCTCCGACATCGATCAGGGGGAAACGCTCACCGTTGATCGCGACGGTCTTGGTGACCGTAGCAAAGGTCACGGTTCCTTCCCGATGTCCACCGCTAGGTATGTCAATGGCGTCGTGCCTCTGTTCTCGACCCAGTGGATGACATCCTTGCCTTCCGCTTCCGCCTGACCCTCGCGGATTTCC
>JBGQGY010000223.1:0-3814 GCA_041497675.1 bacterium | reverse complement strand
TAGGCTGCTCCGCCGATAGCCAACAGCAGCACCACCGCCAGCATAATCTTCTCATGCCCGCACATTCCCGCCTTCTCAGTGCATACCTTCATCGAACACATCACAGACATGGCTGCACCTCCCTGGGGGTTGATCTTCATTCAAGGTTAGAACCGCCTGCAATGTTAGTCAAGGAGGAGACTGCCCCCTAGCGTGGCGGCTCAGCTCCAGTCTAGCCCAGCAACAGATCGTCCACATAACACCATCGCCAGTCCTCCCCTGGTTCAATAGAACGGACGATGGGATGACTGGTCGCGTGAAAGTGCTTCGTGGCGTGCTTGTTCTTGGAGGAGTCGCAGCACCCGACGTGGCCACAGGTGAGGCACATTCTCAAATGGACCCAGCGGTCTTTCGTTTTCAAACACTCCTCACAGCCGGCGGCGCTCGGTTTGACATCGCGGATCTGGTTGAGATGTGCGCAGGTTGGTTGGGGCATGCTGGTCACATCTCCTTGAGGTACTCATGCACGAACTGGACCGCCATCGCGCCCTCGCCGACGGCCGAGGCAACGCGTTTGACCGAGCCGGACCGCACATCCCCGGCCGCGAAGACGCCAGGGCGGCTGGTCTCCAACAAGAAGGGCTGTCGCCTGGCGGTCCAATAGGGGGACTGCGACAGAGCCGCCCCGGTCTGGATGAACCCCTCGGCGTCCCTCTCGATCTCCGGGGGCAGCCAGTCGGTCCGCGGCACCGCCCCGATGAAGCTGAACACTGCCGGTGTCTCCACCGTCCGCGCTTGCCCGGTCTTGTTGTTGACTATTTCGACAGAGCCAAGGTGACCGTCGCCGCTCATCCGCTGGATCGTCGTGTTGTAGAGCGGCTCGATGTTGGCGGTCTGCTCGATCCGCAGGGCCAGATAGCTGGACATGTTTTTGTGCAAGTCATCGCCACGGATCAAGAGCAGCACGTGGCGGGTGTGCTGAGCAAGAAAGACGGCAGCTTGTCCGGCGGAGTTGCCGCCGCCCACGACCACCACCTGGGCCCCCCGGGACATCTGCGCCTCGGCGAGGGTCGCAGCGTAGTAGACGCCCTTCCCTTCGAGCCGCTCGCACCCCTCGACTTCCAGCCGGCGGCAGTCGGCTCCAGTGGCGATCAGGAGACACTTCGTGGTGACCGTTTCGCCGCCGTCCAGGTGCATGATGGAGTAGGTTTTCTCCCACGCCAGACGAAGAACCGGAGTGGGGACCGACAGGCGGGCACCGAACTTGTTGGCCTGTAGAATGGCGCGGTCCGCCAGCTCGCTACCGGTCACACCGGTGGGAAAGCCGAGATAGTTCTCGATCCGCATGCTGCTGCCCGCCTGCCCCCCGGGGGCAACGCGCTCCAGCACAACCGTCCGTAGCCCTTCAGACGCCCCATAGACCGCGGCTGCCAGCCCTGCCGGGCCCCCTCCCACCACGACCAGGTCGTACACCGTCTGCTCCAGCGGCTGGCGAATACCGATCCCGTCGGCCAGTTGCCGGTTTGTGGGGTTGCGCAGGAGCAGCATCTGACTACAGGCGACCACGGGCGTGTCGGCCTCGGTCAGGCCGAACTGTTTGAGTAGCCGGTCAACCTCCGGGTCGGTCTCCACGTCCACCCAGGTAAAGAGCACGCGGTTCTTGGCCAGGAAGTCGCGGACGCGGAAGGTATCGGTAGAGTAGCGGGACCCGATCACCCGCAGACCGGTAAAGTCGGGCGATTCGCGCAGAAGCTGCCGCCGGGCGATGAACGCCTGGAGGATGATGTCGCCGAGGGTCGGGCATTGGTTGAGAGCCCGCCTCAAAGCATCCCCCGAGACCTCGTACACTTCGCAGTCGCCCCGGGCGACCCCGCTGACCACCGCCGGGTTGCCGGTGAGGAACGAGACGTCGCCGGTGAACTGGCCCTTACGGTGGATCGTGACCGTCTTCGGCGCATCGCCCGAGTAATCGACGATCTCGACCTCCCCGGACTTGACGATGAAGAATTTGAAGTCGCGGTCGCCGACCGCAAAGAGCGTCTGCCCGTCCCGATACAACTTTGGGGTGGCCGAGGTGCAACGGCCGAGCTCGCTGACTTGGGCTTCATCGAGCGTCGGGAAGGCGATGGATTGGAGGTTATGCTCGGCCATGGCGATATCCCCCCTGATCTTCCTGTAGTTGTTGTACTCCTCTTCAGAGCGGTTCCGCCACTGTCCAGGCCCTAACAATAGGACCTGGACCGGTTTAAGGAGGGGCAGGTCGCTGAGCTCTCTCATCGAACATCTCGCCAAAGCTGGTTCGTTTCGGTAGGATAAGAAGGGGAGACGAGGGTATCCATGGCCGAGGACAAGGTCTCGGTGCGATGCTGCGTCGCGGGCGGCGGTCCGGCCGGAATCATGCTGGGGCTGCTGCTGGCCCGCGCGGGCGTCGAGGTGCTGGTCCTGGAGAAGCACGCCGACTTCCTGCGGGACTTCCGCGGCGACACGATCCACCCCTCCACGCTCGAAGTCATGCACGAACTGGGACTCCTGGAGGATCTGCTGAAGCTGCCGCACCAGAAAGCGCCGCGGCTCAACGCCCAGGTCGGCGATTTGACGCTGACGATCGCGGACTTCACCCGTCTGCCGACGCGTTGCGGGTTCATCGCGTTCATGCCGCAGTGGGACTTCCTGAACTTCCTCGCCGGACGCGGCGCCCGCTATCCGACCTTCACGTTGCGGATGCGGGCCGAAGTGACCGGGCTGATCGAGGAAGAGGGATGCGTCGTCGGCCTTCAGGCGACGACTCCGGAGGGCCCGTTGGAAGTCCGCGCAAGCCTCGTCGTCGGCGCCGACGGCCGGCACTCGGTCGTCCGGGCACGGGCCGGCTTGAAGGTGGACGAGTTCGGCGCGCCCATGGACGTGCTCTGGTTCCGGCTATCCCGGCGGGCCGACGATCCGGAAGACCCCATGGGTCGCTTCGTCATGGGGCAGATCTTCATCATGCTGAACCGGGGCGAGCACTGGCAGTGCGGCTTCGTGATCCCGAAAGGGTCGCTCGAACAGCTTGAGGAGAGAGGGCTGCCGGCGTTCCGCGAGAGCGTCGCGCAGCTCGCCCCGTTTGTCGCCGACCGCGTCGGTGAACTGGGCGCGTGGGATACCATCAAGCTGCTCACCGTCCGGGTCGACCGGTTGCCGCAGTGGTATCGCCCGGGCCTCCTCTGCATCGGCGACGCGGCGCACGCGATGTCCCCCATCGGCGGCGTCGGCATCAACCTCGCGATCCAGGATGCGGTCGCCGCCGCCAATTTGCTCGCTGAGCCGCTGCGCGTGGGTCGCCTGACCACCGAAGACCTGCGCCGGGTACAGCGCCGACGCGAGTGGCCGACCCGCATCACTCAGCGGTTGCAGGTCATCGTCCAGAATCGGGTCATCACGCGTGTTCTAGGCGGCGCCGGCATGGTCACGCCGCCGCTCCTCGTCCGGCTCCTCGCGAATTTCCCGTTCCTGCGTCGGATCCCCGCCCGGCTGATCGGGATCGGATTCCGGCCAGAGCATGTGAACACGCCCGCCGTGCGGGTCGACACTGTTGCTTGACGCCCACAGATAGGGTTTGCGGAGCCTGGGCTGGTTTAAAGAAGGCCGGTCAACGTTATTGCGAGGCGCCGGGAATGATAAAGTGCAAGATGACCAGCAGGATCACCAAGGCCAGAAGGAACAAAAGGATCGTCGGTCCCAGCTTGTCGGGTTTTGCACCACCAGGCCCTTGCCTCTCATGCTCGCTCATGCTTGAACACAAAAGGGGTCGGTGACGCCGGTCAACACGACTACTGTCGTTTCCAGCTCGCGTCGGGAT
>JBGQGY010000222.1:0-3837 GCA_041497675.1 bacterium | reverse complement strand
GATTCAGTACTTCGCGCTCCCGCTCGGTGAGGGCATGACCCGATGGGACTCGCCCGCCGATGCGCTGCAGCGCCTGTCGGACCGCGTCGGCATCTGGCTTCGCCCCCAGGCCTTCCAGCAGGGCAAGCGCCTCGGTCAGATGGGACCGTGCCGCCTTTCGGTCTCCCGGCCGGCTGCGCCGCAGCAGGCCGGTGCCCAGGTGGTACCGAAGCAGCGCGTTTTGATAAGGCTGCGGAGCGGTGACGGGATCTTCAAGCCCCGCCCGATAGTGGGCGATGGCGGTGTCAAGGGCGCCTTCCTGAGCCGCGACATCCCCCTGAATACGGAATACGACCGGTGCCAGAAACCGGTAGGGTTTCGCGGCCTCTGCCGCCTTCTCCAGACACGAGCGCGCTCCGGCGACGTCACCCTCCTGGAGAGAGACTTCTACAAGGAGCAGCTGAGTATCCACGACTGCTGCTTCCGGAATCCATCCTGCTTGGACGATCTCTAAGGCCTCTTCGAGCAACCCCTTGCCGGCGCCAATGCTGCCACGGTGGAGTTCCAGGCGAGCCATGGCATTGTGGGCGAACAAGAGGGGGAATGAGGATTTCGCGGCACTGACGGCCTCGCGAAGCAGAGTATCGGCTTCGTTGAATCGACCCCGATAGAAGTGGATCGTCCCCAACGTCAAAGCGGCGGTCGGGAACATCCAGTGCTCGTTGTGTCCGGCGAGTTGAGTCGAAAGCCGCGCGGCAAGAGCCTCGGCGTCGTCCCACCTGCCGACCACCATGTAGAAATCAAACAGGCTGTTGGACAGATTCAGAAGGCTGGGAACGGTGCCGATCTTTTCAAGCAACTCACTGCCTTTTTCGAGAGCTTCCCGGGCCCGCGTGAAATCCCCGTCCCACATCGCCCAGTAGCCCGCGTAGTTCAGGGCGTCCAGCTCACCCAGGATGTCGCCGGCCTGCCGCGCAAGCACCACCGCCTTCTCCACCGACTCCCGCGATTCAGCGCGCTGTCCGGAACGACGCAAGTCCCCTCCAAGGATCCTGTAGGCCCGGCTGCTCAACGCCGCCGGGCTCGCCGCACGCATGGCAGCGTCCACGGCCGCGCGTGCTGCGACCTCGCAGCGGTGGTACTGGCCCATCCGGTAGGCATCGCGCCAGAGTCGTTGGTGGATGATGCTCTCCTCGAGAGGATCGTCAATCTCGCCGAGGATGGCGAGAGCGTTCTCGTACGATGAGAGGCTCCTGCCGACGGCCTGCTCACTCTGCGCCTCGCCGATCTTCCGATAGGCTCTGGCCATCTCACGGCGCATTCCCAGGGCTTCGGCGCATGTGAGCATTGAATTGAACGAGTCGATGGCGTGATCGAACGATCCCGCGAGGAACCAGGCATCTCCCAGGTTCTCGGCGACTGCCAACCGCCTGTCCATCGCCGCGACGGGAAGCGCATCGAGCGCCAGCGCACAGTAGCTCGCGGCTTCCTCATTCGCGTACACCGACGACGCGTGAGACGCGGCCTCCAGGGCGTATCGCACGGTCCTCTCTTCATCCCCGGCCGTGCTGAAGTGATGCGTGAGCACTTGAGGTGTGGCCGCGGGTCCGCCATGGGTCTCCAGCCACTCGCCGACGCGCTGGTGTAGGGACCGCCTCATATCCGGGGCCAGGCTCTGCATCACCACCTCACGGATCAAGTGGTGACGGAAGCCGTATCGGAGCGGCGTGCGGTCGGCGCGCACGACCTGCCGCGAGAGCAGGCTCATAAATGCCTGAGTAAAGTCATCGCCCGTCAGGCCACTGACTTGTTGGAGCGCTTCCAGATCAAAGGCCCGGCCGAGGACGGCGGCGGCGCCCAGGACTCCTCTGGCCTCGAGCCCAAGGTGACTCAGCCGCGCGAGGATCGTCTCATGCACGGTCGGAGGAATGACCACGCTGGAGATGCTGGCCGAACCCAGAGAGACGCGAAGATCGTCGCTGGCCTCAACGATCGCGCGGAGGATCTCCTCGGTGAAGAACGGGTTGCCCTCGCCGAACTGGAAGGCCCAGGCCATGAGGCTCTCGGGGGCTGGAGCGTGAGCGCCTAACACGGAATTGAGCAACTCGCCGGTTTCCGCCTCGCTCAGTGTCCTGATAGTCAGTTCCTGGGCCAGGCGTTCGCGAACCAGTTCCTGGCGGAGCCTGGTCAGGCCCTCGGCACGCGCGAGTTCCTCGGGACGGTAGGTGGCCAGCACAAGCCACCGGTCGCGGCGCAGCCGCCTCGCCAGGAAGTGGAGGAACTCGAGGCTGGCGGGATCGGCCCAGTGGATGTCCTCCAAGGCCAGGATCAGCGGTGCTTCGGCCGCGATCTGGCGCAGCACAAGATACAGGCTCTCAAAGAGACGGCTCTTCTCTTCCGCGGGACCCAGCGGCGGACTGGGTTGAAGGCCCGGAATCAACTGCGCGAGTTCCGGCAAGAGCTTCAGCACTTCGGAGGAATGAGGTCCAAGTAGCGCCGCCACCTGCGGAGAGGTGTAGGAATGTAGCAACCCGCGGAACGCCTCAATGAAGGGTGCGTACGGGAGGGACGCTTCGAAGAGTGAGCACTTGCCTTCGAGGACCCGGATCTCCGCCTGCTGCGCGCGCACGGTTGCTTCGGTGATGAGCCGGCTCTTGCCGACGCCAGCCTCGCCTGCGAGTAAGACCAGGTCGCCCCGGCCCCGCCGCGCTTCTTCGAGGCGTTCCTGCAGCCAGAGAAGTTCTTCTCCCCGCCCGATGAAGCGCGGGCAAGGGATCTTCAAGTGTCCCAGCGCACGGCTCCAGAGACCCGTTTCCGCACTTCCCACCGCAGCTTTGGCCTCGGCTGGCGATAGCGTCCAGAATTGTGGTGCTTACAGGTCTCCCGACGTTTACCTCTACCTTAGCTGATGACACCAATGGCGCCATCGCGGTCAGTACGGATATTTGGTCATCCCATCTCGATGCCCCATAGGATCTTCATGGGGGGGAGAGGAACGGGGCCGTTCTAGAGGTCGTTATTGGTAGATCAGGTACGAATTCCTCACGATCTGGAATCTGCGAAGATCGGGTTCCCATCGGGCGGCGATGGCGTGTGCGGGCGCCCCGCGGAGGATGTCCTTTCGCACGCTGCTCGTGCCCCACACAAAGTCAAAGATGTAGCGTCCATTGCGCGCCACGAATTGCAGCCGGTCGCCGTGCAGACGCCGGGTTTCGACCAAGATGTGAACGGCCGTTTCGGCCGATCGGAATCGCGAGGCGTCGGTGATGAACAGGCGGACGCCGCGGCTCGGCCGCTCACCGCGGCCGGGGTCGTAAGGCTCGAAGCTCACGCCGGGGAGTCCGATCTCGCGTAGCCGTCTCGAGAGGCGGTCGCCGTCGAGCCACGGGCTGTAGAATCCCTGGAACGCGGAGACAGGCCCCGGGCCGTTCGACAGTGTGGTCCCGTCCAGGACCCCCGTGACCGAATAATAGAAGGGTGTCACCATCGCGGTGATGTTGGGCGACGGGCGGACCCAGGGCAGACCCGTCTCTTCCCAGACCATGCGACGCGACCAGCCGCGCATTGGCACGACGGTGAGGTCGGCGGCGATCTCGAGCCCGTTGAAGAGTTGCGCAAGTTCACCGATCGTCATCCCGTGGACGGACGGGATGGGATACATGCCGATGAAGGAACGGAACTCGGGGAGCAGGACGGGCCCGTCGATTTGCAGACCGCCTTGCGGATTCGGCCGGTCGAGGACGACGACTGGTTTGGCGGCTTCGCGCGCGGCCTGCATCACGAGTGCCATCGTCGAGACGAACGTATACGCTCTGGCGCCGACGTCTTGCAGGTCGACGACAAAGACGTCGATGTTGG
>JBGQGY010000221.1:0-3872 GCA_041497675.1 bacterium | reverse complement strand
TGCCTCCGCGACGCAGCCTGCTCTTCGTCCCGGCCGACCAGGACGCCAAGATCGACAAGGCGATCGGTCTGGCCTCCGACGGCGTGATCCTCGACCTCGAAGACGGCGTCGCGCCGGCCCGCAAGACGGAGGGGCGCGCGGGGGCGCTGAAGGCGCTGGACACTCGCGATTTCAGTGCGCGAGAGCGGCTGCTGCGTATCAACGCACTCGATTCGCCGTGGGGGCGCGACGATCTCGCCGCGCTGCGCACCGCGCGCAGCCTGCCGGACACGGTGATGATCCCCAAGGTCAACGGACCGGACCAGGTGCTGGACGTGGCCGGCGCGCTGGAGGGGACGCCGGTGACGCTGCTGCCCCACATCGAGACGGCGCGGGGCCTGCTCGCCGCCGCCGCCATCGCCGCGTGTCATCCTCGGGTGGGCGGTCTCTTTTTCGGCGCGGGCGATTTGCTGGTCGAGACCGGCGGGCAGCGCACGCCGATGACGCTCTTGTATCCGCGATCGGTCGTCATCGCCGCGGCTGCCGCCGCGGGCATCGACGCCATCGACACGCCGTACTTCCGGCTTGGAGACCTGGCCGGACTGGAAGCCGACGCGCACGCCGCCGCCGAACTTGGGTTTGCGGGCAAAGCCGCGATCCACCCGGAGCAGATCGCCGTTCTCAATCGCATCTTCACGCCGTCCCTCGAGCGCGTCGCCTGGGCCGAGCGGGTCATGACGATCGCCGAGCAGGATTCACGTGGCGCGTTCGTCGTCGACGGGGAGATGGCCGACGCGATGACGGTGCGGGTCGCGCGGCGCGTGCTGGCGACGGCGCGGGCGCTCCAAGCCGCCGGCCACGGCCGCTGACATGCGCAGCGTGGACGCCGATGCGTGAGATGCCGGTCCACACGATCACCGACGCCATCGCCAATCTCTGTATTGAGATCAATCACCAGATGCAGCCCGACATGCTGGCGGCGCTCGAACGCGCGCGGTCGAAGGAAGAATCGCCGCTGGGGCGCCACGTGCTCGATCAGATTCTCGAGAATGCGCGTGTGGCCCGTGAGGCCTGGTATCCGATCTGCCAGGATACTGGGCAGGCCGTCATCTTCCTTGATATCGGGCAGGAGGTGCACCTGACCGGCGGCGCACTCGGCGACGCGGTCCAGGAGGGCGTGCGCCGCGGCTATGCCGAGGGTTATCTGCGGAACTCCGTCGTCGCCAACCCACTGCGGCGCGAGAACACCGGCGACAACACGCCGGCGATCGTGTATTACGAGATCGTTCCTGGCAATCGCGTGCAGATCGGGATGATCGCCAAAGGAGCCGGCTGTGACAACATGAGCCGGCTCGAGATGCTGACGCCGGCGGGCGGCGCCGACGCGATGGAGACGTTCATCGTCGAGACCGTGGAACGCGCCGGGCCCAACACCAGCCCACCGGTGGTGGTCGGCGTCGGCCTGGGCGGCACCTTCGAGAAGGCGGCGCTGCTGGCGAAGCGCGCGCTGCTTCGCCCGGTCGGCGCGCCGCATCCCGATCCGGAGATGGCGCGTCTCGAGACGAGGCTGGTGGAGCGCATCAACGCGCTTGGCATCGGCCCGGCAGGGTTTGGCGGGCGGATCACGGCACTGGCGGTCCACGTCGAAGGACACGCGACCCACATCGCCAGTTTCCCGGTGGCGGTGAATCTGGATTGCCACTCGCACCGCGCGAAGAGCATCGAACTCTAGGGGACGCGCCACGATACCATGCGCGATACGAAGTCGGCCACACCGACCAGACTCACAACGCCGTTCAGCGACGATGCGGTCGCCGGGCTCAACGCCGGCGATGCCGTCGTGATCTCCGGCGTGTTGTACACGGCGCGGGACGCCGCCCATGAGCGGCTGCACGCGATGCTGCAGCACGGCGAGCCTCTCCCGATCGACCTGCGCGGTCAGGTCATCTACTATTGCGGGCCGACGCCGCCGCGTCCGGGCCGGCCGATTGGCGCCGCCGGACCAACCACGGCGACGCGCATGGATCTCTACACCCCGGCCCTGCTGGCGCAGGGTGTCAAGGGGATGATCGGCAAAGGGCGCCGCGGCCCAGAGGTGCGCGAGGCGCTGCAACGCTACCGCGCCGTCTACTTTGCCGCGGTCGAAGGAACCGCCGCCCTGCTCGGTCAGCGCGTCCTATCGGCCGAAGTGATCGCCTTTCCGGATCTGGGCCCGGAGGCCATCTACCGTTTCGTCGTCGACGAGTTCCCGGTGATCGTCGTCGACGACATCCGCGGCAACAACCTGTACGAGATCGGCCGGCGGCAGTACGCCCGGCAAGGCTGACCTGACTCCGGAGGACCACAGACAATGGATATCGCGATCATGATCGAGGGGCAAAACGGGCTGAACTGGCCCCGCTGGCAGCGCATAGCGCGGGCCGTCGAAGACCTCGGCTTCGCCGGGCTGTACCGTTCGGACCACTTCACCAACGCGAACCCGCCCGACCTCGACTCGCTCGAACTCTGGACGTCGCTCACGTGGCTCGCGAGCCACACGACGCGCATCGAGTTCGGTCCGCTGGTGACTCCGGTCTCGTTCCGCCACCCGGTCTTCTCGGCCCGCATGGGGATGCAGGTCGACGAACTGTCGGGCGGTCGCTTCACGCTTGGGCTCGGGGCGGGTTGGCAGGAGCGCGAGCACACGAAGTTCGGTTTCGACCTGCTGGAGCTGCGGAACCGGTTCGTCCGCTTCCGCGAGGGTCTGGAAGTCGCCACACGCCTGCTGCGCAGCGATGAACCCGTTTCATACAGTGGAACGTTCTATCATCTCAACGAGGCGGTGCTGCTGCCACGCCCGACGCGCACGCGTCGACCTCCGATCCTGGTTGGCGGCAACGGTCTGCGGCGGACGCTCGCGCTGGCGGCGCGGTATGCCGACGAGTGGAACGCCGTGTATGTCCCGCCGGCGCGTTTTGCGGAGCTCAATCAACGGCTCGACGGATTGGTTCGCACAGCCGGGCGCGACCCCCGCGCCGTGCGACGGTCGCTGATGACCGGTTGCGTGTTCGGGCGCACCGACGCCGACGTCCAGCGTAATCTCAAGGGCCGTGATGCGAATGCGCTGCTCGCCCGCGGGGTCATCCTCGGCACACCGGCGCAGGCGGTGGATCAACTGCGGCAGGTGGATCAGGCCGGCGTTCAGCGCGTGATGCTGCAGTGGCTCGATCTGGACGACCTCGACGGTGTGGAGGCGTTGGCCAAGGCGGTGCTGCCGGTATGGCCGAGACACCGGCGATGACCGCGCCCCTCGCCGAGCGGATCACGGCCGCAAACGCGGAGGCGCTCCGCCGCATCAACACGGCGTCGCCGGTGCTCACCGGCATGCGGCCTGCAAAAGACGCGATACCGGAGCTGCGTGGCCGCGTGCTGCTGCACGCAGGGCCGCCGGTGCCCATCCACCGGCTGTGCGGTCCGATGCGCGGCGCCATCGTCGGCGCCCTGTGCTACGAGGGGTGGGCGGAGACGGCGGCCGACGCGGAAGCGCTGCTGGACCAGGGCGGCATCAGGCTGCAGAGCAACCACGACGCGCACGCGGTCGGTCCGATGGCCGGGATCATCTCACCGTCGATGCCATTGTTCGAGGTCAAGGAGACGGCGCACGGCGGCGTGGCCTACGCGCCCATCAACGAAGGCATCGGCGCGGTGTTGCGGTTTGGCGCCAACGACAACGCGGTGATCACCCGGCTCCGATGGATGCAGGGCGTGCTCGCCCCCGCGCTCGATGCAGCGGTGAAACGGCTGGGTGGGCTGCCGCTTGCGCCGCTGATGGCGCGCGCGCTGACGATGGGTGATGAAATGCACCAGCGCAATGTCGCGGCCACGAGCCTCTTCTATCGCGCGATCGCCCCGGC
>JBGQGY010000220.1:0-3887 GCA_041497675.1 bacterium | reverse complement strand
CGTCGGTCGCGGGCCGCTTCTCGTCGCTCTGCTCGGCGGGCAGCGGACGGGACGGACGTTCGGGCGTCCACTTCCCAATCCACAGTCGCATCGGATCGTCGCGGCGGTTGGACATCTCTCTCACCTCCTCCTGAAAAACACGACGACGCCCACACCACCATGAGGTGGGGGCGTCGTGGCCCTGTCGCCTTACCGGAACTTTGCGTGAACTTTGTTACTGTGAGTGTATCGACTGAGCGCGACTTGTCAAGATATCCTAGCCCTCCGGGCCCGGTTCCTCAATCACCACTTCATCGCGGCCGTCGAGCTCGGCGAGCCTGACCGTCACGTGCTCCCGTGTGCTGGTGGGAACATTCTTGCCGATGTAGTCAGGACGGATGGGCAGCTCGCGATGCCCGCGGTCGATCAACACCGCGAGCTGGATGCTGGATGGGCGTCCCTGGTCGATCAGCGCGTCCATGGCGGCCCGCACGGTGCGGCCGGTGAACAGCACGTCATCGACCAGCACGACATGCTTGCCGGCGATCGCAAACGCCACCACCGGCTGATCGGCCGTCTGCGCGGGCGCGGCGCGCGGTTGCCGGTCGTCGCGATAGTGCGTGATATCGAGCGTACCCGTCGGAGGCCGCACGCCCTCGATCGTCTCGATCGCGTCCGCGAGCCGCGCGGCCAGGTGCACGCCGCGGGTCCGGATACCCACCAGCGCCAGCCGCGACGGATCGCGCTGGCGCTCGACAATCTCATGCGCGATTCGCCGCAGCGCGCGCCGCACGTCATCGGCGTCCATGACCCTGGCCTTCTCGCGCATCGGTGTCACGACACGCCGCGACGCAACGTGTCGATCGCCTCGCGCATATCCGGCGGGATCGGTGAGGTGAACGCGAGCGCCCGGCCGGTCACCGGGTGATCGAAGGCGAGGCGAAACGCGTGTAGCGCCTGGCGGCGCATCCCCCACGGGTTTGCCCGCCGTGCATAGACCGGATCTCCCAGGACGGGATGGCCGATTGATGCGAAGTGCACGCGGATCTGATGGGTGCGCCCGGTCTCCAGCCGCGCCTCGATCAGCGTCGCTCGATCGAACTCTTCCGCGACGCGATAGTGCGTCACGGCCCGCCGGCCGGAAGCGACCACCGCCATACGGGTTCGGTGCCGTGGGTCGCGGCCGATCGGCGCGTCGATCGTCCCCTGTGGCCGCGTCACGCGTCCGTGCACGAGCGCCACGTATTCGCGCCGGGCGTGCCGGGTCTGTATCTGCGTTTGGAGCGCTCTCAAGGCTTCCTCGGTCTTGGCCACGACGAGCAGGCCCGACGTGTCCTTGTCGAGACGATGCACGATGCCCGGGCGGTGCTCGCCGCCGATGCCGAGCAGGTCCGGGCAATGGGCGAGCACGGCGTGCACCAGCGTGCCGGTCGGTCGCCCTGCGCCCGGGTGCACTGTCAGCCCGGCCGGCTTGTCGATCACCAGCAGATGCCCGTCTTCATAGACGATGTTGAGCGGGATGTGCTCGGGATGCAGCCCCAATGGTCTGGCCGGCGGGATCTCCACGGTGATCGTCTCGCCCCCGCGGACGCGGTCGCCGGCGCGCAGGCGGCCGGGCCGCGCCGGTCTCGACGACCCGGAGGGCGTTCGCCGGCGCTCCTGGCGGATGCCGACGAACCCCTCGGCAATCAACGACTGCACGCGCGCCCGCGACAGGGCGGGCAGTTTCTCCGCCAGATAGACGTCGAGGCGCCGGCCGCCGGCCGCCGCCTCAACGATGAACGTGAACACGTCGCCAGGCGGCGTCGCAGCCGCCAACAACATCCCTATGCGGGCGCC
The DNA here is from genome assembly GCA_041497675.1 of bacterium. Classification (GTDB taxonomy): domain Bacteria; phylum Sysuimicrobiota; class Sysuimicrobiia; order Sysuimicrobiales; family Humicultoraceae; genus JBGPNN01. The sequence goes on along the minus strand of JBGQGY010000220.1, from coordinate 2,069 downwards.
TCGGCCGATGGCTCCGGCGCCTGACGCTGCAACCGCGCGAGCAGCACAACCGTCCCCAGCGCGACCGCCCCGCTGGCCACCTGGCCCAGCGTCAGCGGTCCCGCAACCGCGGGGGCATCCACGAAGAAGTCGACGACGAACCGCGCGACGGCCTGCAGGAAGATCGCCAGCACGAACAGCGTGCCGGGCGCGAGCGCCTGATTCCGCTGAGCACGGAGGATACCGACGATCGCTAGGGCCGCGGCAGCCAGATACAGCTGTGCGGGGTGCCGGTGCTCCAGGTACATCTCCACGCCCCAGGGGACCCCGGTCGCACGACCCGTGAACAACCCGTGGAGGAGCGCACCGACCATCGCAATGGCATAGCCAACCAGCATCGGGCGCGCGTAGGCGTCGAGCATCTCGCCAAGCGAGACTTTCCACGTCTTGGTGTAGAGGTGTGTGAACACCAGCGCCGCGGCCAGGGCGCCATAGAAGACGAGCCCCGAGTCACGCCAGATCATGAACATCTTGCGCAGAGTCTCGGCCAGCGTCGGATCGGAGAATTGATCCAAGTTGACGAGGATGTAGCCGAGGCGGCCGCCCACGATGCCGGCAATAATCGTGTAGAGGGACAGATCGAGCGCGGCGTTCGAATCGATGGAGAAGCGCGTCACGAGCGCGCGCTGCGCCATCGCGACCGACACGAAGAAGGCTATCAAGAGAAACACGCCAAAGGCCGAGATCGGGATCTCGCGCCCCATCAGCATCAGATCGTACAATACCGGCTTCACGCCCCCACCTCCGAATCGGCGCCTGGGCCTGGGCGCATCAGTACCAACAACACCAAGCCGGCCCCGGTGACGATTGCGGCATCAGCAAGGTTGAAGACCGGCCACACGTGCACGTCGAGATAGTCGACGACGAAGCCAAACCGGATGCGATCGAGCAGGTTGCCGGCCGCGCCGCCGGCCATCAGCGCGAATCCGACACCCGTCGCTCGGGACCAGGTCCGGCGGCCTTTATTGTAGGAAAGCAGGACAACGAGGGTCAAGGCTACGAGGATCATCAGGATCGGAGAGATCCCTGCCAACAGCCCGAAGGCCACGCCCCGGTTTTGCACGTGGGTTAGGCTCAGGAGGCCCGAAATGACGGGCACGCTCGATCCTGGAGGGATCGAGCGTGCGACGAGCATCTTGATCCACTGATCGGCCGCGGCAACCACGGTCGCCGCGGCGAGCAGAACAGACCAGGGCGGCGCGCTCGCCCTGGGTCGAGACGACCTGACTATCGCGAGGTCGTCTGCTCCTCGCGGGATTTGCAATCGATACACAGCCTGGCGTAGGGGAGCGCCCGGAGTCGCTCGGGGTGGATGGGCTGTCTGCAGACCTCGCACAAGCCATACGTCCCCTCATCTATCCGGCTCAAGGCTTCCTCGACCTGGTTGAGGAGGTCCTGGACGCTGTTTTCGATCGCGAACCCCTTCTCGCGCTCGAATGCGTCACTCGCCACATCGGCCAGGTCCTCATCGTACCCGCCGGTGGTGTCCATGCTCACCTGCTCGACCTCGGGCAGGTGCTCCTCAATGGCCTCGAGTTCCTCGGTCAGCCGCTCACGTTCGGATTCGAGAACACGGCGGAACTCCGCCAGTTCCTTCTTCGAGAGTGCCCGGCCGGCCGCGGCCTTGGACCCGCCTTTGACCGGGGCCGAAGCCCTCCCCGTCTTCGCAACGATCCGCACGGGACGAGCCGCCCTGCCGTTGGTCGTCCTGGACGGGGCGGTCTTGGTCGGCTTCGCCCGCCGGGCCGACGCCCGGTGGGCAGTGGTCTTGGAGGAGACCCGTCCCCGGGCATTCCCGACCCGGCTGGGGGCCTTGCTGGGCATACTGGAAACCTCCTGACGGTGGCTGGGACCCTAAAATCCCGACCTATATTACCCGCGGCCACCCCCTATTGCAAGTGGCCATCAGGCGCGTTCGAGCGCTACGGTGGCCTTCATCCCATCCACGGCCACGTCTTTGGCTCCCTGCCGACCCGGCGCACCGCGGCGGATCCCGGTGCTCAACGTTTCCGCCATCAGGTACGCTCCGT
>JBGQGY010000219.1:0-3898 GCA_041497675.1 bacterium | reverse complement strand
GAGTACCACGACCTGCTGACCGGCAACCCGATCTTTCTGGCGCGCACCCAGGGCGTCGGTGTACTGCCGCGCGCGGCCGCGGTGAACCTGGGCGCATGCGGTCCCGTCGCACGGGCGTCTGGAATCAACTTCGACGTGCGCAAGGCGTTCCCGTATGAGGCGTACGGTGACGTGGAGTTCGACGTCCCGGTGCGCCATGAAGGCGACTGCTTCGCCCGTTACACGGTACGCATGGACGAGATGCGGCAGTCCGCCCGCATCGTCCGGCAGGCGATTGAGAAGCTCCCGGCGGGTGAGATCCGCAGCAAGGTGCAGGTGAACGTTAAGATCCCCAAGGGCGAAGCGTACGCGCGCACCGAGTCGCCGCGCGGCGATCTCGGCGTCTACATGGTCAGTAACGGCGAGGACATGCCCTACCGGGTCAAGATCCGCGCGCCGTCCTTCTCGAACCTCTACGCGCTGACCGACTTGATGCGCGGGTGGAAGGTGGCGGATGTCATCGCCATCCTGGGCAGCGTCGACATCGTGCTCTCGGACGTCGACCGATGATGCGGCGACCTTTGTCGCCGGACCAGGTCGTACTTGCGTAGGAGGCGGGGCTGGAGATGGTCGCAAGCGTGTTCGTCCTCGCCGTCGTATTGCTGGTGGTGCTCGTCGTCATGTGGCGCCTGTGGGGTGCGATCGGGCCGGCTGTGACCGGTCTGGCCACGGGGCTGCGCGTCACGATCGAAGCGATGCTGCGGCCGAAAAACACCGTCATGTATCCGATCGAGAAGGTCGACGTCTCGCCTCGATGGCACGGATTGCTCGCCCTGCCCATCGATCCCGAGATCGGGAGCGACAAGTGCATCATCTGCTTCCAATGCGAGCGCGTGTGCCCGGACCGCTGCATCCACATCGAGGCGTCCGGACGCGGCAAGGATCGGCTCCTGACGCGGTTTGACATCGAGATGGACAAGTGCTGTTACTGCGGGCTCTGCGTCGAAGTGTGCCCGACGGAGGCCATTGTCTTCGTCCCGCACTATGAGGCCAGTACCTACAACCGGGCGAATCTGCTGTACGATCTCGACGATCTCCGCCGCGCGACGCCAAAGGAGCCGATTGCGCACGGCATCATCAAGTTGGGGAGCCGCTGATGGGGTGGGAACTGGCTGAGCGTCTGCGGGCGCGGTTTCCCGAGGTCGAGATCTTTCCCAGACCGGACGCGCCCGAACCATCGCACGACTCACCCGATGTGGACACCCCTGCACCGGCGACCCCGGCGCGTCCCGCCAGACTGCACGCCGACGCCAAGGGCCCCACGTATCATGTGCCCGGGGCCTGGGTGCCGGCGACTCGGCTGCTTGAGATCTGCCGCGTCGTTCGCGATGAGGCACCGTTCACTCTTGACTACTGCTCCTTCGTGTCTGCGGTGGACTGGCCCCAAGAACATCGGTTCGAAGTCGTCTATCACCTGTACTCGATGGCGGCGCGGCACGAGCTGCTGCTGAAAGTGCGCGTGCCGCGGGACGCCCCGCGCGTGCCGAGTGTGACCGGCATCTGGGCCGGCGCCAACTGGCACGAGCGCGAGGCCTACGATCTCTTCGGCATCGTCTTCGACGGACATCCCGATCTGCGCCGCATCATGATGACCGAGGACTGGACCGGGCACCCGCTGCGCAAAGACTATGTGTACGAAGAACCGCGCTGGCTGGTGGAACTGGCCACGCAGCGCCAGAAGGAGATTGAGGGGTTGGGCCTCGGTGAGCGGTCCTAGCCGGGCCGGAACCCCGTAACACCCGGCGCCCTGGGGAGAGCACCCCGGGGCGCGCGCATCGTTGGGATTGATCCATTCGTTACGAATCGTTGGTAAGGTAAGGACGGTGGCGCGAAGCCTGCGGGATCGTACCGCCACCGGTGCAAGGGGGGTGGGGACGGTGCGGCAGAGGTTTGTATGGCGCGGAGCTGTCGCCGGACTGATCGCCGGCGGCGCGCTCGTAGGGGCGCTGCGCTTCGGGCTCTTCAGCGGAGGCACGCCGATTCTGGCCGGTGCCCTCGCCGAACGGGCGCGCGCGCTGCTCCCGTTGCAGGTCCTCGGGTCTTTCATTGTTCGATTCAAGTTCGCCGCAAAACCGCTGGGATTCTGGATCACGATGGCATCGGTGATCGTGATCTGCGCGATCGTCGGCGGTCTGTGGGCCGCCCGGCGACCAAGGCGGTTGTGGATCGTTGCGACCGTCGCGGCGGCAGCCGTCGCGGCGGTGCTGTGGATCGCCGGCGCCGCGCCGGCGATGAACTACCTCACCTCGCTCTTCGGCGCCCAGGGGATGAGCGACGCCGAGGCCACGGCCGCCGCATCGCGCACCGTACGGGCCGCCGTCCTCGGTGACGCGCTGCTGACCGGTCTGATCTTTACCGCGGCGCTCGCGCTGGTGAGCCGGCAGGGACGCTCGGCGGCCGCGCCGGCGACACCGACCGGCCTCAGCCGGCGTGAGTTTCTCGCCCGCTCGCTGACCGTCGGCGGCGCGCTGGCAGGAGCGGCCGGTCTTGCACAGTGGATCGTCGCATCCGCGGCGCACGCCGGGGCCGCCGTGCAGTCGTTGGTCGACCGCGTGGCGGGCCGTCTGCCACCAGAGGTGACGCCAGCCGACAAGTTCTACGTCGTCAGCAAGAACCCGGTGGGGCTCGATCCGAAGGTCGACGTCACCAAATGGCAACTCGAGATCGGCGGGCTCGTCGGGACTCCGGTCAAACTCACGTACGAGCAGATTCTCGCGATGCCGTCGGTGTCGCGATACCATACGTTGGAGTGTATCAGCAACGAGGTGGGCGGCGACCTGATCGGCAACGCCATGTGGAAAGGCGTGCGGTTCCGTGATGTGATCGCGCAGGCCGGCGGCGTCAATGCCAAGGCCATCCGGTTTGCGTTTCGGTGCGCGGACGGGTACACGGAAGGCATTCCGGTCATGGAGGCCATGCACGCCGATACCTTGCTGGCCTATGAGATCAACGGCGCGCGGCTACCGTTCAACCACGGGTTCCCATTGCGGATTTTCATCCCCGGCTACTTTGGGATGAAGAATCCCAAGTGGATCACCAAGATCGAGGCCGTCTCCACGAACTTCACCGGGTACTGGGAGGCGTCGGGCTGGACCGATGAGGCGATCGTGAAGACCACGTCGATGTTCCGCCTCCCGGGTCAGACGGCCACTCTCGGGCCGACCGGCGATGTGGACGTCGGTGGCGTCGCGTATGCCGGGGACCGTGGCATCCTGGATCTCGAGGTCAGCGGGGACGGCGGCAAGACCTGGGTCAAGGGAGAGACCAAGAAGCCCCTGGGGCCGTATACCTGGGTGCTGTGGGCCGCCGTGTGGAAGCCGACCGGTCCGGGAGAGTACACGCTGAAAGTGCGCGCCCGCGACGGCAAGGGGGTCATACAGACCGCTCAAGAGGCCCCCACGCTGCCCGACGGCGCCAGCGGGTATCATACGATCCGGGTGCGTGTCCGCAAGCCGTGAGTGAAGAGTCGCCGCGTTTGTACACGCTGGCCGAAGCCAACGCCAGCCTGGCGGAGCTGGCACCCAGGATCGCGCGTCTGCGGTGGCTGCGCGACGAAATGCGGCGCTCGCAGGAACTGCTCGACATCCTCTGGCAGCGTCTGGAGGGTGGCGAGAGCGTGTTGTCGACTATCGGCGAGCGGCAGCGGGTGCTCGACGGGCTTCTCGGGGAGTTTTCCCGGGTGGGCGAGGAGGTCGACGCGTCGGGCGTGATCCTCCGCGATCTCGACCTAGGTCTCGTGGATTTCCCCGCGCGGCTCCGCGGTAGGCCGATCTTTCTGTGCTGGAAGACCGACGAGCACGAAGTGGCGTTCTGGCACGGGACGGCCGAAGGCTACGGCGGGCGAAAATCCGTGTCAATG
>JBGQGY010000218.1:0-3929 GCA_041497675.1 bacterium | reverse complement strand
TCCCTGGGAGCGGCTGCGGGGGTGGAGGTTCTCGTGACTATCGAGGCGCTGAGCCCGGGCGTCTACGCGGTGACCGTCGACGGACGGCGTCATCTCGTGCACTACGCCGGCGACCAGGCGCGGCACTTCGTGCACGTGGACGGCGAGACATATCTGTTTGAGGGCGATCCGGCGGCGGCCGGGCCTGGGCCCGCGGCGGTGGCCCGTCATCACGACCTGCGGGCGCCGATGCCCGGTTTGGTGACGCAAGTCTTTGTTGAAGAAGGCCAGAGGGTCGCGGCTGGCGACCCTCTGTTCGGCCTCGAGGCGATGAAGATGGAGCACGTCGTGCGGGCGGCCGTGGCCGGCCGGGTCACGAGCGTCGCTGTCGCACCGGGCACGCAGGTGGAAGGCGGCGCCATCGTCGTCGACGTCGAGGACCTGCCCGAGGCTCGCTGATGCCGGCGCCCGCGTATCCACGCCGCGTGCGCATCGTCGAGGTTGGCCCGCGTGACGGTTTGCAGAACGAACCCGAGATCGTGCCGCTCGAGACCAAACTCGCGCTGATCGAACAGCTGGCCGATGCGGGGCTGCCCGCGATCGAGGTGGGCGCGTTCGTCCGTCCCGACCGCGTCCCGCAGATGGCCGACACCGAAGAGGTGATCCGCCGCCTACGGCCCCGCAACGACGTCACGTACATCGCGCTCGTCCCAAACCGGCGGGGTCTGGAACGCGCGGTTGCCAGCGGCATCCAGACCATCGCGGTGTTCACCGCCGCATCGGAGGCGTTCGCGCAGGCCAACATCGGTATGAGCATCGACGCCTCGCTGACGGCGTTTCGTGAGGTGGCGGCCGCGGCGCGCGCGGACGGCGTGCGCGTTCGTGGCTACATCTCCACGGCGTGGTGGTGCCCGTACGCCGGGCGCACCGACCCGAAGATGGTGCGGCGCGTGGCGCACGACCTGCTGGCGTTGGGGTGCGACGACGTCGACGTGGCCGACACCGTCGGCGCCGCGACGCCGTCGGAGGTATCGGGCACGCTGGAGATGCTTTTGCACGATGTCCCCGCGGGGCGGCTCGCCGTGCACTTCCACGATACGCGCGGCACGGCCCTGGCCAACGTGCTGGCGTCGATGGCCCTGGGGATCACCACGATCGATGCCTCCGCGGGCGGTCTGGGTGGGTGTCCGTTTGCGCCGGGCGCGCTCGGCAACCTGGCGACGGAGGACCTGCTCTTCATGCTGCACGGGATGGGGATCGAGACCGGCGTGAATCTGGACGCGGTCAGCGCCGCGTCAGGACGCCTCGCATCGGCGCTCGGACGGCCGCTGCCGTCGCGCTACCTGCGCGCGGGTCCGCTGCGGCTGCGCGGAGGGACGCCCCGCAACTCGTAGTCGGCCTTGCGATAGGTGTCGCGCGTCCCGCATTGCAGGCACGTGTGATAGTTGGCCGCCAGGGTGCCGCGGTCAAACGACGTTTGATCCATGCGAAGGCCGCTGTCGAAGACGAACGCGCAGGCCTTGCACGTCACCCAGAGTGCGAACGTCGCCACTACGACTCCGGTCGGCCCGGCGCGTCCGTGCGGCGGGCGTCCAGATAGGTCTGAATATCGGCCTCGCGCCAGATCCGGCGGTGTCCGGCTGCGAACAACGGCGCCGGGAAGTCGGGGCGTACCGCAGTCTCGTCCAGAAACTGTCGCGGTGGGACGCCGAAGCGCTCGGCGACCTCGACCGTGTTCAAGATGGACACGCCGTCGGCCACCTGGCGGCAGACGGCGGCGATGAGCGAATCTGAGGCCGCGGGACGGCTCAACACCAGCCGGAGTGCGGACATGCCCCGGGGGTTTGCCTGCTTGATCATGTTGCTGAAGTGGTGCAGGTCGTCCGGGTACCCGCGCAGGTGTCCCAGGACCTTCAGATCTTCGTCGAGCATCGCCTCGGCCATTACCCGCGACAGTTCCCCGACAGGCACTCCCTCCCTGCACGGCGTCGGAATAGCCTTCTACCGGCGCGCGTTGCCGGAGGGGCGAGAGGAGCGATCCGATGGCATTTTTGACTGACCAGGATGCGGAGTTCGTCCGGCGGCGTCTCGCGCAAGAAATGGTGGCCGACGTCCGTCTCGTCTTCTTCGCGCCCAGCGCCGCCGGGCTGGCGCTGCCCGGCGAAGACTTCGAGATCGTCGAGTACACCCGCCGGATCCTGAAGGAGCTGGCGGCGCTGTCTGACCGGTTGATGCTCGAAGAGCACAGCATCATCAGCGAGCCCGACCTGGCCCGGCAGATGAAGATTGACCGGGTCCCGGCCACCGCGGTCATTGGCGCCGAGGACCACGGGGTGCGCTACTACGGCATGCCGGGCGGATACGAGTTCGTCACCCTGCTCGAGTTGGTCCTCGATGTCTCGAAAAATGCCCCGCCGCTCGCACCCGCCACGCTGGAGGCGCTGGCCGCGCTGCCCGGGGATGTCCACCTGCGGGTCTTTGTCACACCGACCTGACCGCACTGCCCGCGGGCGGCCAGGCTGGCCGCCGACCTCGCGATCGCTTCGCCACGCGTGCGCACCGATATCGTCGAGGCGAGTGAATTTCCCGACCTTGCACGGCGCTTCAACGTCTACACCGTGCCAAAAACCGTCATCAACGACACCCAGGAAGTCGTCGGCGCGGTCCCGGAGTCCAACTTTGTGGAGGCCATCACGGCGGCCCTGACGCCCCCAGCGCCTTCGTAGCCGGATTTTGCTACCATAGGCTCGTGACCAAACAACCCGGCGTTGTTGTGACCGGAATCGGTGCTGTGACGCCCGTCGGGCTCACGGCCGACGCCACCTGGGCGGCGCTCAAGGCCGGACGGTCGGGCGTCGCCCGCATCACGCAGTTCGATCCCGCCGCATTGGCCGTGCAGATCGCGGCTGAGGTCAAGGGGTTCGATCCCGCCGAGCACATGGACCCAAAAAGCGCGCGGCGCCTCGAACGATTCACGCAATTGGCGGTCGTGGTCTCGCGGCAGGCGATGGCCGACGCCGGTATCAGGGTTGACGAGACCAATGCCGAGCGGATCGGCGTGGTCATGAACACCGGCGGCGGCGGCACCTCCCTGGTCGAGCGTGAAAAGCTCGTGCTCGAGGGCAAAGGGCCGAGCCGCGTCAGCCCGCTCTTCGTGCCGATGATGATGCCGAACATCGGGGCGTGCCAAGTGTCGATCGACCTCGGCCTGCGCGGTCCCGCGATCACGTCGACGGCGGCGTGCGCGTCCGGCGTGCAGGCGGTTGTGGACGCCATCCGCGTGATCCGCGAGGGCGACGCGGACGTGGTCGTCGCCGGCGGGAGCGAATCCGCCATCACCGCGTTGTCGATCTCCGCGATGGCGAACATGAAGGCACTGTCCCGGCGAAACACGGCCCCCGAGCAGGCCAGCCGGCCGTTCGACATCGACCGCGACGGTTTTGTCTTCGGAGAAGGCGCCGTGGCCCTGGTGCTCGAGCGGCGCGAACATGCCGAGGCCCGGGGCGCGAGGATCTATGCCGAGGCGCTCGGTGGCGCGATCACGGCCGATGCGTATCACATCACGGCCCCCGAGCCCGAGGGCCGTGGGGCGTCGCGGGCGATGACCCGCGCGCTGGAACGCGCCGCGCTGGCGCGGGAGGATATCGACTACATCTGCGCGCACGCGACCGCCACCTTGGTGGGCGATGTCGCCGAGTGCCGCGGGATCCGCCGCGCATTCGGCGCGCACGCGGACCGGCTGGCCGTCAGCGCGCCGAAATCGATGGTCGGTCACCTGATGGGGGCCGCTGGGGCGCTGTCCGCGGTTGTGGCCGTGATGGCGATCTACACGGGGGTGATCCCGCCGACCATCAACGTCGATAAGCAAGATCCGGAGTGCGATGTGGATTGCGTACCGAAGGTGGCGCGCGTTGCCGGAGTCCGCGCCGCGATTGCTAATGGGTTCGGAT
>JBGQGY010000217.1:0-3951 GCA_041497675.1 bacterium | reverse complement strand
CGGGATTTCCCAATCGTCCAGGTCACCGTGATGGTCACCGCCGCGCTCTTTGTGGCCATCAACCTGCTCACCGATCTCCTCTACGTCCTGCTCGATCCACGGGTGCGGGTTGGCGATTGACCGGCGCATCGCCGTCGCGGCAGTGCCGCCCGCGGTGCGCGCGGCATCTCCGGGCGGCCGGGCGCTCCGAGCGTTTCTGCGCGATCGGTTTGCGCTCGCCGGGTGCATCTTGCTGGCGGTGTTGGCGGTCGCCGCCCTGTGGCCGGTCGCGTGGCTGCCGCACCCACCCGAACTCTCCGACCTCGATGCCCGTCTGATCCCACCGGCCGCGTTCCGCGGGGGCAACCCCGCGCATCCCCTGGGCACCGACAATCTCGGGCGCGACCTGCTGAGCCGGATGATGTACGGAGCCCGATTCTCGCTGTTCGTCGCGATCTCCGCGGTCACGATTGGCGCGGTGCTCGGTATTGCGGCGGGTGTCGTTGCGGGCTACCGCGGCGGGCTCGCGGACGTGGTCCTCATGCGATTGGTGGACGTGCAACTGGCGTTTCCGCTGCTGCTCCTGATCATTGCCACGATCGCCGTGCTGGGCCGTGGGCTCGCCGTCTTGATCGTGGTCCTCGGCATCCCGGCGTGGGCGCACTACGCCCGGATCGTGCGGGCATCCACCCTGAGCATCGCGGCCACACAGTATCTCGAGGCCGCCAGGGCGCTGGGCGGCAGCGAGACCCGGCTCATCACGCGACATATCCTCCCCAACCTGACCACGGCGCTGGTGATCCTGACAACGTTCGAGATCGCCCGACTGCTGCTCATCGAGTCGGCAGTCTCGTTCTTAGGATTGGGGATCCAACCCCCCACGCCGTCCTGGGGCACCATGATCGCAGACGGCCGCAATCACATCTACGAAGGGTGGTGGGTCTCGACGATTCCCGGCCTTGGGATCTTTGTGGCCGTCCTAGCGTTCAACTTCATCGGCGACGGGCTCCGCGACGTGCTCGATCCCAAATCGCATTCTCGCCGCACGATTATCTGACTCGGAGGTGGCTTGTGCCGCTAGAACACGACGACCTGCACCGCGACTCGATCGTCATCGACGGGACCAGTTTCTTCTGCCGCGACGCCGACCGGCTGCTGGCGGCCGGGGTGACGGCGATCAATACGACGACGGCCTGGCCGGACGACGACTTCGAAGTGGCCGTGATGCGCATCGAGGAGTACTACGCGTTGGTCCGGCGCGACGCGCGGCTGGGGATCATCGAGCACGTCGCGGATTTCGCCCGTCTCAAGCGCGCGGGCCACGCCGGGATCATTATCGCCTTCCAAAATGCGCGCCCCATCGGCTCGCGGCTTGAGCGCGTCGAGGCGTTTTGGCGTCTTGGGGTGCGAACCATTCAGCTCACGTACAACAATCGCAACCTTCTAGGCGATGGGGTCGACGAAGCCAGCGACGCGGGGCTCTCGAAATTGGGCCGCGCGCTCGTGCGCGAGATGAATCGGGTCGGCATCATGGTCGACTTGAGCCACGTGGGATACCGGACCTCGATGGATGCGATCGAGGTCTCCGAGAAGCCGTGTGTCTTCACCCACTCCAACCCGAAGGCGCTGGTCAACGTGCCGCGTAACATCACCGATGAGCAGATCCGGGCGGTCGCGAAGCGCGGCGGTGTGGTCGGCTGTTCGTGTTTTCCCCCGCTGGTGTGGAAGGGAGAGGGGCCGCCGACGCTGGATGACTTCGTCAACGTCATCGAGTACGTGGTGCAGATGGTAGGGATCGATCACGTCTCGATCGGGTCCGACTCCGAAGCCACAAAGGGGGCTTACCCGGTCGAACTGCGCGCCTCGCTCCGCCGGCAGTTCGCGGGGACGACCGGCACGTTTCACGAGCGGTTTCCCCAGGGTCAACCCGTTGTCGGCCTGGAAGACGGTCTGGGCGACTGGCCGAAGATCACGCGGAAGCTGCTCGATCGCGGCTACCAGCCGCATGATGTGAAGAAGATCATCGGCGGCAACCTCATGCGGATCTTTGGCGAGGTCTGGCGATCCCCCTAGGTCGAGCACGGTGACGGTGCCGGAACTGGATTCCGAACGACGCCGGCTCGCGGAGGTTCGCGAGCGTGGGGTCCCGTGGTATCGTTGGGGCCCGTACCTCGCGGCGCGCGAGTGGGGCACGGTCCGCGAAGACTATTCGCGTGACGGTGCGGCCTGGGAGTATGTCCCGCACGATCACGCTAGGTCTCGCGCGTACCGGTGGGGCGAGGACGGCCTGCTCGGCATCTGTGACAACCACGGCCGGCTGTGCCTGGCCCTGGCGTTGTGGAACGAGCGCGACCCCTTCTTGAAGGAACGGCTCTTCGGTCTGACCGGCCCTCAAGGCAACCACGGCGAGGACGTGAAAGAGTATTACTTCTTCTTGGACAACACGCCGACGCACTCGTACATGAAGGCGCTCTACAAATATCCGCAGCGCCGGTTTCCATACGACCTGCTCGTCGAGGAGAACCGGCGTCGCGGGAAGGATGCCCCCGAGTTCGAGCTGCTCGACACCGGTGTCTTCGCTGAGAATCGCTACTTCGACGTGGCGGTCGAATACGCGAAAGTCGGTCCGGAAGACGTGCTGGCGCGAATCACCGTGACCAACCGCGGGCCGGAACCCGCGCCGCTGCACGTGCTGCCGACGCTGTGGTTTCGCAACACCTGGTCCTGGGGGTGGGATGCCGTCCGACCCAGGGTGCGGTCCGTCGGAGGGCTCGTGCAAGCCACCCACCCGACGCTCCGTGAATACTGGATGGCCTGCAACGGGTCACCGGCGCTGCTCTTCACCGAAAATGAGAGCAATGCCCGCCGTCTGTGGAACGTCGCAAGCCGCACGCCCTGGGTCAAAGACGGGATCAACGACGCGGTGGTCGGCGGTGAGACGCACGCGGTCAACCCCGCCGCGATCGGCACAAAGGCGGCGGCGCATTACCGGTTCGCGCTCGCGCCGGGCGCGTCGGACACCGTCCTGTTGCGGCTCTCCTCGCTGCGGCACGATGCCCCCTTTGAGGGGGCCGCGGCCGTGTTCGCGCGGCGACAGACGGAGGCCGATGCCTTCTACACCCGTATCGGCGGCCCGATGTCCGACGACGCCCGCGCCGTCCAACGACAGGCCTTTGCGGGATTGCTGTGGAGTAAGCAGTTCTATGCCTACGACGTCGGTAGCTGGTTGGACGGCGATCCGGCGTACCCGCCGCCGCCCGAGCAACGCCAGACCGGGCGCAACAGCGACTGGCGGCATCTCAACAATGCCGACGTCATCTCGATGCCGGACACCTGGGAGTACCCTTGGTACGCCGCCTGGGATCTGGCCTTTCACTGTGTCCCGCTGGCGCTGGTCGATCCCGATTTCGCGAAGCGACAGGTCCTGCTGCTGCTGCGCGAGTGGTACATGCACCCAAACGGACAGTTGCCCGCCTACGAATGGGCCCTTGGCGACGTCAACCCGCCCGTCCACGCGTGGGCGGCCTGGCGTGTCTACAAGATCGACAAGCGCATGAGCGGCGTTGCCGACCGTGTGTTTCTCGAGCGGGCCTTCCACAAACTGCTGCTCAACTTCACCTGGTGGGTAAACCGCAAAGATCCCGACGGTCGCAACGTCTTCCAAGGCGGCTTTCTTGGGCTGGACAACATCGGCGTCTTCGACCGCAGCAAGATGCTGCCCACGGGGGGGCACCTCGATCAATCGGACGGCACGGCCTGGGTCGGCATGTTCTGTCTCAACATGCTGGCGATCGCGCTGGAACTCGCGCGCGAAGACATCGCCTATGAAGACGTCGCCACAAAGTTCTTTGAGCACTTCATGTACATTGCCGGGGCCTTGAATAACATCGGCGGCGAAGGTATCGCGCTCTGGGACGACGAGGACGAGTTCTTCTACGACGTGTTGCACACGGACGCCGGGTCGCTGCGGCT
>JBGQGY010000216.1:0-3985 GCA_041497675.1 bacterium | reverse complement strand
TTCGACCGGGCCTTGCTGACTAGCGGAAACCGTTCTGGATGCTCGATCGACTCCACCGCCAGATCCACGTCCAGGTCGGGCCAGTACAGGTGATCTGGAGAGGCTAATTCCACACGAACCAGCTTTGCTATTGGGGCTTCACGAAACCAAGGAAACTTGTCGAACGGCAAAAATAGCTCGCGGCCCTCAAGAAGCAGCCAAAGGCCGTTCGGAGAAACGTTCGTTACTTCAACTCCCGAAGTGGGTTTGCCACGCTGCGCGGATCTCATCCTCATGCTCCTGCACCAGTCTCAGCGCGGCCGCAAGCCGCGCCGGGCTCAACCCGTAGTTCTGCGCGACACCAATCTCTGGTTCGAGCCAGAACTTGGCCTCGCCCGTCTCATGATGAACGTGAACGTGCATCCTCGGCTCTTCCCGCGAGAAGAAGTAGAACCGGTACCCTCGCGCACGAAAGATCGTTGGACTCACCGTGTCATCCCACCTCAGGCTGCCGCACCTCCGCCTTGGACGCCGTCAAAGGGCGAACGTTGCCGTTCACCTGCGGCGGACCGAGCGACCGCAGGGAGCGCGGCCCGGCGTCAGGTGAAACGGCTTGTTCGACCCTCGAACCGGTGTCACAGCCGACGGCGAATACGGACCTGGCCGGGTGAGATGACAGTGAACGAGCCAATCAGTTCTGCTGCGCGGAGCCGGCAGACCTCGGCGACGATCTCGCCCTTGGTCTCGTTCGCCAATCCGGCGAGGCGTAGGAGAACCACCCCGGGGTGGATGGCGCCCTGCCGGAAGACGAGTTCGCCGAAGTCCTTGTCCGCCGTCACGAGAACGGCGCTCCGGCCGTTGGCCTCTCGCAGGACCTCGTCGTCAGTGGTGCTCGGCGCGAGCTCGGCCACGTAGACGACATCATGGCTATCCCGGCGTAGGCGGTCCACCACCGGCCGCTCGACGCTCTCATCCGCGAACAGGTTCACGCGGATCGAGCAGTGACAGGGTAGACAACCTCAGCCCGAAGTGCCTGAGCGGCAAAACGAAGCGCGGCCAGTACCGCCTCCCGCGTCAAGCGGGGGTGCGCCTCGAGCACGGCCTCGATGGATTCGCCGCTACCGAGTTTCTCGAGGATCAGATCCACGGTGATGCGAGTCCCCGCGATGACGGGTTTACCCATCATCACTTTGGGATCGGAGACGATCAGCAGTTCACTCATCGCGACCCTCCAAGTGATGACTCTATCAGAGTCGCCGACCTCCTCCGCGAGTCACGCAGATGGGGCGAACGCTGCCGGTGAGCGGCGCGGTCTCCGACCTCCACACCGACACCCACCGTGCCCCGCGCCCGCTCCACTGGCTGGTTCGGTGCCGTTCCACGCGCTGTGCAAGAACGCAGGAGTAGCATGCTGTACCGCACGGGTTCAGCGATTGATGACTTCATCCGCCTGCAGGAGCAACGACTGAGGGATTGTCAGCCCGAGCGCCCGGGCGGTCGTGAGGTTGATCACGAGCTCAAACTTCGTCGGCTGCTCCACGGGCAGATCCGCCGGCTTGGCCCCCTTGAGGATCTTGTCCACGAAGGTGCCGCTGCGGCGGTACAGGTCGGGCCGGTGAGGTCCATAGGACATCAATCCCCCCTCGTCCGCGAACTCCCTGGTCCCGTACATCGCCGGGAGCCGGCGCTTGGCGGCCAGCGCGACGATCCGTGCCCGGTAGCTATGGATGACAGGATCATCGAATGCGATGAGGGCGCCCGCGCGTCCCCGCATTGCCGCTTCGAATGCCGGTTCCAGCTCGTCGGGATTCCGCACCTCCAACAGCTGAAGCTGGATCCCCAACCTCCGGGCTGCGACCTGAGTCTCCTCCAATATAGCGAGGCTGCCGAGATTGCCCGGA
Organism: bacterium; assembly: GCA_041497675.1. Lineage (GTDB taxonomy): Bacteria > Sysuimicrobiota > Sysuimicrobiia > Sysuimicrobiales > Humicultoraceae > JBGPNN01. Next base: position 2,105 of record JBGQGY010000216.1, on the reverse strand, counting down.
TTCAACAGGACGGCCGCCCGCGAGACCCTGCGCAGAGAATCCGCGAGAAGCTGCAGGCGTTTCCCGCTCGTTTCCGGAGTCAACAGGCTCAGCCCCGTGAAATTCCCGCCTGGCCGCGCGAGGCTGGCGACGAGCCCGACTCTCACGGGATCACCAACGGCGACAAACACGATAGGAATCGTGTCGGTTGCAGCCTTCGCCGCGAGGTTTCCCGGGGTGGCTGCCACAACCATGACGTCAACCTTGAGTCGCACCAACTCCCTCACGAGACCTGGGAGCCGCTCATACCGCCCTTCCGCCCAGCGAGGCTCGAGGATGATGTTCTGACCCTCCACGTAGCCCAGCTCCCGCAACCCTTGCCGGCACGACTCCCACAGATGCGAGCCCTCCAATTGCGTGAACGAAAAGACATAGCCGACGCGTGGGACCTTCGGTCGCTCCTGCGCGTCGCCCGCGAGGGGCGCGGAAAAGAGGGCGAGGATCAAGCTGACCATCACGACGAACCGGGAAGCCGTCATGGTCACTCTCGATCAAGATCCGGCCGGCTCAACATGGCTCAGGTCCTCGCCTTCAAAAGGATATGGTGCTCGGTGACTTGGGCGCGATGAGGCGCTTCCCGTCGTCCGCCGTGCGCCGAACTTTTATTCGCCACAACTGAGTAGCACGCCCGACGCTGCGGGCGGCGCAGTCTAGCACGCTAGGCCGGCCGGGCGCCGCCGGCCGGCCGCCCCTGTGGCGACGCGCGGTTGCCAGTCGGTCGCGTCCTCCTCCCGCACCGTGCTACACGGCGCCAGCGCGCGGGATAGCACGGCGGGGCGGACGATCGGTTGAGGGCCCATGGGTGCCTTGTCTACGTGCCGAGCATCCGGTCGGCCGGGCTGCGCACGGCGGCCGGGCCCCGGTTGAGGACGTGGGTGTAGATCATCGTCGTCGCGACGTCGCGGTGGCCGAGGAGTTCTTGCACGGTGCGGATGTCGTAGCCGTCTTCGAGCAAGTGGGTCGCGAACGAATGCCGGAAGGTGTGGCACGTGGCGTGGTTGGTGATCCCGGCACAACGCACGGCCTCCTTCACCGCGCGTTGGGGGACGGACTCGTGCAGGTGATGGCGGCGCCGTTGCCGGGTTTCGCGGTGAAAGTAGAGCCGCGTGGCCGGAAAGACCCACTGCCAGCCCCACTGGCGGCCGGCGTTCGGGTACTTCCGCCCCAGCGCGTCCGGCAGCTCGACCCACCCGGCTCCGGCCTGAAGGTCGCCCTCGTGCTGACGGCGCACTCCCTCCAGATGTCGCGTCAGGTCGGCCTTGACCGTGGCCGGCAGCATCGTGACCCGATCCTTCGCCCCCTTGCCGTTCCGGACGACGATCAGGTTTGTCGCGGAGTCAATGTCCTGGACGCGGAGGCGGGCGCCTTCGAGCAGGCGCAGGCCGGCACCGTAGAAGAGCAGCGCCAGGAGGCGCGGGAGGCCGTCGAGGTGCTGGAGGACGGCCCGGACCTCGTCGCGCGTCATGACGACGGGCAGGTGCTGGGGTCGCCGGACGCGCACGACGTCGTCGAGCCAAGGCAGGTTTTGCTCGAGCACCTTGCGGTAGAGGAACAGCCGTGCCCCCAGCGCCTGATTCTGGGTGGCGGCGGCGACCTTGCGCTCGACGGCCAGCGCGGTGAGGAACTGGGTGACCTCGCGCGCTCCCATGTCGGCGGGATGGCGCTTGTGGTGGAAGAGGATGTAGCGCCTGATCCAGCCCACGTACGCCTTCTCGGTCCGCCGGCTGTAGTGGCGCGTCTGGAGCGCCGCGGACGCGGTCGAGGAGCCTGGGCGGCGGCGGGCCGGCCGGGTTGACTGCACGAAGAACAGGGGGCGGACTGGACGGGGATGCCGGCAGCCCGACGTGAGCCGGCGACGGAAGCGGAGCCGCCTGTGCCACGGACATGAGCGTGCTCCCTTTTTTGGTTCGCGTGGCGCCTTACGATAGCGCCCCCAACCGGACCGGGCAAGGGCGCGTCCGCCGGGCGCCCGGCAGACAGGAACCAATAGCGCTCACCAGCCTCAGCGAGCCCGGTGATGACCAAGTCGTCGGACCGATGCGAGGAGCAGCGCGATCGAGGAGGCG
>JBGQGY010000215.1:0-4032 GCA_041497675.1 bacterium | reverse complement strand
GATGCTCGCCAAGGCCGCCGCCTCGGTCGACGCGCTGTCGGGCGGCCGGCTCGTGCTGGGGCTGGCCATCGGCGCGCGCCACGAGGACTACGACGTGGCCGGGATCGATCACCACGAGCGCGGAAAGCGGTTCTCGCAGCAGCTGGCGGAACTGCGCGACTGGTGGGAGCATCCCAGGATCGGTCCAAAGCCCACGCGCCCCGGAGGCCCCCCGGTGCTGGTCGGCGGCCTCAGCGACGAGGCGTACGCACGCGCGGCGCGCTACGCGGACGGCTATGTTCACGGTGGCGGGCCACCCCGCGCGTTTGCACGGGCGGCGGATCGGGCGCGGGCCGCCTGGATCGATGCCGGACGGCCGGGCCGACCGCGCCTGTGGGGTCAGGGTCACTTTGCACTTGGCGATACAGCCACCGCGGATGCCGGCGCGAGCTACCTACGAGACTACTACGCCTTCACCGGCCCGTTCGCCGAGCGCATCGCCGCCGGGCAACTCTCGACGCCACAATCTATTGTTCAGTTCGTCCGGGGTTACGAAGAAGCAGGCTGCGACGAACTGGTGCTGTTCCCGACCGTGGCGGACCTGGCGCAGCTCGAACGCCTCGCCGACGTCATCGGCTGACACCGGGCGGCCGTGAAGGTCAACATCCTCGGTGGAGGCCCGGCCGGTCTGTACTGTGGCCTGCTGTTGAAAAAGGCCAACCCTGGGCACGATATCACCGTCATTGAGCGCAACCCGCCCGACGCGACATACGGCTGGGGCGTCGTATTCTCCGAACGGACGTTGTGGGAGATCCAGGAGGCCGACGCGCCGACCGCGCGCGCGATCATCGATCGCTTCGTGCTGTGGGACACGATCGACATCCACTATCGCGGGCAGGTCGTCCACTACGGTGGGCAGATCTTCGCCGGTCTGGCGCGTCGCACGCTCTTAGACGTGCTCCAACGCCGCTGCGTCGACGTGGGTGTCGCCATGCGGTTCCGCAGCGAGATCACCGATCTGGCGCCCGTGTCCGACGCCGACGTGCTCATTGCGGCCGACGGCGTCAACAGCGTCGTGCGCACCACGCACGCGCACATGTTCAGACCCCAGCTTTCGGCCGGCCGCGCCAGGTACATCTGGTACGGCACGACGCAGTGGCTTGGGGCGTTCACGTTCATCTTCAAGGAAAACGCCGACGGCTTGTTCCAAGTGCACGCGTATCCGTTTGACGGCGCTACCGGGACGTTCATCATCGAGTGCGCGGAGGACGTCTGGCAGCGGGCCGGTCTGGATCAGGCCGACGAGGCGGAGAGCCTCGCCTACTGCGAACGGCTCTTTGCGGATGAGCTGGCCGGCCGGCGGTTGCTTTCCAACAACTCGCGGTGGATCAACTTTGCGACGCTCAAGTGTGCGCGGTGGCACCATCGGAATATCGTGCTGCTGGGCGACGCCGCCCACACGGCGCATTTCTCGATCGGCTCGGGGACGAAGCTGGCCATGGAAGACGCCATCGTGCTGGCCGATGCCGTCGCACGTCACCGCGACATCGAGAGCGCGTTCAATGCCTTTGAGGCGGCCAGGCGACCTGCTGTGGACGCGTTTCAGCATGCCGCCGCCTCGAGTCGCACGTACTTCGAAAACGTCAAACGTTACCTGCACCTTGAACCCACGCAGTTCGCCTTTCACCTGCTGACGCGCAGCGGCCGCGTCTCGTACGAGTCGCTGCGCCTGCGCGATCCGTCCTTTGGGAACAACCTCGACCGCTGGTTCCGCCGCGCCGCGGCCGGTTCCAGCCTGATCGCGGCGCCGGCGCCGTTCCTGGCCCCGTTGGAGCTGCGGGCGATGCGGATGCCAAACCGCGTGGTCCTCACAGTGAGCCCATCCGACGAGGCGACAGACGGCGTCCCCACGGCGGCATCCCTGCGCCGTCTCGCCCACAGGGCGGCCACGGGTCCGGCACTGATCATGACCGACCCGGTGGCCGTATCGGCGGAGGGACGCATCACACCGGGATGTCCGGGATTCTACGATGCGGCGCAGGCCGGCGCGTGGGCACACCTGGTCGCCACAATTCACGCGAGATCGGGGACCAGGATCGCGCTACACCTCAATCACGCCGGGGCGCGTGGCGCGACGAGGCCACGGCTTGAAGGGCTGGACCGCCCGCTGGCCGACGGTCGGTGGCCGCTCCTCGCGGCCTCGGCAATTCCCTACTCGACGCACGGTCAGGTTCCGCGGACGATGGACCAGTCAGACATGGATCACCTGCGCGGCGCCTTCGCACACGCGGCACGCCTTGCGGCAGACGCCGGCATCGACATGCTCGTCCTGCACGCGGGCGGTGGATATCTTCTCGGCAGTTTCATCTCCCCTCTCACCAACCATCGGGAGGACGCGTACGGTGGCTCGCCGTCGGGTCGCCTGCGCTTCCCGCTCGCCGTGCTGGACGCGGTGCGGGCCGCATGGCCCGAGGACCGGCCGATTGGGGTGTCACTCACGGTCAATGACTGCGTCCCCGGCGGGATCTCGCCGGAAGACGCTGCCGACGCCGCCAAGGCGCTCCACCAGCACGGCGCGGATATCATCCACGTGCTCGCCGGGCACACGGCCGCCCACGCCCACCCGGCGTATGGACGCGGCTTCTTGACCGCTCTCAGCGACGTTATCCGCAATGAGGCCCGCGTACCGACGATGGTTGGTGGATTCCTCGTCACCTCGGATGAAGTCAACACCGTCCTAGCGGCCGGGCGCGCGGACCTGTGTATCATGGATCCTCCCGAGGCGGACAGGACCGACGACCCCGACAGAGAAGGAGAGCCGGGACGATAATGGAGCGGAAAATCATCACCCCGCAGACTCTCGCCCCGCCGCGGGGGTTCAGCCACGGCATCCTGGTCACCGGCGGCCGCCTCCTCTTCCTGGCCGGTCAGGACGCGAGCGGTCCCGACGGGCGCATCGTGTTTCGCGGCGATCTCATCGGCCAGTTCGAACAGGTCCTGCGCAACTTGAAAGCGGTGGTCGAGGAAGCCGGCGGTTCGATGCCGGATATCGTCAAGTTGAACATCTTCGTACGCGATCGAGCCGCCTATCGGGCTAACCGCAAGCCGCTGGGCGAGGTGTTCCGCGCCTGCTTCGGCGGACACTATCCGGCCATGGCTCTCTTCGAAGTATCGGGATTCTATCAGGACGAAGCGTTGATCGAAATGGAGGGCATCGCCGTGATCGAGAGCGGACCGGTCCGCGTCCGCGATCGCGGCTGACCCGTACGCGCGGCCGATGAGCCCGGGGGGGGTCTACGATTGCGCAAAGTGCCAAGCGTGGCGGCGTTACTGCTCATGCTGGTCGTCGTATTGGCGGCCCAAGACGCACGGGCCGCACCTGCCAGTCCGGCAGGTGGCGTGCAGCGGTTTGTCCTCGTGCCCGGTGAGTCCCAGGTCTCGTACCGGGTCAACGAACTATTCATCAACTTCCTCAACCGGACCAACAGCCCCAATGTCGCTGTGGGCACGACGCGTGCCGTCCGCGGCTGGGTCCTGATTGACCGATTCAAGCCGCGGAACAGTCGGATCGGGCCGATCATCGTTGACATTAGTCAGTTCCAGTCAGAGTACGCGTTACGAGATACGGTGATCCGCAACCTGTTTCTGCAGTCATCACGATACCCCATGGCAGAGTTCACGACCAGGTTCATCGACGGGTTGCCTGACGCTTTTGCCGACGGCCGCGAGGTCGCGTTGCAGGTCCGCGGGGACCTCAAGATCCGCGATACGACCCGCCCCACGACGTTCGCCACGACGATCAAACTCGAGGGCACCACGCTCACCGGGCAGGCCACCACGCAGATACGCATGACGGACTTCGGATTCGACCCTCCTCAGTTTGCAGGCATTCTCCGGGCCGAAAACGACGTGCTGCTCGAGATGCGATTCGTCGCCCGCGCCAATCAATAGCGGGTAGGACGCGCCTTCCCGATTTCTGTAGGCGACCGTTTTACTGAAACCCGCGTCATATGCGGCGTTTGACGATTCTGATGTTATGATCGTTGTAACGTC
>JBGQGY010000214.1:0-4032 GCA_041497675.1 bacterium | reverse complement strand
TAGCCAGATCGACTTGCTGCAGTTCGTACAGGCGGGGGATTCCCACAACACGCTCACTTCGTGTCTGACCATAGGCATCCCTCGTCGGCGCGCGCGGCAACACGTCGCCGGCGCAGTCAAGAACCGCGCGCGTCGCTCCGGGCCGATCAAACGCGGACTAGTGCCGCTTTCCCTTCGCCTTCGCCTTGGGTTTCGGCCTCGATCGGGAGGCTTTTGACGCTGTTTTCGCCTTCTTCACGACCTTGATGGCCTTGCCAAGCTTCAGCGACGGCTTCGCCATCACCCGCAATGTTGGTTTGGTCGCAACGGCCACCGCCGCCGCCGCGGGTGCGGGCGCAGGTCTCACCGCGGCGAAGGGGCGCGGCGCCATCGCGCCGGCCGGCCGCGGAGGAGCCGGCGGTCGCACGGGGGCCGGGGGCCGAGTGCGTGCCACGGTCAGCGACTTGGGCGCGCCCGGGGTCTCCGTGATGGGTGGCAGAGGCTTGACACGCTTGCGCTTCCCCTCCCACCACTTGAGATAGTCCCGGCCGAGCCGTTCGAAGTAGTCGAACGCGTCCGGCCAGTCCAACTCGCGCCGCATCCCCATGATAATGGGCTCCACCTTTGCCCAGGGGATGGGAAAGAGTTCGTAGATGGCTTCCCGGTCCAGCGAGTCGTTCTCGACGAGAAATCCGAGGCTATCGCAGAAGACGGCCACTCGGAGCAGGTTGTTGAAGCGAATGCTCCCGGGCGGGCATTCAATGATGAACTGTTCGTACTCTTTGAAGTCGAACTGAAACACGACGTACTGCAGGGCTTCCAGGTTCTGGGGCGAGTCCGCCTGGGACATAAGACGAAGCAACGTGTCGATCTGTGGCGGAGCGACTTTCTTCAACGGGCGTCACCTCGGGCATTCCGGCATTATCCCAGAGCTCTTCCTCGTTCACAACCACCCTGGTAGGGGTATTTGAGACCAGATGTTCGCCCAAAAGCTGTATTTCCCCTTTGGCGGTGGGGTCCACCGTTCGGAACACATTCCATCGGAGTGCCTAAAATATAGTAATACGAATCAACAGGTTATCCACAGGATGTCAACGCCAAGCAAATGGAAAATTGGCCCATGCTATACTTGGCGCCGGGCGAGTAGCTCAGCGGTAGAGCGCCTCTCTTACACGGAGGAAGTCGGGGGTTCGAAACCCTCCTCGCCCACCAGCTAGAACTCAATCAGGACAGGGGTTTCGGCGACTTTCAGGGTCGGGCCGGAGATTTGGACGCTCACTTGTTGCCTTGGTGTTGCCATGAAAGAGCCTCCAACCTCAAAAGACAAGATCCAGCGTGCCGTTGACCTGCAGGCACTCCGTTTTGACAAGGCCGCCCAGCGGGCGACCGCCGACACCGCGCAAAGGTGTGCGACCTTTCTGGCGGATCTCCAGGTAAGAGGGGCCTATTCCACTCGAGCGTCCACGAAGGATACGTGATCCAGTCGTACGTCGAGATGATGGAACGACTGATTCACGCGGGGGTTGCGCCGGTCGCGAACGGCGTGATGCCGACCGGAGTGTGGCGATGATCGAGCATGCGGTGGTGATCGCCGGAGCAGGTCCGACGGGGCTGATGTTGGCGGGCGAGCTGGCGTTGGCGGGGGTCGACGTCGTCATTGTCGAGCGGCGCGCCAACCAGGACCTCCCCGGCTCGCGCGCGGGCGGTCTCAGCTCACGCACCATCGAGGTGTTCGATCAGCGCGGAATCGCCGATCGGTTCCTCGCGGAGGGGCAGGTGGCCCAGGTCGCTGGGTTCGCCATGACCCGCTTGGACATCAGCGACTTTCCCACCCGGCATCCCTACGGGCTCGGGCTGTGGCAGAAACACATCGAGCGCATCCTCGCCGGCTGGGTCGCCGAGCTGAAGGTCCCGGTCCACTACGGCAAAGAGGTGACCGGATTCGCGCAGGGCGACACCGGCGTCGACGTCCACGTGTCCGACGGCCAGTCGCTACGCGCGCAGTATCTCGTTGGGTGCGACGGAGGACGGAGCCTGGTCCGTAAAGACGCCGGCATCGAGTTCCCCGGCTGGGATCCGTCGACGAGCGCCCTGCTCGCCGAGGTCGAGATGGCCGAGGAGCCGGAATTGGGCATTCGCCGCACTCCCTCGGGCATGCATGCCCTGGGCAAGGTCGAGTACGAGATCAAGGACGGCGAGGTGGTCTACGCAAAGGGGGGAACGGTAGGGGTGATGCTGACCGAGCCGCACATCGGAACGAACGATCCCACACTGCACGATCTCAGCGAGGGCCTCATCGCTGTTTACGGGACCGACTACGGGATCCACAGTCCCACCTGGATTACTAGGTTCACTGACATGACTCGCCAAGCCGCCGCCTATCGTGACAGACGGATCCTGTTGGCCGGCGACGCGGCGCACGTGCATTCCCCGGTCGGTGGACAGGGCCTCAACACCGGGGTGCAGGATGCCGTGAATCTGGGGTGGAAGCTGGCCCAGGTGGTCCACCGGACAGCACCGGAGGGCCTGCTGGATACCTACCACGCCGAGCGCCACCCGGTCGCTGCCCGCGTGCTGCGCAACACGATGGCGCAAGTCGCGCTCATGCGCGCCGACGATCGCATCGAGGCGTTGCGCGACACTGTGTCCGAGTTGCTGAGCATGGACGAGCCGCGCAAACGATTCGCCGCGATGATGTCCGGTCTGGACATCCACTACGACCTGGGCGAGGGCCACCCGCTGCTTGGGCGCCGCATGCCCGATCTCGACCTGGTCACCGCGAACGGCCCGCGGCGTGTCTTCACGTTGCTGCACGGTGCCCGGCCGGTGCTGCTCAACCTCGGTGAGCCCGGCGGCTTCGACATCACTCCATGGGCAGATCGCGTTCAGCTGATCGACGCCAAATTCGTCGGTACGTGGGAGCTTCCGGCACTCGGGGCGGTCCCTGCTCCCACCGCCGTATTGATTCGGCCCGACGGATATGTGGCCTGGGTGGGAAACCGAACCCAGCTGGGGCTCGCTGACGCGCTAACCACCTGGTTCGGACCGCCTACTGCGGCGTAGCGCACCGGCTTCCAAGATCATTCTCTTAGGAGACACGTCCTAGGCGCTACTATCGAGAAGCTGGGCCCCTCCTATATTGCGGTTCCCAGGGTGACGAACAATTCTGTTGCCTTCCCGTTGCCTTATGGATGCCAAAACCCCCGCATTGAGACCAAAGCACCCGAAACGATTCGAAAGGTGAGCGATGCCTGAAATGCAGGCAGGACGCGGATTCCCGCGCCCAAACTGAGTTTCAGCCGTTGCGGTCCCTGCGGGCAGAGTCGAACTTACACGGAGGAATTCGGGGGTTCGAAACCCTCCTCGCCCACCACTTCCAGTGCTTGGATAGCACGCGTGGCCGGCTGGCTAGTCATCCCGGCCAGCGCCACACTCATATCTGGCCCGACCGCACCCTCACCATCCAGGCGATGAACTATCGGGGACTCTTCCTGAGGTATTTCTCCAGATCGCGGTAGTAGTTCTCGTGCTGACCGATATCCAGGAAGGTGACCTCGCGCTTCTGTTCGTCGATGCTGTAGGCGACGAGAAACTGATCGTTCTCGGCTTGAAACTTCTCGACCCACACGTCTCGGAGGGCACCGCCTTTCCGATCTCCGACAAATGGGTTCTCGAGAATCGCTGTCTGAACTTTGTTCAATTCGGTCCGCAGGGCATCGGATTTTAGTCGTTTGCGCGCCTTGTTGTACCGTGGGACAGCCAGCGCCGTCCAGGGACCGGCGACTGGTCGGGTGCCGTGGCCGATGATCGCACGTCTTCGTTTATCGGCCCGCTTTTTGCCGCCCGCCATCTGCCTTTACGCTCCAATCAACCGGCTCCAGCAAACCTGCATCCCGCTCAGCCTTGGCCTCCAGAAGGCCCTCGATGAACCTAAACTGCAGGTCCGGATTGTCCTCAGCAATGATCGCGATCTCCAGATACCGCCGCGCCTGATCGCTGAGCGTCCGGTGCTGGCCCTTCGCACGGGCCGCTACCGTCCGCTTCGTTCCCTCG
>JBGQGY010000213.1:0-4043 GCA_041497675.1 bacterium | reverse complement strand
CCGATCGACCGGAAACTTGCGTTCCTCGAGAATTCGCACCATCGCGCCGCCGACCACGCCCGTCGCGCCGACCACGGCGACCTGAAACCCTTCAGACAACGCCTCCACCCTCCCCAGCCGTTCATCGCAATCGCTTATCGCAATCCTAGCAGATGCTCCAACCCGTAGGCCAGCCCCTCGAGCTCGCGGACCCGCCGGATTGAGAGCAACAGCCCAGGCATGAACGACTCTTCGTTGAGGGAATCGTGGCGTATGCGCAGCGTCTGACCCGGTCCGCCGAAGATCACTTCTTGGTGCGCACCCAGCCCCGGGAGTCTCACGCTGTGGACGCGCACCCCGTCGGCCAGCCCGCCGCGCGCCCCCGCCACCAACTCCTCTTCTTGTACAGGCGGCTGTGGGGCATCCCCCCGCACCTCAGCGATCAACTGCGCCGTCTTCACCGCGGTCCCCGACGGGGCGTCCCGCTTGCGGTCATGATGCAGTTCGATGACCTCCACGTGTGGGAGAAACCGCGCCGCGGTTCGCGCGAACTCCATCATCAGGATTGCGCCGATCGCGAAGTTCGGCGCCACGACCGCGCCCAGACGCCGCTGCGCGGCCAGGGTGCGGAGCGCGTCCAGATCGGCTGCACTGAGGCCGCTGCTGCCAATGACCGGCCGCACCCCCACGGCGAGCGCCGCGCGAGCGTGGGCCGCCGCCGCCGCGCCCGGCGCGAACTCCACGAGGACGTCGGGTGACGCGGCGAGCGCCGCGTGCACGTCGGTGGAAATGGCGACACCGATCGCCCCGACGCCGGCCGCTTCTCCGGCGTCACGGCCCAATGCGCTCTGGCGGCCCAGCGCCGCCACCAGACGCATGTCGGACTCGCGGGAGATAGCACGCACGGCCGCGCGGCCCATGCGCCCGGCCGCCCCACTCACAACAACGCGGATGGCACTCATCGCGTCCTCCTGATTGACGCCAAAACATTCGACGCCCGCGGCACGATTTCCCGGGGGCGTCGACGGTGTTCTGCAGGCTACGGGCTACTCGGCCGCTGGCGCTGCCTCCGGTGCACCGGATGCCGTCCCTGCCGCGACCGGCTCGCCGGCCCGGCCCAGATGCGCCAGACACCCGGCGAAGGTGCTCTGGAGATCGTCTCGCAGCGTCGCGTGCGCCTTGAACGGACCGATCGCGGCCATCGCCAGCTTGTCAGGCTCAAATACACTCGACGCCATCCGTCGCACGGCATCGACTGTCACGGCATCGAGCCGCTGGATGATCTCGTCCAGCGTGATTTGCCGGCCGTAGTACAGCTCGGAGCGGGCCAGCTTGGACATCCGGCTGCCGGTGCTCTCGAGGCCCAGCATCACGTTGCCCTTGAGCGATTCCTTGGCCCGCTCGACCTCGGCAGGCTCCAGCGTCTTGGGGAACCGCGCGATCTCGTCAAAGGTTAGACGCACGACCTCCGGCCCTGTCTCGGGACTCATCGCCGCATAGACGACGAACAACCCACCCTCGCGATAGGAGGCGGCGTAGGACGAGATCGAGTAGACGAGCCCGCGCTTCTCTCGGATTTCGTGAAACAGACGACTGCTCATGCCGCCGCCCAGAATATTATCCAGCACCTCGAGGGCGTAGAGGTCGTCGTCGGCCTGCGCCCGGCCTTCCGTTGCAAGACATAGGTGTACCTGCTCGATATCTTTGACCCGGAGGCTGACGGTCGGGGAGAGCGCCGGGGCTTCGGTAGGCTGATCCGTCGTGCGGCCGTTCCATCGGCCCAGGTGCCGCCCGATCAACTCCACCACGGCGTCATGCTCGACGTTCCCCGCCACGCACACGACCAGGTTGTCGGCCCGATACCGCTCGGCGACGTATCGCACGAAGTCCTCGCGCCCCAAACGCGACACCGCCTTGCGCGTGCCGATGACCGGCCGGCCCAACGGGTGCCCGTTCCAGATCGTCTGGGTGACGATATCCTGCACCAGCTCGTCCGGAGAGTCCTCATACATCTTGATCTCTTCCGTGATGACCTGGCGCTCTCGTTCAATCGCGTCGGGGTCGAAGGCCGAGTTCAGGAGCATGTCGGCCGTGAGTTCAACGACCGTCGGCAGATGGTTCGCCAGCACCTTGACAAAGAAGCATGTGTGCTCTTTGTCCGTGAACGCGTTCATCTGTCCACCAAGCGCGTCCACGGCCTGCGCGATATCCAGAGCTGAGCGGGTATGCGTCCCTTTGAAGAACAGGTGCTCGAGGAAGTGTGAGATCCCGTGCACGCTCGCGGCCTCGTAGCGTGACCCGGTCGCGACCCACACCCCGAGCGACGCCGTACGCACGTGCGGCATCATCTCGGTGATGACACGAATACCGTTTGGCAGAACCGACTTGGCCACCAGTTCCATCGTGGCCTCCCGTGTTCGGACTAGGGTTGCGGGCGCCTTGGGGGACGACGTCCGCCACCGCTGCCACCCCGGCGTGGAGGCCGTCCATCGCGGCCGCTGTCCATACGCGGCCGCGCGGGCCGCCCGCCCGCCTGCAGTTCCACGGGCTGCCGATCCTCTTCGGCTTCCCATCCTTCCGGCGGCGGCTGCGTCCCCCGGTGGGTCAGGTTGATGCGGCCGAGGTTGTCGATCTCCTTCACCTTGACGTCGATCTCGTCGCCGATCTTGACCACGTCCTCGACGCGGCTGACCGGCGTGTACGAGAGTTCGGAGATATGGACGAGGCCTTCCTTACCGGGGAGCATCTCCACGAACGCACCAAAGTTCATCAGGCGGGTGACGCGCCCCCGATAGGTGTCGCCCACCTGCACCTCTTTGGTGATGGCCTCGATCATTGCGACGGCGCGCCTCGCGGCCTCCTCGTCGACCGACGCGATCGACACGCGCCCGTCCTGCTCGATGTCGATCTTCGTCCCGGTTTCGGCCGTGATCTTGTTGATGACCTTCCCGCCGGGGCCGATGATGTCGCGGATCTTGTCCGGGTTGATCTGGATCGTGATGATCCGCGGCGCGTACGGCGACAGCGTCGTACGCGGCGCCGGCAGCACCTTCGCCATCGCGTCAAGAATCGCCAGGCGCGCTTCCCGGGCCTGCGCCACGGCCTCGGCGAGCAGCGCCCGCGGGAGCCCAGTGGTCTTGATGTCCAGTTGGATCGCGGTAATACCCGCCCGCGTCCCCGCGACCTTGAAGTCCATATCACCCATCGCGTCTTCCACGCCCTGGATGTCGGTCAGGGTCACGTGGCGTCCGCCGTCTCCTGTGACCAACCCAATTGAGATCCCCGCGACCGGCGCCCGCAGCGGCACGCCGGCGTCCATCAACGACAGGGTGGAACCGCAAACCGACGCCATTGACGTGCTGCCGTTGGATTCCAACACCTCTGAGACGACGCGCACCGTATAAGGGAACTGCTCCACGGCCGGCATCATCGGTTCGAGCGCGCGCTCAGCCAGCGCGCCGTGCCCGATGTCGCGGCGCCCGGGACCGCGCAGCGGCCGGGTCTCGCCAACCGAGAACGGTGGGAACCAGTAGTGGTGCAGGAAGCGCTTCTTTTCGACGATGCCGATGTCGTCGAGCCGCTGTTGGTCTTCGCCGGTTCCGAGCGTGGTGATCGAGAGCACCTGCGTCTGCCCGCGCTGGAACAGCCCCGACCCGTGCGTCCGCGGCAGGAGCCCGACCGCGCACACCAGGGGCCGGATCTCCTTCGGCCCGCGGCCGTCCGGTCTCTTACCTTCATCGAGGATACGCCGGCGCACTTCGGCCTTTGTCACCGAGCCAAGGATCTCGTTGATGTATGGCGCGGCATCGGGGAACCGCTCGCGCAGCTGCGCGCCGACTTCGACCTCGACGGCCCGCAGGGCGTCCTCGCGGGCCAGCTTCTCGGGACTCGCGAGGGCGTCACGCACCAGGGGCCGCGCCGCATCCTTGACGGCGGCCTCCAGCGCCGGATCCGGCGCCGCGATGACGACATTCCGCCTGGGCTTGCCGGCCGCCGCCACGAGCTGGCGCTGCGCACCGATGAGCTTCTTGATCTCAGCGTGTGCCAGGTCGATCGCCTGGAGT
>JBGQGY010000212.1:0-4115 GCA_041497675.1 bacterium | reverse complement strand
GGCCGAATCGCACGACCACGACGCGATGATGACCGACCCGCGCATGGCCGTGTTCATGGAAGCCGACATGCGCCGGCGTTTCCTCTGGTCGCTGGTGTTGACGATCCCCGCGATACTCTACTCGCCGCTGGGTGCCAACCTGCTGGGTCTCCGCCTCCCCCAGCCGATCCCGGCTAACTGGATCCTGCTCGTGCTGACGACCCCAGTGGTCTTCTGGACGGGCTCGATCTTCATCACCGGTGCCTATCAGTCGCTGCGCAAGCGCGCTCTCAACATGTCGGTGCTGATCAGCGTCGGCGTGCTGGCCGCGTACGTGTTCAGCGTGCTGATTACCGTGCTCAACGCCGACGAGACGTTCTACGAAGCCGCCGCGATGCTGGTGACCTTCGTACTGTTCGGGCACTGGATGGAGATGCGGTCGCGGCGCGGCACGTCGGACGCGCTCCAGGCGCTGTTCAACCTGGTTCCGCCGAAAGCCAGGATCGTACGAGAGGGAAAGGTTGTGGAAGTCCCGACGAGCGAGATCCAACCGGGCGATGTCGTTGAGGTGCGGCCCGGGGACCGCGTCCCGGTGGACGGCGAGGTGACAGAAGGTGAAACGGCCATCGACGAGTCGCTGGTCACGGGTGAGTCGATCCCGGTCGCCAAGCGCCCCGGGGATCGGGTCATCGGCGGCACGATCAACCAATCGGGAGCGATTCAATTCAAAGCCACGAAGGTTGGCGAGGAAACCGCCCTGGCGCAGATCGTGAAATTGGTGGCCGAAGCCCAGTCGTCCAAGGCGCCCGGCCAGCGCCTGGCCGATCGCTGGGCGCAGTATCTGGTGATCCTGGCTGTCGGGGCCGGTGTCGTCACGTTCGTCGTGTGGTACGGCGTCATGCGCGAATCGGCGTTGCTGGCATTGACCTTCGCGATCTCGGCCGTGGTGATCGCCTGCCCCGATGCGCTCGGCTTGGCTACCCCAACGGCTGTCGCGGTCGGCACGGGTCTTGGCGCCAAACACAACATCCTGATCAAGAACGCCGCCACGCTCGAAGGGCTGTCGCGCATCACGGCCGTCGTCATGGACAAAACCGGGACGCTGACGGAGGGCCGCCCCCGCATCACCGACGTCGAAGGCGTGAACGGTTTTGGTGCCGACGAGATGCTGCGTCTGGCGGCAGCGGCCGAGTCGCGGTCGAGCCATCCGCTGAGCAAGGCCGTGCTTGAGGAAGCCGAGAGACGACGGATCCCCACCGACGCACAGACCACTCGTTTCGAGAATATCGCCGGGCACGGCGTACAGGCGACGGTCGAAAGCAAAGACGTGCTCGTGGGGACGCCCCGCTTGATGCGCGAACGCGGCCTCGACCTCACCGCCGCGCAGGCCCACCTGGACCGCCTTCTCGCTGAAGGGAAGACCCTGATGGTCGTCGCGGTCGGCGAAACGGTCGCGGGGGTGGCGGCGGCCGCCGATCCTGCACGCGACACCTCGGTGAAGGCAGTCGAGGGCCTGCGCCGGCTGGGCGTCGAGGTCGCGATGATCACCGGCGACAACCGCCCAACCGCAGAAGCCGTCGCGAAGCGCCTGGGCATCGAGCGCGTTTTCGCCGAGGTGCTGCCCGAGCAGAAAGCCGACTACGTCAAGCGACTGCAACAGGAAGGCAAGTTCGTGGCCATGGTCGGCGACGGGGTGAACGACGCGCCGGCACTGGCCCAGGCCGATATCGGCATCGCGATCGGCGCCGGGACGGATGTGGCGATCGAGACCGCCGACGTCGTGCTCATGCGCTCGGATCCGTCGGACGTCCTGCGCGCGATCTTCCTCTCGCGGGCCACCGTGACGAAGATGCGCCAGAACCTGTTCTGGGCGTCGATCTACAACGTGCTGGCTATCCACGTGGCCGCCGGCGTGTTGTATCCTTCCTTCGGCATCATGCTGCGCCCTGAGTGGTCGGCGCTGCTGATGTCCGCCTCCTCGATCATCGTCGCGACGAACGCTGTGCTCCTGAAACGTGCCGAGGGCGGGCTGAAGGAAATCTAAGTCGCAGCCGCCGCGCCACCGGGCCGGAAGATCGCCCAGTAGGCAACGCTCGTGCCAGCCTGCCCCACAAGTGTAAAGCCCGCCTCATTGCCTTTCTCCCGCAGTGCTGCGAATGAAACGAAATCAGGATCTATCAAGAGTTCGCCGATGATGAGTCTGCCATCGGGCTTGAGGACCCGGCGGAGTTCGCGGAGAGCGGCTACCCCATCCGGCACCTCTCCGAGCACTCCAATCAGGTATGCGGCGTCGAACATCCGCTCGGGATATGGTAATTGCCGCGCGTCCCCTTGTCGCGGCACGATGTTGGTGAGGCCCCGCCTCGTGGCGCGCTGCATGAGGCGATCGAGCATCGCTTGCTCCACATCGATGACGTCGAGCATGCCGTCGGGTTGCAGTGCTTTAGCGATCACCAGAGCGTGTACGCCCACACCCGGGCCGACTTCCAGGATGCGTTCCCCAGGTCGAGGCTCCAGGACGCGCCTGAGGTTCTTCGGTGAATGCGCGCCTCGGGGGAGCAGGAGCAGCCACCACATGAAGTAGGGCAAGGGAACCGGCGATTTGCGGCTCCAGGCTCTGCCGACCACATCCGCGCTCACTGCGAACGCGGCGCTCGCAGCAGCACACCGCCAGTTGCCAAGAAGGGCCGTGGCGAGAGCCGCGATCCACGCGGCCAGCTCCGAGAGGAAGAGACCCGCTCTCACGAAGATCCAGGCCTGTTTAGCTCCCACGGCCGCCTCCAGATGCCTCGCCACCTCAGGCCCTCAAGAAACTCCGGAGGCGGCTGACGATCGCTGCATTCGGCACGGGTGCGATCCTCATCCTTGGGATCGCGTTCGTCCTCTTGACGAATCCGCTGCGGGCCGTGCGCGCTCCCGCGCCGTCAGGCGAAAGCCACCAGGTGATCATCACCATGGCCGGTTTCACCCCGCCCAACCTGCGGATTCCAGCCGGCCGGCCGTTCACGGTCCGTCTGGTCAATTCCGACAGTTCGTATCACACCGATGGCGGTGGATGGCATCAGTTTCGCGTCGAGCGCCTGGGGCTCGACGTACGCATTCCCCCTCGATCGGAGCAGAGCCAGGTCTTTGAGCCCCTGGCACCCGGCACATACGAGTTCTACTGCGACGTCTGCTGTGGGGGCAAGGAGAACCCGTCGATGCGAGGAGTGATCGAGGGTACCGGGTGAACTCCCTCACCCTCCCCGCGGTCCTGACCGGAGGCCTGCTGGACGGTCTGAATCCCTGCGCGTTTAGTGTCCTGCTTTCATTCGTCGCCGTGATTCTGGCGGGGGTCGCCCTCACACAGGACGCGCGACCCCACCTGTGGCGGGCCGGCGGCATCTACATCGCCGGCATGTTCCTCACGTACCTGCTTCTTGGCATGGGGATCATCGCGGCAGTTTCATTGTTTACGGCAACCCACTTGCCTATCCGCCTGATGGGTTTTGCTGTGGTGTCGCTGGGAGTGTGGACGCTGAAGGATGTGGTTTTGCCTGACCTCGGCATCCCGCTGGCGATGCCCGGGCGCTGGCACGGGCTCGTGCGTCAGGCGCTGTCGCGGACGACCCCGGTGGGTCTGTTCACCGCCGGTGCGCTGGTGGGCCTGTGCACGCTCCCGTGCAGCGGCGCCATCTACCTTGGGGTGCTGGCGCTGATCGCGCGCGAGCCACTGCCGATTCGCCTCTTGTACCTGATTGTCTACAACCTGATGTTCGTGCTGCCCCTGGTCGTGTTGCTGGCGGCCGTGGCCAACCGGAGCGTATTGAACCACGTCGCGCACGCGTACGTCCAGAAGAAGATGGTGGTGAAAGCGGTCGTCGCTGCGGTGACGATCGCACTGGGGTTGGTCATTCTCGTGACGGCATGATCGATGGCCGCGCCGACGCCGCGGGCCGCGCACGATACATCCTCCCGGCCACCCTCCGGCGGCGGAGGAAGGCAACCTCGGCCTCGAGATCGGCCCGGATGCGCTCAGCGTGCTGCATGCGGTAAGCCAGCTCCGCGATCTGGGGCGAGGTCACGCGGAGGGACCGCCGGACTTCCTGCTCGGTGCGGAATTGCTGGGCCACCAGGAACGACAGGACCAGGGCCGC
>JBGQGY010000211.1:0-4145 GCA_041497675.1 bacterium | reverse complement strand
TCGTCCCGCACTTTGGGTGCGGCTATCCGCGGGAGTTGCTCCACCTGATGTGGGTGTGCGGCAACGTGTACGTGGACACCTCGGGCAGCAACGAATGGGTGCGGTGGATGCCCTATCCACTCGATCTCAAGACGCTGTTTGGGAAGTTCCTGGACACCGCCGGCCCGCGGCGGATCATCTTCGGCACCGACTCGTCGTGGTTCCCTCGCGGGTTCTCTCACAAGTATCTGGAAGCGCAACTGGCCGCGTGCAAGGAGCTTGGCGTTGCTGACGCCGACATGCAAATGATGTTTGCCGGAAACGCGGCCCGCCTGCTGGGGTTGATGCTACCCGATGCCTCGGCACCGTAACCGCAGCAAGCGTGCCGCGCTAGAAGTCATCGTGGCCGGCAACATCTACTGTGATTTCGTGTTCTCGGGTCTCTCGTCGACGCCGCTGCTTGGAGAAGAACAGCGTACCGACCGCTTCACGCTGACCGTCGGAGGCGGCGCGTTTATCACGGCGGCGGGGCTCGTGCGTCTCGGTGTGCGCGCGGGTGCGCGCGCGTACGTGGGGCGCGATCTGCTCGGAGACTTTCAGGTGGCCGCCCTGCGGCGCGAGAAGATCGATCTCTCGCAGGTCATCCGTCACCCAACGCTCGGCGCTGGCATCTCCGTCGCGTTCTCGACCGGGGCCGATCGTGGGTTCCTGACGTATCCCGGGTGCGCGGACGACAGCGGGCGGCGACTCCGCACCCGCGACCTGGCGGCGCTGCGCCGCGCGCACCACGTGCACTTCCCCGGGATGCCGCAACCCTTCGGCGACCGCCTGCGCCTGCTCGATGGGCTCGCCGCCGCGCACGTCACGACGTCGCTCGATATCGGCTGGAATCCGACCCGCTATGGGGATCCCACGTTCCGTGACGTGATCCGGCGCGTGACGATCTTCCTCCCCTCGTGGCGAGACGCGCAGTGGCTCACGAGCCGGACCACGCCCGAAGACGCGGTGAAGACACTCGGCGACCTGGTGGCGGTCCCGGTGATCAAGCTCGGCGCCGATGGGGCGATCGGGCTGGAGGACGGCCGTCCCGTGCGCGTCGGGCCGTTGCGTGTCACGCCCGTCGACACCACGGGCGCCGGCGACGCGTTTGACGCGGGATTCCTGTGGGCGTATCTGCGTGGAGAATCGGTGCGGCGGTGTCTGCTGGCGGGTAACGTGTGTGGGGCGCTGTCGACGCGGGCACCGGGCGGTGTGGCGAGGTTTCCGAGGCTGCGCGAGCTGAAGGCGCACCTGCGCGGGCCGCGGCCGTGAAACTGGCGGTTGTCGGCGGCGGAGGGATGCGCACGCCGCTGCTCATTGCCGGGCTGGTCGAGCGGCACGAGCGCGTACCGATCCGCGAGGTCGTGCTCTACGACATCGACCCGGACGCGCTGGCGATGGTTCGCATTCTGGCGGAGGCGCAACTCGCCCGTCGAGGCCGGCCGTTCGCCGTGCAAACGACCACGTCACTCGACGACGCCTTGGACGGCGCGGACTATCTCATCACGAGCATCCGCGTCGGCGGGCTGGCGAGTCGGACGATCGACGAGCAGGTCCCGCTGGCGATGGGCGTCGTCGGTCAGGAGACGACCGGGCCCGGCGGGTGGGCGATGGCGCTGCGCACGATCCCGGTGCTGCGCGAAATCGCGACGCGGTTGCGCCGCCGCTCGCAGACCGCGCGCATCATCAACTTCACGAATCCCGCGGGGCTGATCACGCAGGCGCTCACGGCGGCGGGTGAGACGCGCGTCGTCGGCATCTGCGACAGCCCCGTGGCGCTGGCCGGCCGGATCGCGGGGTATCTCGGCGCGCCGCCCGAGATGCTGCGCGTCGACTATCTCGGCCTGAACCACCTGGGCTGGGTGCGCGGCGTCTGGACGGACGGCGCCGATCGCCTGCCGGAGATCCTGGCAAGCGACGACGCGATCCGCACCATCTACGGCCGGCCACTGTTCGAGCCCGAAGAGGTTCGCCGCCTCGGTCTGCTGCCCAACGAGTATCTTCATTACTACTACCACCACGACGAAGCTATGCGACGGATGCGGGCCTCGCCGCACACACGCGGGCAGGCCGTCGCGGAGGTCGCGGCGCGTCTCCGGGCGGACGTGCGCGACGCGGTCGCGCGGGGTGAGGACCCACTCGCCGTCTACGAGGCCGCGATCTTCGCGAGGCGGTCGTCCTACATGGCGACCGAGACGGGACAGCGGCGCGACCTGGAGTTGATGGGCGGTCACGTCGAGGGTGGGTATGCGCGCGCGGCGCTCGGCGTGATCGAAGCGATTGAGCGTGGCGCGGGCGCGCCCCAGGGTGCGCCCGGTGAGTTGATCGTCAACGTCATCAATCGCGGCGCAATCAGCGATCTCGAACCAGACGACGTCGTCGAGGTGCCGTGCCGCTTCGATGGAAGCGTCCTGCGACCGCGACCGATGGGTGCGTTACCGCACGCCGTTCGCGACCTGGTCCTGCGGGTGAAGACGTATGAGCGCGCCACCGTGGCCGCCGCGGCGCACGGATCGTGGGCCGACGCCGTCGCGGGCCTGGCACTGCACCCGCTGGTGCCGTCCGCCGGCGTAGCCGGTCAGATCGCCGAAGAATACCGGCGCCGGCACGCGCCGCACCTCGACTACCTGCGGTGATTGGTTGACGGCTGCCCCCCGCACGACCTGCCGCATCGGCCGATAGATAGAATGTGCGACATATCCATGCTGTCCGCGCGAGTGCCGTCGGCGCTCTGGTCGCGGCGCTGCTGGTGTCCGGCTCCGCGGGCACGGCCGGCGTCGCAGGATCAACGGCGCAGATCCGCGCGTCTGCGGTTGCTTCGCTCATCCACGCCGCGTTCGCCGGCACTCAGATCCGCCTCCACAATCTCGGGCGGGAGCACTCGGAAGGCGCCTACCTCACCTGGCACGAGCCGAATGCCTCATTCATCCGGCTCGGTCCGCTCGCGAGCGGTGCGGAGGCGCGCTTCACCATTCCCGAGTATGTTGTCAACGCCGGCCCGCACGGGACCCTAAAATACTACGTCAACGAGATCACCGTGCGCTCGACGAGCGCGGACTGGCAAGACGCGGGATTCCGGCTGATCTTCCGCCTCGAGAGTGTGGGCGCCGAACTGAAGGGCTATCACACGGCATTCGGTAAGTCGCTTCGGGACATCGGCGCGCCGGACCTCGCGCTCAGGGCGATGCACATCACTGCCGTCCTGCCGCCCGCCCAGAGGGCAAAGAGCGTCTCCTACGACCCTGTGCGGGTCGACTTCAATGCTGAGGTTGCGGCTGCCGGCACCTGCCGGCACCGGGGCGTGGACCTGTGCACCGAACTCCGTCGCTTCCGGACCCGGCTCGCAGAACTCGTCGAGCGAGAACTCGCCGCCGCGCTGAATCGTGAAGAGACCCGCGACCGTGTCGCCGACAAGGTGCGGCTGCATCTACCGGACCTGATGCGCGGGGCCCGAGTAAACAACTTTGGGGCAGTCACGGGGGTGACGATATCTGGCGACTACCTGGCGGTCGCTTACACGGCGCGCTAGGACACCGAGAGCAGGAAGAAGAAACAGATTATCATGATTGACTATCTGAAAAAGATTCTCACGGGTCAGTTTGAGGCGTCGCTCTGCATGATAAACGAATGCCTCCAGACGTGTTCGCAGGAGCATTGGGACGGCAAAATCGCGAAGTATCCGTTTTGGCAAGTCGCGTATCACACCCTCTGTTTTGTGGATTTGTACCTCTCGCCGGACGAGAAATCGTTTGTATTCCGGGATCTTCATCCTCAGGGGTGGAAGGAATTTGATTTTCCGAGCCGGCGCTTCGACAAGAAAGAACTGACCGGGTACGTGATGATTTGCCGTCAGAAGGCGGTCGAGACGCTCGCATCGGAGACGCCCGAATCGCTTGCACGCGAGTCGGGGTTCCATTGGTTGGCAATCACCCGCGGTGAATTACACGTGTACAACATCAGACACGTGCAACATCATACCGGTCAACTGAGCGCCTACTTGCGAAGAGTCGACCCTGCCCTCCAGGATTCGAAAGCGATCCCATGGGTCAGAAGTGGCTGGCGATGAGACCGTCGAGGCTGATACCGTCCTCTTACGCGAGATCCAACGCAAATTTGATCGCTCTCTC
>JBGQGY010000210.1:0-4160 GCA_041497675.1 bacterium | reverse complement strand
TTGCCTGTTGGAGCCTGGCCCTGTACGTACGATTGGGCTCCCGACCACGTGCGGAAGTGGCGGAATTGGCAGACGCGCAGGCCTCAGAAGCCTGTGGCCGAAAGGCTGTGGGAGTTCAAATCTCCCCTTCCGCACCACCTCATTCCTCTACGGTTTCTTGACGGGAAACACCAGGAAGCTCCCCCCGCGAGACTTGTTGAGAAAATCCACGTCCTTGTCCCCAAACGCAATCTCAACTGTCTCCTGCAGCGGCCGGCGGCTTACGACGCGCTGCGCGCTGAGCCTCAATCGATAGACGCCGGGGCTGAAGTACCAGCCCTTCGGTCCGTTGAAGACAGAAAACGGCACCTGCGCGCTGCGTGGGCTGACGACCAGGGGCACGGCGTCGGCCACGTAGCGGTAGTTCAACTGGTTCGTCGCCCGATCATAGACCAGTTCGGCCTGGTTGGCCCAGACAAACTCGGCGGGCTGACCTCCCGCCGCGGCCGCGATGTGCAGTTTCATGTCCCGGATCACCTCAACCCGCTCGTTGCGGCCGGTATTGACGAACGCCGGTTGGACGTAGAGGTAGGCAAATCCGAAGTCTTCGCCCTGCGCCACGCGGACCTGATCGGGCAGAATCATGACCACCGCGGGTTCCCGCGTCGAGATGAAGATGCTGCTGACTGAAAACATCAGCGACACGAGCGCGGTGGTGACCGGTACCCACTCCAGGGATATGAATCGGAACAGCCGGTTGCCCGACGTGATGTCGCCCGGTTGATTGCGTACCACGTAATCCCCTCCTCGCCTACCTGCGCCCGCGGTCCGGGGATTCGAGCTCCGGCCGCAGCGTGTTTTCACCCATGGGTCTGATCTCAGCGGTATCGCACGAACGCGAGTCCGAGTTTGATGTACTCGAGCACCACCTGCTCGCTGTCCCAGTCGCGGGTCCACCAGCGGTCAGGGGAAAAGAAGTCGTCGTGCACGGGGTAGATACGGGGCTCTACGGGTGACCCGGCGAACACGCGCCGGAACAGGTAGCGCGTGCGCCGGGTATGGAAGTTCGACGTCACGACGATCGCCCGCCGGAACCCGCGCTGCTCGAGCATCGGCCGGAGAAATCGCGCCTGCTCGGCCGTGCTGGTCGACGTCTTCTCGAAGAGCAGCACCGACTCGGGCACGCCGTTCTGCAGCGCCTGGTGGCGTTGGATATCGGGGACCGATCTCCCCTGGACCTTTTCGCCCCCCGACAACAGCACCCAGGGTGCGTAGCCCCGGCGGTAGAGCTCGGCGCCCTGACGCACGCGTTCATCCTCGCGCCCACCGGACAGCACGATGATCACGTCGGACTTTTCGATGGGATCCTCGACGATCAAGTGCGCCCCGGCGCGGGTCAGCAGCGGGCGCCAGGTGAGCGCCCCGATCCCCACAAGCAGCAACAAAATGATGACGAGACGGCGCAGGTATCTCACGACAAAGAAATACGCCGCCGGGTGTCCGATTTCCCGGGCTGAGTACCCGCTACGACGTCATGCCGGGCCCCCGCCGCAATCGCGCGTCGGCGAGGTCCCGCAGCCCGTCGCCCAGGAAGTTGAACCCCATCACCACGGTGAAGATCGCCAGACCCGGAAACGCCCCGATCCACCACTCGAAGAATTTTTGCCGTCCCGCCGCGACCATGGCGCCCCATTCGGGCGTCGGCGGCACCGCGCCCAACCCGACGAACGACAACGCGGCCGCGATGATGATGACGTTCCCGACGTCGAGGCTGGCCTTCACCAGTGCCAGAGGAACGGTATTGGGCGAGACGTGCCGCCAGAGGATGCGTGCATCGCGCACCCCCACAGCCCGCGCGGCCGTGATGTACTCCATCCCACGGATGCTCAGCACCTGTGCGCGTATGATGCGCGCGTATTCCGGCCACAACACGAGCACGATCGCCAGCAACGCGTTTCTGAGACCCGGTCCAAGGGCGGTCGTGATCGCCATCGCCAGGATCAATGACGGAAACGCCAGCATCGCGTCACAGACCCGCATGATGACTTCATCCGTGAGACCGCCGGCGTAGCCCGACACCATGCCTAGCGCGCTCCCCAGCAGCGCCGTGAGCACGACGACGACGAACCCCGCCGGGATCGAGAGCCGCGCGCCGTACAACACGCGGCTCAGCACATCGCGCCCGAGTTCATCGGTCCCAAACGGATGCCGGGCGCTCGGCGGCGCGAGCCGCTCGTCGAGCCGCTGCTCGAGCGGCGAGTGGGGCGCCAGCGCCGGCGCGAAGAGTGCGGCGATCATCCACCCCAGCACGATCAGCAGGCCGAAGAGCGCGGCGTGGCTGCGGCGCAAAGTTTTGAACATCGGCTACCCGAATCGAATCCGCGGATCGAGCCACGCGTACGCGAGGTCGACCACGAAGTTCACGGCCACATAGACCACCGCCACGAAAAGCGTGACGCCCATGATGGCCGGAAAGTCGAGCTTGCCGGCCGCGTCGACCGCGTAGCGCCCGATGCCGGGCCACGCGAAGATGGTCTCGGTCATCACCGCGCCGGCCATCAGGTTGCCAAAGGCAAGCCCCACGGCCGTCACCGTCGGGATGAGCGCGTTGCGCAGTGCGTGGCGGACCAGCACGGCACGCTCGCCGACGCCCTTGGCGCGCGCCGTCCGCGTGTAGTCCTCCGTCAGCGCGTCGATCACGCTCGACCGGGTGACCCGTGTAATCGTGCCCATCACGTATGCGCCGAGGACGAGTGCCGGCAGCATCAGATGGTGCAGCCCGTCCGCCAGCGCGTCCCAGCGCCCAGCCAGCACGCTGTCGATCAACACCATCCCCGTGCGAACATCGGGAGGGATGAGACCGGGAGCGAGCCGGCCCGGTCCCGGGGCCACCTGCAGCCGGTAGTAAAACACGGTCAGCGCCAGCAGCCCGAGCCAGAACACCGGCATCGAGACGCCGATGATCGAGCCGGTGCGCGCGAGGTGATCGGCCAACCCGCCCCGGCGTGCGGCTGCGACGACGCCCAAGGGGATGCCGATGCCGACGGCCACGATCATGGCGGTGGCGGCGAGTTCGATGGTCGCGGGGACGAAGGCGCGAAGGTCTTCTCCTACCGGCTGCTGGGTGGCAATCGACGTGCCGAGATCGCCGCGTAGGAGGTGGCCGACGTACGTGAAGTAACGCCGATGCGGCGGCGCGTCGAGCCCCCACCGCTCCCGATACGCGCGCACGATCTCGGGGTTGGCCATGGCGCGCTCTGAGAGCACCATCGCCAACGGATCGGCCGGGATCAGATAGGTCAGCACGAACCCCAATAGGGTGATCAGAAAAAACAGCGGAACGGTGACGAGCACCCGGCGTCCGACGAAGCGCCAGAAGTGTGTCAGCGTCCCATCCTTCGCCAGCCGGCGGCCACGCCGGCCGGAGACCTCGTCCCTATCGCACGAAGTAGTAGTCCATGAAGTAGACGGGGTTGTAGACGACACCGCCTACCGTCGGGCTGACAGCGAGATGCACTTTTGGCTGGATGAGACCCACAAACGCCGCATCACCGATCAGGATGCGCTGCAGCTCCCGATACATCCCGGCCCGCTTCGCGGCGTCCGTGATCCGGCCCGCCTCGTTCGCCAAGCTACCGGCTCTCGCGTTATCGTAGTAGACACGCTTCGCCGCGCTGGACCCCTTCACCGCAAACGGAATCGCCCACCCGTGCGGATCCGCGAAGTCCGGCGTCCAGTCGGCGACGGTGATGGCCAGTTTGCCCGCGCGGTAGTCGGCCCGCCACTGCACGGTCTCGCGCGGTTCGAGCTGCAACGCGACCCCGATCTGCGCCAGGTCGGCCTGGAGTTTTGTGACGAGCGTTTCAGCGGATAGACCGCCGACCAGCACGCGTGTCGGGTACACCATCTTCACGCTAAAACCGTTTGGATACCCCGATTCTGTCAGCAACCGCTTCGCCGCCGCGAGATCACGTTTCGGGGCCAACGCGGGCTCAGCACCCAACAGTCCGACCGGGATGATAGACGGAATCTGTACCGCCGCGCCCCGCATCAGGCCCTTGATGATCCCATCGTAGTCGACGGCGGCTTGGATCGCCTGGCGGACGCGTCGCTCGGCCAGCGTGGAGCTAATGGTCACGTTTGTCGTCATCGCAAGATAGGTCATGTCCAGGGTGTTGCCC
>JBGQGY010000209.1:0-4191 GCA_041497675.1 bacterium | reverse complement strand
TGGTGCCGGGGGCGGGACTCGAACCCGCACGGGGTTGCCCCCAACGGCTTTTGAGGCCGTCGTGCCTGCCAATTCCACCACCCCGGCAAGCGAGGTCACGCAGTAGACGCTAAGAATCGTAGCATGCCGGCTTCTTCGAACTCAACAGTCTACGGGTCTGAAGGTCTCCGAAGCGTCGCGTTACGGTCAAGCATCCCAAAGTAGTGCTTGAAGAACCATCGCCTCACGCCGGGGTGTGTCAATCCTCGTGCGGCTCGCGCCAGCCACTCCTGCGGCAATCGCAACAGCAACAGATTGCCCGTGATCAACCCGCGATACCGGCGCCGGTCCGCCGCGATGAACCGCTGATACGCTGACTGTGCGTTGCTGAGGCTGATCGCCCCGTCCAACACCTGCGCGATCAGCTCCCCGCACCGCGCGCCGGCGAGCACCGCCGTCCTGATCCCTTCACCAGAGAACGGCAGGCACTGCCCCGCCGAGTCGCCTACTGTGAACACCCCGTCCACGACTCCCGCCGTCCAGCCCGTCGCCAGGAACCCGCCGTGGATGCCGTCGGGGCGCGCACCGAACCGCGCCATGAACGTCGTGAGCGCCGGCAGCAGTTTCGTGCGTCCCCGATACGAGAGCACCCCAAACCGTGTGCCCGCGCCGGCCGGAAACGCCCACGCGTACCCGTCCCGAATCTCCGGCACGAAGTGGAAGTGCAGGCCTGGCTCCACCGGTCTGGGGATTTCCGACTCGATTCCAAACGCCACGTACCGGGGTTTGCCGTACCCGGCCAGCGCCGCCCGCGGCCCGGTCGCGTCGACCAGCACCCGGCCATCGACATCCCCGTCTGCGGTCAGCACACGATTCCCGTCGCGTCCGCGCACCGAGACGCGGCGGAACTCGACGTCACACTCGTGCATGGCCTCCACGCAAAACACCCGGTAATCAACCGTGCAGAAGAGCTCTGGCAGCGGCCAGGTGGAGCGCCCGCCCGGCGTATGGATCACGAGCTCGTCATGCACCTGCAAGATCGCGGCGTCCGCGCCCATCATCCGGACCGTGCGCACGGGTGCCGCGCAGGCCGACGTCACCCCATCGCCGATTGGCTGCGCGTCGAGCAGGAGCACGCGGCGCGCGGATAGTGCCCGCGCCACCGCCAGCCCGGCGAAGGACGCCCCCGCGATGATGACATCATACGCACCGTGTGACGGCATGAATTCGCGACGAAACTCGCTACTCGGCGGGGCGGGCGTGCTCGCGCTTCACCACGCCGCGATAGGCGGGCACCGTGAGCTCGTTGTGGCGGCCGATCGTGATGACGAGTCCCAGGGCCCGCAGCCCGTTGACCAGCCCGCCGGGAATGTTCAGGGCGGATTCGAGCGTCGCCGGATCACCCAGGGCAACAATCGTGAACGGCCCGGTGATGCGTTGGAGGTTCACGACCACCGTCCCACCGACCTGTCCGAAACCGGTCGTGCCGGTGACCCGCTGCCCGTTGACCGCGACCGCCTCCGCACCGGCGGCCCAGAGCTCGTTGACCACACTGACGATATCCTGATACGTCGCCACCACAGGCGGGCTCCCCGCCGGCTGCGTCTTAGCGTCCTGCAGCGCCACGGTGACGCCCGGGCCGTGCATGGCCTTGAGCCCCGCAAAGATCCGCAGGCTCTCGAGTTCCTTGCTCATCGCCACGGTCAACGTCCTGCCTTCTTGGGTGGCCCGTTCATACTCCTCGAGGCGTTTCCGCGTGGCCTTCAGTTCGGCCTCGAGGGCCGCCCGCGCCTCCCGCTCCTGCCGCAGCAGGGTAGCCAGCGCGTAGACATTGCGGGTTGGCACTTCGGGCTGCGCGTTCAGCGATATGGCCGCGCGCACGTGCACCACCAGCAGGAATCCCAGGCCGAGGAGGACGATCGCGGCCACGACCTGGAGGCCCATGACCCGGGCTCGGGGGGGATTTGTCATTTCGGGCGCCGCGCCGCGTCGATCCGCGACCGTAGAGCCGCGCGACCCTGGTCGCCGACGAACGTGCCGGCGTAGCGAGATACGACCCGTCCGTCGGGTCCGATCACGACCGTCGTCGGGATCCCCGTGACGCGATACGTCTGCATCGTGCTGCTGCTCGCATCAAAGACCGCGGGGTAGGTGAGAGCGTGCTTGTCCAGAAAGCCCTTGGCGGCACTATACTCGTCCTGAAGCGCGACGCCCAAGAACACCACATCGCCCCGATTCTCGTAGTCTCGCCAGGTCCGCTCGAGATCAGCGGCTTCGAGCTCGCATGGCTTGCACCACGAGGCAAAGAAGTTTATCATGACGGTCTTCCCGCGGAACTCGGCGAGGGAGATCTGGTCCGGCCCGCGCAGCGATCGCAGCGAGAATGCAGGCGCCATCTCGCGGCCCGCGCGCGGTCCCCCGTCCGGTGCGATCGGCTTCCGCACGGCCATCGAGGTGGACAGCCACGCGAGGGCGACCAGGGTCACGGCCGCCACAACCATGACGCCGGCCAGCATGGTGGCGTTGCGTCTGGCGGGCTCAACCACGGGCGGGGAGAATCCACGAGGCCGTACTGGGACCAAGCAGTCCCTCAATTTCCTGGACCACGGCCGGCCCGGACGTCACGCGCAGGTCACCGGGTTGCATCTTCACGTCGCGGCCGTCGGCGCGAATAGTGAGTACCACCGGACGGTCGCCGCGGTACCGCCCAAGCAGTTCGTGCAATCGCAGGAGCCCGTCTTCGCCGTGCCGGTCGGCATCGAGCAGCACGTGCAGGGTCACATCACGCGCCGGCGCGGGCGGGAACGGCTCGAGTGGGATGATCCCCTCGGCCAGCACCTTCACTTGCTGATCGGCAACGTCGAGGCGTCCGCGCACGATGACCACCGCGTCCCTCTTGAGCGTCAGGTGCGCCTCTTCATACGTCTTGGGAAACACGATCACTTCGACGCTGCCCGTAAGATCCTCAACCGTCGCGAAAGCCATCACCGACCCGGCCTTTGTGGTCGTGCGTTTCAGGGAGGCGATCAGACCGCCGATCACGATCTCGCTGCGGTCGCGCATCTCCGACAGCTGCGCCACCGTCGTGGTCACGCGCCCCGCGAGCGCGGCCTGGACGTGGGTCAAGGGGTGGTCGGAGATGAACATGCCGAGCATGTCGCGTTCCATGGCCAGCAACTCGGCCTTCGAAAACTCTTCGCCGTCCCCGGAGCGGCCGGCCGCCACCTGCATGACCGACGTCTCCTCACTGCCGAAGAGTCCGGTCTGAGCGCCGGTCCGCTGGCGGGCGGCCCGCTGCCCACCCGCGAGCGCCGCGTCGACCTCTTGTAGCAGCGCGGCCCTCGGCCGGCCCAGGGAGTCAAACGCGCCGGCCTTGATCAGGCTCTCCAAAACGCGCTTGTTGACGAGCCGTGTATCGACACGCGAGGCCAGATCGACCAGAGACCCAAACGGGCCATTCTCTCCCCTCGTCTTGATAATGGCCTCGACGGCGCCGCTGCCAACGTTTTTAACAGCGGACAGGCCGAATCGAATGGAGGTGTTGACAACAGTAAATGTGTCGACGGACTCGTTGACATCCGGTGGCAGCACGTGGATGCCCATCCGCTGACACTCGGCCACCGCGCCGGCGACCTTGGCCATCCAATCCTGACCCATGGCTTCTGTGGTGAGCAGCGCCGCCATGTACTCGGCCGGAAAGTTGGCCTTGAGGTATGCGGTCTGATAGGCGATCAGCCCATAGCAGGCCGCGTGCGCCCGGTTAAACCCATAGCGGGCGAACGGCTCGAACTGTTCCCAGATCTGCTCAGCGATCCGCTTGTGGACGTGGCTCTTTCGGCAGCCCGCGAGGAACTTCTCGCGGTGAGCCGCGAGCTTGTCGGCGATCTTCTTCCCGACGGCATACCGCAGGGTGTCGGCCTCGGCCAGCGTGTACCCGGCGACGGCCTGGGCTACGGCCATGACGTCCTCCTGGTAGACCATCACGCCGTAGGTATCACGGAGGACCGGTTCCAGCAACGGATGCAGGTAGGTGATCGGCTCCTGACCGTGCTTGCGGCGGATAAATGAAGGGATGTTGGCCATCGGCCCGGGGCGGAAGAGCGCCACCATGGCCATGATGTCCTCGATACGTGTGGGTCGCAGGTCCTTCAAGTAGCGGGTCATTCCCGCGCCCTCGACCTGGAAGATGCCCACGGTCTCGCCGCGCGACAG
>JBGQGY010000208.1:0-4226 GCA_041497675.1 bacterium | reverse complement strand
CACTGCCGCGAGACCCGCCCGTGCGGCATACGCGGCGATGGCCGCGCCCGCGTTGCCCGATGAGGTGGCAATGAGCACGCGGCGACCGTGCGCGCGGGCGAGGGCGGCTCCAACCGACGCGATGCGGTCTTTGTACGATCCGGTCGGGTTGAGCGATTCGAGTTTGAAGTAGAGACGGATGCCCCTCGAGGGTCCGATGCGCCGGCTCTCTGCCAGCGGTGTTGCGCCCTCTCCCATGTCCACCGATGCATCGTAGTCGGGTAGCAATGGGGCGTACCGGCCCAGACCACGCCCCGAGGGCGTCCACCGATCGAGAGTGTCATATGGGTAGTCAAAGAGGACGCGACCGCCGCACTCGCACCGGGCGTCGAGGGGCTCGGCGTCGCGACCGCAGTCACGGCACCGTGATCGACCAGCCATTATGCGGGGTCCACGAGATGTGCTCTTCATGCTAGAGACGCACTTCTCCAGTGTCAAGCCGCGCGAAATTGCCGCCGCAGCAGGCGTTGCGGTTGCTGACAGCGAAGACTGATCATTGATTCCGCACCGGACGGGAGCATCATTGATTCGCCTCTCAGACCTCACATGGGAAGAGGTTCGCGCGCGGGCGACCGGTAACCCGGTCGTCGTCCTCCCGACGGGCTCGACCGAACAACACGGCCCCCACCTCCCCGTCAAGACCGATACGCTGCTCGTCTCGTCGATTACCGAAGAGGCCGTACGGCGGGCCGCCGCGCGGGTCGACGTCCTCCTGACCCCGACCGTCTGGATGGGGTTATCGACGCACCACAGCGGCTACTTCAGCCTCACCCTCTCGTTTGACACGTACCAGCAGGTCATGACCGAGATGTTGGAGAGTCTCGTCCGCGCCGGGTTCCGCCGGCTGCTGGTCATCAACGGTCACGGCGGCAACACCGACCCCCTCCACCTGACCGTCACCCGCGTGCGCGACCGCCACAAGGTGTTGGTCGCGACAGCAGACTACTGGGATCTCGCCCGGGACGAGTTCAACCGGATCCGCGAATCGCGCTCGGGTGGGATGGGTCACGCCTGCGAGTTCGAGACCTCGGCGGTGATGCACCTCGAGGGCGCGTTGGTCAGGACCGACCTCATCCAGGCCGAATATCCCCCCGAGATCCCCGGGTGGTTCGCGATCGACATGACGCTGCCGGGCGGGCCGGTCAAGATCGGCACGCGGTTCGAGGACATCACGCGGCGTGGCGTGGTCGGCGATCCGACCCTCGCCACGCCCGACAAGGGACGGCGGTTTGTCGAGGCGGCGGTGTCCCGACTCGAACAGTTGATCGTTGCGTTCGCGAACTGGAGCATAGACGACGGTGTAAGTGCGGGTCCACCGGTGGCCTCGGGCCCCCGGTGATGCGTTGAGAGGAGGAATGCGTATGTACCGCCGGTTGAGCGTTGCGGTCCTGCTACTGGTCCTGGCGGGTGTCACTTTCCCGGTCATGGCGCAGGCTCCGCAACCGCCCAAGGTCCTGCGCGTCGCCACAGACACCAACCTGCCGTGGCTCGATCCCCACATGGGCACGGCGTTTTCGCTGCGCGAACTCTCCACGCACGTCTTCGAGGGACTGGTCAACATCGGTGAGGACTACGGTGTGATCCCACAGCTCGCCGAGAGTTGGGCCGTCAGCACGAACGGTCTCGACTACACGTTCAAGCTGCGGTCGGGCGTGAAGTTCCACAACGGCAAGACGCTGGCCGCCGAAGACGTCAAAGCGTCGATCGACCGCTTCGTGCAGTACAGCGCGCGGCGCGGCGATCTGGGGGCCGTGCAGGGCGTCACCGTCGTCGACCCGCTAACGGTGCGCATCACCCTGAAGGAGCCCCAGGGCTCGTTTGTGGGCGCGATGGCCAACCCCGTCGCCCTGTTGGGGATCATGCCCAAGGAACTGGTCGAGGGCGCGAAAGACCCGATCCAGCCGCCGAACCTCATCGGCACCGGGCCGTTCCGCTTGGCCGAGTGGCAGCGCGATCAGCAGATCGTCTTACGGCGCTTCCCGGACTACGCGCGCGACCGAAGCAAGCCGGGGTCGGGGCTCGGCGGCGACCGCCAGGCCACGGTGGATGAGGTCCGCATTATCTCGATCCTCGAGAGTGCAACCCGCATGGCCGCATTGGAGCGTGGCGACGTCGACTACGCGATGTCGGTGGCGCCGGCCTCGTACGACCGGCTCCAGTCGTCGGCGACGCTTGCCCCGATCGTGCTCAAGCCCTTTACGCAGGTCATCCTGCAACTCAACGCGAACCGCGCGCCGTTCAACAACGTGAAGGCGCGCCAGGCGGTCTCGCGCGGTCTCGATATGGAAGCGATCATGCGCGGGGTCACCGGCAACCAGCCGGCCTTCTACCGCCTGCAGCCGAGCTTCTTCTTCCCCGAGCAGCAGGTCTGGCACAACACCGAAGGTAAGGACGTCTATAACGGCAAGAACCTGGATCTCGCGCGGCGGCTGCTGCGCGAGTCGGGGTACGACGGCCGGCCGATCACCGTGGTGAGCAATCGCGACATCGAGTGGCTGTTCCGCGCCTCGGTGCCCGTCAAGCCGCAGCTCGAGGCCATCGGCTTTCGCGTCGACCTGGTCATCCGCGACTGGCCGGGGCAGATCGCCCAGCAGCGCGAGCTCAACTTCGACATGGCCACCAACGGCGTCAGCACCCGGCCGGAACCGACCGGGTTCAACTACCTCTTCCAGTGCGGGGCGTCATACGAGACGTACGGCTACTGCGACCCCGAGATGGATAAGTGGCTGATCGTCGGTCTGCGGGTGCGCGACCCCGAGCGGCGGGCGCAGGCGTACGCGATGGCGCAGCGCGCCTTCTACGACAACGTGCCCTTCGTGAAAGTGGGCGACATGTTCTCCCTCGACGGGGTGAGCAAGAGCGTCCGCGGTTACAAGGTGTTCTT
Organism: bacterium; assembly: GCA_041497675.1. Classification (GTDB taxonomy): domain Bacteria; phylum Sysuimicrobiota; class Sysuimicrobiia; order Sysuimicrobiales; family Humicultoraceae; genus JBGPNN01. Next base: position 1,303 of record JBGQGY010000208.1, on the reverse strand, counting down.
CTTGCGCCGTTTCTGGAACGTGACGAAATAACGGCGCGGCGGCACTAAGGGAGGGGCGTCGGTGGGGCAGCATATTGCCCGCCGGCTCATGTTGCTCGTCCCCGCCTGGCTCGTGATGGGGATCATTGCCTTTGCGCTCATCCGGCTGATCCCCGGTGACCCGGCGGCGGTCCTGCTGGGGATGGAAGCCACGCCCGACGCCGTCGAGCGGCTGCGGGTGCGGTTGGGGCTCGACCGGCCGCTCGTCGTGCAGTTTGGCATCTGGCTCTCCCAGGTCGTGAAAGGCGAGCTCGGCCGGTCGTTTTTCCTGGGCGAGCCCGTGCTCCAGGCGATCATGGGCCGGCTGCCCGTCACGCTGAGCCTGGCGGGCGTCGCGCTCGCGGTGGCGATGTTTACCGGCATCCCCGCGGGTCTGCGGGCCGCCACGAGAGCCAACTCACCCGCCGACCTGACGATCATGGCGCTCTCGGTCGTCGGTCTCTCGATCCCCGACTTCGCGATGGGCCTCATCATGATCTTTCTCTTCGGCGTCGCGCTGCACTGGTTTCCCATCAGCGGGTACGTGCCGTTCAGCGAGAGCCCCGGCGAGTGGGCGCTGCATCTGTTGATGCCCGGTCTCTCGCTGGGGATCGTCCAGGCGGCGCTGATCGCGCGCATCACGCGCAGCAGCATGCTCGAAGTGCTGGGCATGGACTACATCCGCACCGCGCGGGCCAAGGGCCTGATCGAACGCGTGGTGATCCGCAGGCACGCCTTTCGCAACGCCCTCATCCAAGTGCTCACCGTCGTCGGTAACGCGGCGGTCATCCTGCTGGGCGGGGCGTTTGTCATCGAGACGGTGTTCAATCTTCCGGGCGTCGGCAACTTGGTCGTGATGGCCGTGAAGCGCCGCGACTACCCGCTCGTCCAGGGCTGTATCCTGCTCATCTCGACGATCGTGATCGTGGTGAATCTGATCGTTGACGTTCTCTATGCTTACGTTGATCCTCAAATCCATTATGGCTGACGACATGGCCGGCGTTCGAGCACAGTCCCCGGCCGCGACGCCCTCGGCGTCGGGCCGATCGGTGTGGCGCCGGCTGCGTCGTCACCGGCTGGCCATCGCCGGGGGGACGATCACGCTGATCGTGACCGTGCTGGCCCTGGCGTCGCCGATCCTGCTGCGGGCCGATCCCACAGGCATCGACGTCGAGCACATCCTGGCGCGGCCCTCCGCGAGCCACTGGCTGGGGACCGATGACTTCGGCCGCGACCTGCTCTCGCGGATCCTCGGAGGGGTGCGTCTCTCGCTGCTGATCGGGTT
>JBGQGY010000207.1:0-4331 GCA_041497675.1 bacterium | reverse complement strand
TTCCTCGATGTGGGGCAGACCGCCACGAGTCTGCGCATGCAAGAGGGACCGACGGGACAGTATACCGTCGGCTACACTGTCCGACCCGGTGAAGCCGCGCGTGCCCAGGTGGTGGTCCGGCTGCGCCAGGGTGGGGTTGAGACCAGTCGGGCCATCGGTGTCGTGGTCATCGACGGAGTCCCACCGGCCTTCACAAGCGCGCAGCCTGAGCCAAACTCGACCGTCACATCGGCGCAGCCGACGATCATCGCAGGGTTTGCCGACCGCGGGCCATCCGGGATCAAGACCGACAGCGTGCGCCTCTGGCTGGATGGCCGCGAGGAGCGGCGTGCATCGGTCGGCGCGTCATCGGTGTCGTACGTCCCGCCGGCGCCTCTGTCGACCGGGCCCCATCGCGTGCAGGTCCTCGTCGCCGATCTGGCCGGGAACGAGGCCTCGACGACGTGGACGTTCGCCGTGAGCCCGCCGGCACCCGTCCTCGTCGCCCCGACGCCGGTGGCACCCTCACCCGTCATCCGTGCAACGGCCACTCCGGTGGCCCCGAGCCCCGCGCGGGCGACGCCCACACCCGTCCCTCCGGTGGCGTCCCCAACGCTGCGTTCGAGTCCGACGCCGGGCGTGGCGCCGCCGGTGATCTTAAGCCCCAAGCCTGGCGATGCCATCGCATGGCCACTGCCCATACGCGGCACCGGGATACCCGGAACACGCGTGCAGGTGACGATCGACTACGAAAGCCAAGCGGGAAATGGCCCCCGCGGCACGATCGGCCCGCTCACCGCGAACGTGGCGCAGGACGCCTCGTGGGACGTGAAGGTAGAGCGGCCCGACCCGCGGCTGGGGGAGGGTCGGCTGGTCATCACGGCCGTGACGATCGCCGGTACCCTCCGGTCCGAACCGGCGCGCGTGACAATCGTCATCGTCATCCCGCAACGAGACCCGGAGAAGTAGCGCGACCTCGAAGAAACCTCTCGCGTCGCTCCTGATCTCGCCAGGAGCCGCGCCGCACTTCCCCGAATTGGCTCCAAGACATCCGCGATCCATCCTGCAGGAGCGTGCACCAGATGGCCGACGCACGGCGTTTTCGTTTGGGATTTGACATTGGGGGCACGTTCACGGATTTCGTCCTCGTTGATACCGCCACCGGCCGCACGCACCTGAACAAGTGCCTGACGACCCCCAGCGACCCCGCGCAGGGCGTCATTGAGGGGCTGCAGGCGTTGCTGGCGCAGGCGGGTGTCCGAGGTGAAGACCTCGAGATCGCGATTCACGCGACCACGCTCATCACCAATGCCCTCATCGAGCGAAAAGGCGCGAAGACTGCCTTGCTCACGACCGAGGGATTCCGCGACGTCCTCGAGATGGGCACCGAGGTGCGCTACGACATCTACGATCTGTTTCTCGAGCGCCCCGTCCCGCTCGTGCCCCGGCGATGGCGCTTCGAGGCCCGCGAGCGGATGGACAAAGACGGCCACGTGCTCGTCCCGCTCGATGAGCGCGGCGTGAAGCGCGTCGCCGCGCGGATGCGCCGTGAGGAGGTCGCGTCCGTCGCCGTTGTGTTCCTGCACTCGTTCCGAAACCCGGCGCACGAGCAGCGGGTCCGGACCATTCTCCGGAAGGAACTTCCGGACGTGGTCATCAGTCTCAGCAGCGAGGTCGCTCCCGAGATACGTGAGTACGAGCGGATGTGCACGACGGCCGCCAATGCCTTCGTCCAGCCTGTCACCCGTCATTACGTAGAGGACCTCGAACAGCGGCTGGCCGGGCTTGGATACCGACGGAGAATGTTTCTGATGCTGTCCTCAGGCGGCATCACCACTGGGGAGGTCGCCAGGGAGTTTCCCATCAGAATGGTCGAGTCGGGGCCGGCCGCCGGCGTCTTGGCCGCGGCGTACTACAGCCGGTCGATGGGTCTGGAGAGCGTCATCGCGCTCGACATGGGCGGCACGACGGCCAAGATCGGGCTCGTGCACAAGGACCGCCCCACCAAGGCCAACGTCGTCGAGGTCGGTCGGGTCGAGCGCTTCAAGAAAGGGAGCGGTATTCCCATCCGCGTTCCCGTTATCGAGTTGATCGAGATCGGGGCCGGCGGGGGCAGTATCGCTCATGTCGATGCTCTGGGGCTACTCAAGGTCGGCCCGGAAAGCGCCGCGGCGGAGCCCGGCCCGGCGTGCTACGGACGCGGGGGCCGCGAGCCGACGGTCACCGACGCGAACGTCGTGTTGGGCTACCTTGATCCCGGATATTTCTTGGGGGGGGCGATGCCGCTCAACGCCGCGGCCGCGCGCCGGGCCGTCGAGACGCGTCTGGCGAAACCGCTGCGACTTCCGCTGGTCGACGCCGCCAGAGGCGTGTTCGAAGTCGTCAACCAAAACATGCTTTCCGCGATGAAGGTGCACATTGCCGAACGCGGCGAGGACCCGCGCAAGTTCTATCTGTTCGCCTTCGGCGGTGCCGGGCCCGCGCACGCGTACGAACTGGCGCGCGCGTTGCGCATGAAGGGGGTCGTCGTCCCCCCTGGCGCGGGCGCGACGTCGGCGATGGGACTCGTGGTGACGCCCGTCTCGTTCGATTTCGCGCGCTCCCTCGTCACGCGGCTCGACCGGGTCTCGTGGGACGTCCTTAGCGCAGTCTTCGAGGACATGCTGGCCGAGGGCCGCGCGATGCTGCGGGAGGCGAGCGTGGACCCCGCCGATCCGGGCGTGCGTTTCATGCGGGCCATGGATCTCCGGCATAAGGGGCAGGGATACGAGCTCACCGTTGACATTCCCGATGAGCTTTACCGACGGGGATCGATGGCCGAATTGGCGGCGTTCTTTTACGAGCGCTATAGGAACAAATATGGTCACGCACACACGAACCTCCCGGTCGAGCTGATCACCTGTCGTGTCTCCGTGGCGGGTCCGGTCCCGCAGGTGCCGCGGGAACTGTCCCGGACTCAGCCCGCTGCGGGGGCCGGCGCCCGCAAGGGCACGCGCCCCGTGTACTTCCCGGAGGCCGGCCGGTATGTGGAGACGCCCGTCTTCGACCGGTACCGGCTCACGGCCGGAACGGCGTTTGACGGCCCCGCGGTCCTCGAGGAGCGCGAGTGTACGGTGATCGCCGGACCGTCCTGCCGGGTACGAATCGATTCCTACGCGAATCTCTTCCTCGACCTTGACACGGTTCCCGTGGCTGCTCTAGTCGGTCGAGCGGATCAGAAGGCCGTTGAGTAAACCCAGAGGAGTTGGAGCGATGCCCGCTGATCTGACGCTGGACCCGATCACGATCGAGGTACAGTGGAACCGTTTGATCTCCGTCATGGACGAAGTCGACGCTGCGCTCGTACGGACGTCGTTTTCGACGATCGTCGGGGAGAGCAGGGATTTCGCCGTGATCATGCTGGACCGCGCGGGTCGCAGCCTGGCCCAATCGCAGCTGAGCTCGCCGGCGTTCACCTGTCACCTCCCGATCACGGCCAAGCACTTGTTGCAGTTGTTCCCGGTGGAGAGCCTGCAGCCGGGCGACGTCCTGATCACCAACGACCCCTGGATCGGAACGGGTCATCTCCCCGATCTCTCGATCCTCACACCGGTGTTTTTCGACGGCGGTGTGGTGGCCTTCATGGCGTGCGCGGCGCACGTCGCCGATATCGGGGGCCGCTTGGATTTCTTCGAGGCCCGCGATCTCTTCGAGGAAGGTCTGCGCATTCCGCCCAGCAAGCTCTTCATGGCCGGCCAGGAAAACGAGCAGTTGACCCGGCTGATCGGGGCCAACGTCCGGGTGCCCGACATGGTCCTGGGTGACGTGCACGCGATCGTCGGCGCCGAGCGGTTGGGCTCGCAGCGGCTGGGTGAGTTCCTGAACGACTATGGTGGCGCGCCGGCGTTCGACGCGCTCGTGGAGGAGATCCTTGGTCGCTCGGACCGGGCGATGCGGCAGGCCTTGCGCGCGTTGCCTGATGGCGAGTGGACCCACGAGCTCCAGGCCGACGGCTTCAATACCCCGTTGCGGCTGCGGGTCAAGGTGTCGAAACAAGGGGATCGCATTCATTTCGACTACACCGGGAGCTCGCAACAGTTTGTCGGCGCGTCGATCAACTGCGTCATGAACTGTACGTTCGCCGACACCTTTTACCCATTGAAGTGCAGCTTGACACCGCATCTCCCTAACAACGAAGGCTTGTTTCGGGCGCTGACGATCCATGCGCCCGAGGGCAGTGTGCTCAACACGACCTTTCCCAGCGCCGTGAAGTCCCGCTCGAAGACGAGCTTCCACCTGCACGTCGTCATCTTTGGCGCTCTGGCCGAGGCCATGGCCGATCGCATCCAGGCCGGGAGCGGCTCGTTTTGGGC
>JBGQGY010000206.1:0-4353 GCA_041497675.1 bacterium | reverse complement strand
TGGGCACAGCGTACAAGCCCCGCCGGTGAAGCCGAAAGCCTTGTTTGCGCCGGATCACCCTTTGACCGGGTGTACGGGATCTATCTGAACTTACACACCGCGCCGGTCCTCCAGGCGAAACGCGCCCGCCTTCTCCAGCCCACGCGCAAGAGTCACGAAGTGCCCCGGACTCAGGCGGAATCCAAACTCGAGGCATATCGCCTCGCCGATCGCGGCCACGCTCCGGCGCCCGTCGGCGAGGTTCCAGAGTTCGTCGCCGAAGATGCGCAGGGTCTCCCAGTTGACCTGGGCATCCTCGGTCGCCATGGACGCCACCAGGGTGGCCATCTCGTCGTAGGTCAGGCCGACGACGCCCGGAGGGACACCATCCACAGTCCGCCGCGGCACGATGGCGGCCGCCGGCTCGACCTCCTTGCGCGCGCCAAAGGCCCGCCGTCTGGCCGCGCCGACCGCCGGCCCCGCGTCGAGCACGGCTTCCAACTGTTCCAGCCCCTCCCTCCCGCGATCCAGGAGCCCCGCGACGGCGCGATCCGCCATCGCCCTCACCTGGGTCGCCCTGGCATCACCGTCGGCCAGGGCAAGTGTTGACTGGATGGATCGGACATCACGATCGACGAGGAACTCGACCTGTCGTGTGACGCGCTCCCGGAAGTCGGCGGCTGGCGACGACCCCACCGCCAGCGCGTCGCGCACGGCGCGACTCACCCGAAGCGCGGCCTTCGCCGCCACTTCCTGGATGATCGCCGCCGTTTCCGCGGCCCCGGCCCGCGCGATGCCGACGGCCAGGCTGCCCAAGACACGCCCCGCGCGTTCAAAGACCATCGGATCGGTGTGCTCGGCGGTCAAGAGTTGCGTGTGAAAATACAGGTCCGGCCACGACATGAACAGCGGCGCCGGTACGCCAAAGGTGACCCAGTAGTGGTTGTCGCTCCACGGGGTGTAGGGCAGCTGCTGAAAGTTCACCAGCGGGATCGCCGGACCGTTGCGGAACGGCCAGTCGGCCTCTTTGGGCAGTTCTTCGATCAGCGACGCGCCGAGATCGTTCACGTAGCTGGGGATCGAATCGGGCGACCGGTACATGACCAGCGATGACTTCAACGTCGACTGCCGGTGGCCGACCGAATCCAGACACAAGGCCGCTTTGATCTTCGACAGACCGTCGCGGTGCGTGTGGATGTAGTACGTGCTACCCAACCCTTCTGCGACGAACATGAACCGGATCGACCGGCGCGGCTTCGGCAAATCGCCCGCGCGCACCGCCGACTGAATCGCCCGGCACAATTCGATCATCAACGCCGGTCCCGCCGCGCAATTCGCGCAGGGCTTCGTGCCGGCCGAGGTGTGCGCGATGAAGAACACCGATTCGTCTGGGCGCTCGGCGCCGCGGATCGTCGCGATCAGGTTGACGCCCTCGCCCTTGAAGGTCCGCGCCGCCACCCGCGCCCGAACGCGCACGGCACCGGCGCGCGCCAACGCCGCCAGCCGTTCGGCGGAATGGTAGTCGACCGAGAACGCCCAGGGGTTCTGGAAGCGAGGAGGCAGGCGCAGCAACTGCACGGCCTCGGGCAGCGCCGCGCGCGTGCGCCACGGCCTCGTCTGCGAGTGCAAGAAGTCGGTGATGATACCGGCGGCGCCGTGCTGCCGCGCGAGTTCGGCCGCGTGCCCCCACGCCGGGCGCGACTCGCTGTCGCGGATCAACACCGCGTTCCCGGCCACCGACTTGCCCGCGTAGTCTTCGGCCGCGAGTCCTCGACCGACATCGATCACCTGCACGACGATGCCCTCGGGCGGCGTGCTGCCGCACCACCAGGGCAGCGTCGACGGAACCTCTTCGTACGAGAGCAGGTGTTGGCGGACGGGCTCGACGATCTCCAGCGTCGCCTCGAGCGGTTCCCACGCCGGGGGCATCGTGCGGCCCAAGAACTTCGTCTCGCCGTCGAGGGGATAACGCTCTTCGATGACCTCATCGGCGCCGGCCTCGCGCACCGCGCCCGCCACGTACTGCGTGGCCGCGTGGTACCCGGACGATCCCGGCGATCGGTACCATTGCGTGATCGCCGCCGTGTGATGCTGGGCGCGCACGCCGGACAGGTAGGTACGGAAGATGTGGTCGAGTGCTGGATACATGGTCAGGGCGCCGAGCGGGGGCGCATCGTGAGCGACCACCCGCCATCGATCAAGATGTCTTGTCCGGTGAGGTAGGCGGACGCATCGGATGCCAAGAAGACACAAAGACCCACAAGGTCATCAGGCCAGGAGAACCGGCCCAACGGGATGAGGTCGACGTTGGCTTTGTAACGCGTCGAGTTGGGATCCGGCGGGCGATCTCGGAACGCCACGGCCCCGGGTGAGAGCGCGTTGACCGTGATGCCGTCGTCGGCCCATTCAATAGCCAGCCCGTGCGTCAGGCCCGTGACCGCGCTCTTCGACGCGCTGTACGAGGTTCGCTTCCAGACGCCCTTGCGCGCCGAGATCGACCCGATGTTGATGATGCGCCCCTTCTTTTGCGCCTTCATCGCCGGATACACCGCCTGACAGCAGTGCAGGATACCGCGCACGTTGATGCCCATGATCCAGTCAAAGTCTTCAGCGGTGTGCTCGACGGCCGTCTTGTCGACCCGCACCGCCGCGTTGTTGACGAGCACGTCGATCCGCCCCCAGTGGTCGAGCGCGGCCTGCGCCATCCTCCGGCACGACCCGGCATCGCTGATGTCGGTCTGCACGGCGGCCACGTCCCACCCGTCGTGACGCAGACCGGCGGCCGCCGCCTCTCCACTCGCCGCGTCACGGTTCGCGATGAGCACCCGCGCGCCCGCCCCGGCCAAGCCCCGGCTCAGGCCGAGCCCGATGTTGCGGTTGCCACCGGTGACGATCGCGACGCGCCCTTCAAGCGAAAAGAGATCCAACGTAGGAAGCGCCAAGCCGATGCACCTCTGCGGGAGATCAGGATATCGCCTGATTTCGGCGATGCTCCCACCCTGACCTCCCCCATCGCCGCACGATCAGGAGGGAGTTCAACGCGCGCCTCGAAACCGGAAGCACGTTGAGCGCCCTCCCCCTCGTCCACCTCATCACGACAGGCGGCACCATCGCCGGCAAACCGCAGCCGACCGGTGAAGTGGCGCCGGGGCTCGAGGCCGGGGAGCTGCTGCAGCGCATCCCGGCGGTCGGAGCCGCCGCGCGCGTGACCGTCGAGGGCTTCCTCAACGTCGCGAGCGCGTTCGTCGCGTTTGCCGACATGCTGGCGCTCGCGCAGCGGGTGCAGAAGGTCTTCGCCGATCCCGATGTCGCCGGCGTCGCCATCACGCACGGCACCGGCACCCTCGAGCAGACCGCCTACTTCCTCGATGTCACGCTGGACGAGCACCGTCCGGTGATCGTCACCGGGGCGATGCGCAACCCGACGCTGCTCAGCGACGACGGGCCGATGAATTTGCTCAATGCGATCCAGGTGGCCGCGTGCCCGCGGGCCGCGGGGCTGGGCGTGCTGGTCGTCATGAACGGGACGATCCACGGCGCGCGCGACGTGACCAAGATACACTCGGCCCGCGCGGACGCTTTCCAATCGCCGGAGTTCGGACCGCTGGGCCACGTCGACGAGGACTACGTGTTCTTCGCCCGGCGGCCGTTCCGGCGGCTTCCGGCGGTCATGCCCGCGGCGATCACGGCCCGGGTTGAACGGATCCCGTCCGGCGCAGATCCGTCAGATCTGTTTCTCGAGACGGCCATCGAGCACGCCGTCGATGGGATCGTGATCGACGCGAGCCGGTTTTCGCCCCGGCAACTGGATCTGGTCACCGCGGCGCTGGACCGCGGCATCACGGTCGTCACGTGCAACCCGCAGCCCACAGGCCGGCTGCACCGCAACACCTATCGGCACGAAGGCGGCGAGTCCGACCTGCTGCGGCGTGGGGTGATCTTCGCGGGCACACCCGGCCTCAAGGCGCGAATCAAGCTGACGGTCTTGTTGAGCGCGGGGCTCGACCACGAGCGGATCCGCGCCCTCTTTCACGCCGAGTGGGAGTAGGCGCGCATCTGCTCGAGATAATCGGCGAGACCATCCCGCAGTCCATAGCGTGGTGCGTACTCGAGCTCGGTGCGGGCCCGCGTGATATCCAGCCGGCACAGGTGTTTCGCCGGCAAGAGTCCGGGGCCCACCGTCGTGTCGCTGCCGGGTACGAGGTCGCGCAGGACCGCCGCCGCCTGCCGCAGCGTCGAGGCCTCGCCCGTGCCGATGTTGTACACACCTGAGGGCGTCGACGTGGCGAGCGCGGCCGCCACGCACCCGGCGGCGCAGTCCTTCACGTAGACCAGATCCATGCCCTGATCCCCGCCCGCATCGAGCCGGTAGGG
>JBGQGY010000205.1:0-4400 GCA_041497675.1 bacterium | reverse complement strand
TCCAATCAATACCGGGCGTAGACGATCCAAGTATCGATCGACGTCGGCGAGATCCCACTTGTCCAACGGTGCGGGCTGCGGGTCACGGATGACCTTCGTTCGGATCACCCCGCGCCGGTGCAGCACGTCTTTGGCAAACGCGACGCCGTACTGGCTGCCGAGGGTCAGCAACGGCAGCAGCGTGAGGTAGAGCGCCTCGGCCTCGTCGCGGCGGCCCGCTGTGTGGAGGTTGTAGATTTGGACGTGCGCGTCCACCGTGGCGCAGTTGGGCATGTTGCCGCACGATCCGCGGTCGAGTTCGTTGAGCATCCAGATGCCATTCTGACCGCCAAAAGCACCATCCAGGCGTTCCCCGGTGGCCTGGAGCAGCGCCGACATGCGCTGGCCAGACGGTGTGACTTCTTCCTTGACGTAGCGGATGCCCGGCACACGGTCGAGGAGCTTCAGCAGGGCGGGGATCGAGAGCGGCGTGCCAAGCGGCGGCTCGGCGTTCTGCACGATCACCGAACGGCCTTCCGCCGCATCGGCGACGGCCTCGTAGTAGATGAGGACGCCGGCTTCGCCCTGCCGCCGGACATAGGGCGGCAGGACCATGATGCCGTCAGCGCCGTGGGCGACGGCATGATGAACAAACGCCACCGCCGCCTGGGTCGAGACGCCGCTGCAGCTGATGACGATCGGGACCTTGCCGCGCGCCTCCGACAACGCAACTTCGGTGACCTGGAGACGCTCGGCGTCGGACAGCGTGAAGAACTCGCTGGCATTGGCCGGGATGACCAGCCCATGCGCCCCTGCCCGCAGGCAGAAGGCCACTTCGCGCTTCAGACTCTCTACGTCGATGGCGCCGCGGTCATCGAACGGCGTCTGGAGAATCGGGTAGATTCCTGCGAATCGCGTCATCTGTCGTCTCCTATTGCCGCGTCGATCGGCGTCGCGTCCTCAGACCGCATGGCGCAGCAGGGCATCCTCGTCAATGTCCAGGCCTAGACCGGGTCCACCAGGCACAACCAGCATGCCGTCGCTCAGGCGCAGCGGCGTGCGGAGCACGGCATTCCCGATGGGGTTCTCACCAATCCAGTACTCCATGATGACGAAGTTCGGTGTCGCCGCGGCGATGTGCGCGCTGGCCGCGAATTGGATGGCCGATCCGATGCTGACGTGCGGTGCGAAGCCGACCCCAAACACGTCGGCGAGGTGTGCGATTCGGCGGCACTCCGAAAGCCCTCCGGCCCGGCAGACGTCGGGCTGCACGACGTCCAGCGCACCGCGCACCAGGAAATCCCGCACCTGGTAGCGGGTGCTCAACAGATCGGTGGCGATGGGCACGTTGAGCGACTTCGCCAGCGTCGCGTGGCCGTCGACGTGCTCCGGGGGGATGGGGGCCTCCAGCCAGCCCACCCCGAGAGGTTCGAGCGCGCGGCCGAGCCGGGCCGCCTGGTCGACGTCGTAGTTGCCGGCCGCGTCGCAGAAGAGCGTGATCTGATCGCCGACCGCCTCGCGCGCGGTGCGGACGCTGTCCACGTCGGCTTCCACACCGAAGCCGATGGCGAGTTTGATCGCCCGGAATCCCTGCCTGACCAGCGCACGCGCATCGTCCTGGAGCTGCTGCCTGGCCGTGGTGTCGCCGGCGGTCTTCAAACCCGGCAATCCCGACGCGTACACCTTGACGCGATCGCGGTAGGCGCCGCCCAGCAACTTGCAGGCTGGGATCCCGAGCGCCTTGCCCGCAAGATCCCAGAGGGCCAGGTCAACGCCGCTGATCGCTTCGAGCAAAAACCCGCTCAGGTGCCCACGCAGCCGCATCGTGCTGTACATGCGCTCCCAGAGGACATCGATGTCCAAGGGATCGGCGCCCAGCACCACGGGCGCCAGCAGATCGCGGACGATCTCTCGAGTCGCTTCGGGCGCCACCGGGGCCTTGGCCTCGCCGTATCCGATCAGGCCCGTATCGGTCGAGAGCCGGACGATCACCGTGTTGAGTGTCGCGCTGTAGGTGGCGCGCATGCGCCATCGGGGCGGGTATGCCTCCCACGTGGCCCGCGGCATGTCGCCGCCTCCGGACGGCCCCGCGGTGGACGCCCACGCCTGCGATCCCCAGTAGGCCTGCGAGGTCGGGCTGGGAACGCGCAGCGCGAAGGCGTCAACGGAAGTGATCTTCACGGGAGTCCCTCCCAGATGCCACTCAGCGCTCCGGCACGGCCGATCTGGCGCTGCTGAAGAGTGGCGGACGCACAGTGTGCCAAGAAGTGAACCGTTCGTATGCATAGGCCACCCGCAGCAGGATGGGCTCGTCGTACCAGCCCCCGACCAGTTGAAAGCCGATCGGCAGGCCGACCGCGCTCATGCCGCAGGGAACCGAGAACGCCGGGTGGCCCATCAGGTTGAACGGCGCCGTGAAGCTCGCGTTGATGCCCCGCCGATGCGCGCCGGGTTGCCGGGCGGCTTCGGCTGTGACCACTGGTGACGTCGGCATGGCCAGCACGTGGACGTCGCGCAGAACCTCGTCGACCATGCCGCGGACCAGCCATCCCACCTCACGAGCTCGCAGATAGTCGGAGGATGAGAGGAATGCCGCTTGAGCCAGGTAGAGCCGCGCGCTTCTCCCGTGCAGCGCCCAGTGAGAGCGCAGCACGGTCTCGTGCGCGAGGTAGTGCTCGGCGTTGAGGACCACGAAGTTCGCGGTGCGCGCATGCTCGAGCGCGGGTAACTCCACGCGGCTGATGATGGCTCCCAACCGCGTCAGGTCGGCGAGCGCGGCGTCAAACGCCGTTCGAACGTCCGGCTCCACCGGCACCGACTCGATGTATCCCCACGGGACCCCTACTCGAACCCCGGCGATGCTGTCGCCCAGGCCGTGCGTGTAGTCGATCTGCGGGCGCGGTCGCGCATCGGGGTCGGCCGCGTCATAGGCGGCCAGCGAATTCAGGAGGATCGCCGCATCCTCGACAGTCCGTGCCAGGGGCCCGATGTTGCTCAGGGTGCCGGCATGCAGGCTGCCCACGCGGCTGATGAGTGCGTGGGTCGCCTTGCACCCGACGAGTCCCATCTGACCGGCGGGCAGTCTCACCGATCCCCCGCCATCGGTGCCCAAGGCCGCGGTGACGAGGCCCGCGGAGACGACTGCGCCGGACCCGCTGCTCGAGCCAATGGCCGCGTACTGCGGGTTCCACGGGTTACGCGGGGGCGGGCAGAGATCGTCAGGGCTGGGGAGGCTCCACCCGAACTCGTTCAAGTTGGTCTTGCCGACGAGCACGGCTCCGGCCGCCCGCAGACGCGCCACCGCTGCGGCGTCGCTGTCCGGCACCCAGTGCTCCAGGACTCGCGAGTTTCCCGTGGTCCGGACCCCCCTGGTCGCCAGGGCGTCCTTGACGGCGATGGGGACGCCCACGAGCGGGCTGTCATCACCGTCGGCCAATCGTCGCTCCGCGGTGCGGGCATCCGCGAGGGCCTGATCGGCTGCGACGGTGATGAACGCGTGCAGCTCGGGATTGAACCGCTCGATGCGGTCCAGGAAGAGGCGCGTGACCTCGACCGGCCCGACCACCCGGCGTCTGTAGAGCCCAGCGAGTTCGGCAATCGACGCGACGACGACGTCGTCGGACATCGTGCTCATCCCGCCACCGGACGGCCCGCGTAACGGTCGAGGGATGCTCGTCGCGGGGCGTCCTCCAGAAAGCGCGTCAGGCTGTCAGCCTGATCATGGAGGTCCTGCACCATCGACCAGACCGTCCGCAGTTCATCCTCGGTCATTGGAAGCCCCAGCCTCGAGACGGCCCGGCGGAATTCGTCAAAGGAATCGAACCGCTGCATCAGGGACATCAGCTCCTCACGACCAGCCGGCTGAGTTTGTCCTCGTCGATCTCGATCCCAAGGCCCGGTCCCTGAGGGACACGCAGGTATCCGTGCTCTGGGGCAATAGGGTCGGTCACGATGTCGAGGATCGGGTTGTAGCCCGACCAGAACTCGTACATCAGGAAGTTCGGGATGGCCGCGCACAACTGCAGAGACGCGGCGTGGTGGACCGCGGAGCACACGCTGTTGTGCGGGCACAACTTCACGTTGTGCACGTCGGCCAGCGTGGCGATCTTGCGGCACTCGGTCAGACCGTTGGCGCGGGAGACGTCCGGCAGCACGATGTCGACGCCGCCCATGGCCAGCCGTCGGTTGAACTGGTAGCGGGTGGTTTCGGTCTCGCCCATGGCCACGGCCACATCGAGCGCCCGGCACAGCGCGATGAATCCATCGTGGTCCTCGCACGGCAGCGGGTCCTCGAAGAACAACACGTCGTTGCGCTCCAGCGCTCGGCCGATCTTGACGGCCGTAGGCAGGTCGTAGACTCCCGCCGCATCGAGCATCAGCTCGACGCCCGGCCCCACACCCTCGCGAATCCGTTCCACGTT
>JBGQGY010000204.1:0-4479 GCA_041497675.1 bacterium | reverse complement strand
TTTTCGCACCCGGCAGGAATGGTACAGCAAGTACGTAGACTAAAAAAATGCATGTTCCCGGGAGAATCTAACGTTGACAACAATTTATGACTCCTTGAAATGGAACGAAGTCCGAATCACCGCCCACGCCGCCGCCCAGTATATCCCGCTCAAATACGGCGAAGCCGGCACAAGCGGCACCCGCGCGACGCTGATCGCGGGGACACACGGCGACGAAGGGCCCTGGTCTGCCCTGGCGATCAAGATGTTTTGCCAGCGCCCTGTCGCGCAGCTCAAAGGCCGCCTGCGCGTCATCTGTACGGCCAACGCCCTCGCCGCCGAGGTCGAGCGCCGAAATTCCTGGATCGATTCCCCAAACCCTATCGACCTGGACAGCGTCTTCCCGGGCAAGAAAGAAGGTTCGCACACCGACCGCCTCGCGGCAGCCATTGCCCCGTTGATCGCCGACAACAATGTGGTCATCGACCTCCACGGCGGCGGCACGTGGTGTATCAACGCGTTCGTCAAACGTTTCGAAGGATCCGAACAGCTTGCGGCCGATCTCGGGGCGCCGTTCATTAGCAATGCCCCGAACAAGGCCGGCGGGTTGACCACCTATGCCCGCTCGCTGGGCATCAAAGTCGTCAACGTTGAGGTTGGCGGGCGCTCGGGCAAGGAAATGTATTGGACGGAGCGCAACGTCAAAGGTCTCGAGCGCGCCCTCCACACCCTCGGCGTCATCGCACTCGACCGCCCCCCTGCTCCGGCCGAGAAGGCCACCGAAGTGAGCGCGACGGAACCCATGCGCGCCAAAGTGGGCGGGATTTTCGTGCCCACCCTGCGGGAAGATGCGGTCGGCACGATCGTCAAAGCCGGAACCGAGATGGGGAAGATACTCGACCTGCACACCCTGGCCGAGCTACAGGTCTTCACCGCTCCCTACGAACGGACCGCCATGATGCTGATGCGTCCCCAGATCTGCACGATCGAGGGCTCAGCCCTGGTGTATGTCGTTGCAAAACCGGTGTAGGCACAGTCCGAGTCTCGGAGGCGAGGTGACATCATGAACAAGACCGTGATCCGGGTTCTGGTCATGCTGCTCGTGACCGGCGTGCTCGCGGCCCAGGGGGGCGCAGCCCCCAGGGAGATCGTCCTCCGGTTCCCCTCATGGCAGCAGGACGAGCCGGGGGTCTCCGGCTGGTGGAAGGAACAGATCACCGCCTACGAACGCACCCATCCGGGTGTGCGGATCGAGTTCACGAAGGTGGCGCTGGCTGAGCACACCGACAAGCTCATCGCACAGTTCGCCGCGGGCCCGCCGCCGCAGATCGTCCACATCCCGGCGCAGACGTTCTTCCCCTTCGCGGATCGAGGCTGGCTTGAGCCGCTCGACCGGTTCCTCGACGAGACCGACGTCAAGAAGACCTATCACGCGCTGCAGGCCAAGGAATGTACGTGGAAGGGGTCCGCGTATTGCGTGTTGATGCTGAACTACGGTTATGCCTGGGTCTACAACGAGAAGCTGCTCAAGGCCGCCGGCAAGACGGTACCGCGAAACGTCGACGAATACATCGACGCGGTGAAGGCCATGACCGACGCCAAGAACGGCCAGTACGGCATGGGCATTGTCACGCTTCCGGGCTTCAACATGGTGGCGCACATCGCGGCGTTCGTCTACGGCGCCGGCGGCAGGTGGACCGATGAGCGGGGCAACCCGTCGGTCACAACACCGGAGGTCATCCAGGGGTTCAAGTGGTGGAAGGACGTGGTCCTCAACGCCACGCCCATCGGCCAGGAATCCGGCCGCCTGCGACAGCTCGTCATGGAAGGCAAGGTCGCCTCGTACAACGACGGCCCGTGGATGCAGGGCTTTGCGCTGCGGGCGAACCCGGACGTGCGGCCCTACCTGCGCGCAGCCCCGTTGCCCTTCAAGGCGGCAATGGGCGGGCCCAGCAACGTCATAGCGATTCCAAAGGCGATCTCCGAGGATGAGAAGCGGCTCGTCTGGGACTTCATCAGGAGCGGCACCGTCAAGGACGCCCAGGTGCGCTACTCGGTGGCCGTGGGCGCTCCGGCGCCGAGGCAGGACATTACGATTTCGGCTGATATGCGCAAGGATCTGCCGTTCTTCGATGTGTACGTCGAGGCCGCGAAGCGCGCGGTGAGCTGGATCCCGTTCGGGCTGGAAACCAAGGCCAACGAGTTCATCCGGCTCGTGGCCGAGCACGGGCAGCGCATCATCGTGCGCAATGAACCGGTGGAGCGCGTCATGCAGGACCTCCAGCGGGAACTGGAGGCGCTCAAGCGGCAGTAGGACGCTGTGAGCACTTCCGAGCATGCGCAGGCGCCCCCCGGGCGCGTCTGGGCGCGACTGTTGCGAGGTCCGACGGCCTTCGCGTACCTGCTGCTCGCGCCGGCGGTCCTGACGCTCGCGATCGTTGTCCTCTACCCGGTCGTCACCGCCATCGACATCAGCTTCCGCAAGGTGGACATCTACACGCCCAACACTCCCCGAGGCCCGTTGACCCTGGCCAACTACGCCCGGCTGTTCGAGACGGCGGGATTCTGGCAGGCCGTGCAAGTGTCGGTGACCTATGTGGCGCTGTCCATCACGTTCGCGCTGCTCATCGGGTTTGCTACAGCGCTGCTGCTGAACACGCGGTTCCGCGGCAGGACGCTGGCACGCATGCTGGTGGTGATGCCTTGGGCGATTCCCCCCGTGGTGGCGGTCAACATCTGGTGGTGGATCCTGGATCCATCGTACGGCATGCTGAACTGGGTGCTCCTGCACCTTGGCGTGATCGCCAAACCGGTCAACTGGATCGCCTCGCCCGGCCCGGCCATGGCCGCGATCACCATGGTCACGGTCTGGAAGGGCTATCCGTTCTTTGTGGTCATGCTGCTCGCGGGGCTGCAGGCGATCCCGCAGGATCTCTATGACGCCGGGGCGGTGGACGGGGCGGGCCGGGTTGCCGAGTTCCGGCACATCACGCTGCCCGCCCTACGCGGGGTGCTGTCGTTGGCCACCCTACTGTCGGTGCTGTGGATCTTCCGCGAGTTCACCATCATCTGGGTGCTGACCGCCGGCGGCCCGATTCGCGCGACGGAAACCCTCGCGATCATGACGTATCGCGAGGCCTTCGCAAACTTCCGTATGGGATTCGCCGCGTCGATCGGCGTCGTGACCCTGATCATCTCTATCATCGCCAGCATCTTCTTCATCAGGCAGGCCGGCAAGGAGTTCTATTGAGGAGCCCGCGGTGAAACGCGTTCTCGGCCGAGTGGCCCTCTATACGACGGTCGTCGTGGTGGTCGGCCTCCTCTTCTTCCCCATCTACTGGATGTTCAACACCTCGCTGGCTCCGCAGGATCAGCTCTATGTCTACCCGCCGAAGCTGTTCCATCCGCACGCGACCTTCGCCGCGTACGTCAAGATCTTCCGCGAACGGCCGATCGCCCGGTGGATGGTCAATTCCTCCGTGGTGGTGGCGCTCACCAGCCTGTCCGCGCTCACCGTCAGCGTCCTCGCCGGCTATAGCCTCTCGCGCTTTCGCGTTCGCGGTGCCGGGTCACTCGGGTACCTGCTTCTGGCCAGCCGGATGTTGCCCACCACGCTGCTCATCATCCCGCTCTTCGTCTTCATGAGTGGACTCAAGTTGACGAACACCCTGTGGTCGGTGGTCATCGCCAACGTCACGTTCATCATGCCGTTTGCGACCTGGATGCTGAAGGGCTACTTCGACAGCATCCCGCGCGAGCTGGAGGAGGCCGCCTACATCGACGGCACGTCGCGGCTTGGTGCCCTGGTCAAGGTGACGATGCCGCTCGCGGCGCCCGGCGTGGCGGCCACGACACTCTACAGCGCCATCCTGGCCTGGGACGAGTACCTGTTCGCGCGCACGTTCCTGACGACCAACTCCGTCTGGACGATTTCCATCGGCCTGGGTTCGTTCAGGGGAGAGTACATCACCTACTGGAACGAGGTGATGGCCGCGTCGCTCGTCGGGACGCTGCCAATCATCGTCATCTTCCTGTTGCTCGAGAAGCAACTCGTCGGCGGGCTCACCGCGGGGGCTGTGAAGTGAAGATCGCGACCATCGAACCGCTGATTCTGCGCGCGCCGTACGGCGAGATGGAGAAGTACTGGGCTGAGGGGTTCTGGGGCGTGAAGGCCCGCGGCCAGACGAAGACCCCCGCGGTCACCTCACAGCGCGCGGCAGACATGACTCTGTGGCGCTACCGGGCCGTGTACTCGACGCACATCGAGACCACGCTCGTACGCATCACCACCGACGACGGCCTCGTCGGCTACGGCGAGGCCCATGCCCCCATCGCGCCCGAGGTGACCGCCACGCTCATCACCACCCTCCTGGCCCCGCTGCTCCTCGGCGAGAACCCCCTGGCCATCGATCGCCTGTGGGAGAAGATGTATGCCAGCATGCGCATCCGCGGCCACCACACCGGGTTCATGTCCGAGGCGATGGCCGGCATCGACATCGC
>JBGQGY010000203.1:0-4509 GCA_041497675.1 bacterium | reverse complement strand
GTGCTCCGGAAAGTGCGCGGCCCACAGCGCCTCCCGCAACCCGGTCAAACGGTGCTGCCGGCGCACGGCGTCCGGCAAGGAATCCGGGATCGAGTCCGCATAGCTCTCGAGCGCCTCGCGCACGATCGTCCGTAGTGTCCGCTGCGGCAGCCCCTCAGTCAACGCATACACAGGAACGAGCCGACCCACGAGCCACGGCTCTTCGTCGGGGTCGATGACCTCGACTTCCGGCGCCACGAACTGCAGGCCTCGGCCAGCGCGCTCCACGCGGCCATACAGGCTCACCTTCTGTCCGCGTGACAGGTTCCGTGCCAGGTAGGGCTGGTTGAACCAGACGACGTGGGCCACGCCGGTGGCATCCGCGACGCCGGCCCGGACCAGCGTCCCACCGCGTCGGGTCCGGATCATCTGGATCCGCTCGACGCGTGCGACCGTGCCACGATCGGACCCTTCGGTCAACATCGCCAATGGTGTCGGGTTGCGACGATCCTCGTGTCGGCGGGGCAGATGGAGCAGCAAATCGTAGATGGTGGCAACCCCGAGCCGCGCGAGCATGGAAGCGCGCGCCGGGCCGACGCCCCGTAGATACTGGACGGGAGATTGAGGATCCAACCGGCGGCCGGTGCCCGCCGGCGATGGAGGGTCGAGGGGTGAGGTGCGACGCCTGGCCATGGGTTAGTGTGCCCGGGACCGCCCGAGCCAGCGGTCTCGCCTCAGTTCGCCGCTCCCGTAGTCTCTCCTTGCCGCCGCGCGGCCGTTGCGGGACCCTGAGGCCTGTGCTAGAATCCCGGGGTCAAAGTACGCACTGCGGGAACCCGCGGCGCGACCGACCGAGGTGGGCAATGGCACGGCGTTGCGCAATCTGCGGCAAAGGTCCTGTGGCAGGTTACAGCCTCAGTCACTCGCACATCCGCTCGCACCGGCGTTTCCTCCCAAACCTGCAGCGGGTACGCGTCATCATCAGCGGGGTGCAGCGGCGGGTGAAAGTGTGCACGACATGCCTGAAATCGCGGCGCGTGGCCCGGGCGGTGTAGACGAGGCCATCCCCGTTAGTCCTGCCCCGCAAAGACCGCGTCAACGTCATCCGCAACGAGCACGTACTGTTCCCCGCAAAAACGGCACTGGACTTCAACGCGTCCCTCGTCACGCAGGATCCGATCCGCTTCTTCCCGACCGAGCGCCACGATCACATTGGCGACCTTCTGTGGGCTGCACCGGCACGCGAAACGGACCGGGCGGCGTTCGCGAACCGCAAGCGGGAGATCGCCCAGCGCCACCCGGAGCATCTCGTCGGGCGAGGCGCCACTGGTGACCATCTCGGTGACCGCCGGTAACACCTTCGCCCGCTCTTCAAGGTAGGCTGGGATCGTCGGGGGTGCGCCGGGCATGACCTGCAGGAGCAACCCTCCCGACGCCAGGACGCCGTCGCGCGCACCGACCAACACCCCGACGGCTACGACCGACGGTATCTGCTCGCTGCACTTAAGATACTCGGCGAGATCATCGCCGATCTCGCCCGTGACCAGCGGCACGCTGCTATGATACGGGTCGCGCAGCCCGACGTCGCGCGTCACGTAAAAGGTGCCGCGCCCCACCGCGCCGCCGACGTCCAGTTTCCGCGCCGGTGTCGGCGGGAGATCCGCCTGCGGGTTCGTGACGTACCCACGCAGCAACCCGTCCGCGGTGCTCTCGGCGATCATCGGCCCAAGCGGACCATCACCGAGCACGCGGATCATCACGGACTGCCGACCCTTCAGCCCTGAGGCAAGCATGGCCGCGGCAACCAGGGTGCGTCCCAACGCCGCCGTCGCCGTCGGAGACGTCCCGTGCCGCACGCGAGCTTCCTCGGTCGTCCCCGTCGCAATCGCCGCGCACGCCAGCACGGCGCCGTCTGCGGCGATCCCCCGAACCAGTACATCATTCAATGGACACACCTCATCACACATCCTCCATGAACGATCGCCCCTACACGCCTGTTCCACGCGTCGGGTCGAGCTTCACGCGTGTCTCCCCGGGAAGTGGTCCCAACCACCCGCCAGCGGTCGCTTCGAGCCGTCGGGTAGGTGCACCGTGACGCCTTCTCCCGCCGGCCGCACCTCGCCGATGACCGTGAGCGGCGTCCCCACTTCGGCGACCACGCGCTGCAGTGTCCCGGCGTCGTTGGACGCCGCGGCAACAACCAATTCGAAGTCCTCGCCGCCAAAGAGCGCGAGCCCGACCGGATCGAGGCCGACCGTTGCCGCGGCGGCGCGCACTTCGCCCGAGATCGGCAGCGCGGCGACCTCGATCACCGCTCCGACCTGGCTCTCCTCACACAGCCGGTACAGGTCGCTCCCCAGACCGTCGCTCAGGTCCATCGCGGCGTGCACCAGACGCGACCGCAGGAGCGCTCGACCTTCGCCGACGCGCGGCACCGGCGTGCAGTATGCGTCGACCAGCGACCCGGATTCGCCCCGGCGCAGGAGATGCAGACCGACCGCCGCCCGGCCGAGATCGCCGGTGACGAAGAGCGGATCCCCGGGCCGCGCTCCGCGGCGGGTGAGTGCACACCCCGTCTCGACTTCACCGAGCACGGCGACATCGAGCGTCAACGGCCCGGGCGTGCCGCTGATGTTCCCCCCGGCCACCTGCATCTCCCAACGGACAGTCTCCTGACGGATGCCGTCGTAAAGGGCCTCGATCCACGCCACGCTGAGATCCGCCGGGAGGAGCAGCGAGACAAGTGCGAATCGTGGTAGACCGCCCATCGCGGCGATATCGCTCACGTTCACGGCGATTGCACGTCGCCCCACCTGCTGCGGTACCATGCGCTCGCGCAAGAAGTGGACGCCGTCGACCTGGGCGTCGACGGTCGCGAGCAAGTCCATCCCTGCCGTCCTGGGGAGCACCGCGGCGTCATCACCCAGATACGATGACCCCAGGCGGGCGCGAATCCGCGCGAGGAGCCCAAACTCCCCGAGATCAGCGAGGCGCTCTGGCGGCATGATGCTCCGCCTCCAAGAGGAGACCTGGGCCGATCACCGAATTCCTGGGCGTCACCATGCCAGAAATCGCGTACATCCTCATCCGGCTTGACCGCAGCGTCCCGGCGGAGATCGCCCGCCAGGTCCGACGCGTGCCGGGCGTCGCCGAGGTCCTCGTCACGATGGGAGACGTTGACGTCCTAGCCATCGCCCACGGCGAGACCACGAGAGCGTTCCCAACCATCGGGGAGAAGATCCAGGCGATCAACGGCGTCAGCAGCGTATCGGTCTGCGTGGTTCTGCCCCAGTTGTAGGCGCGATCCCGCAGGTCAGACGGGCGCCCTCACGCGGGCGCTCTCTAGGCCAGGACGCGTGGGGTAATACCGATCAGGTGACTGAGCAGGCGGTGGGTGACTTCCAGCGCCCTGCGGCCGTCTTCCGCGGAAACTTTCGGACGATCATCGCCCCGCACACACGCGACGAAGTGGGTGAGTTCCGCCCTCAGGGGCTCCTCGCCATCGAGCACGAACCGCTGCGGCTCTCCGGCGAAGGGTCGGACGTTGATGACCTCGCGAAGGTAGTCGAGATGCACCACCCGGTCGGGCATCGTGATTTCCATCTCGACCGCCTTCACGGCCGATACCCGGCTGGCCGTCAACGTGATGCGGCACCCGCCCTCGAGGGTCATGTGCGCAACGGCCAGATCCTCGTGGCTGTTGTGGACCCGGACGCCCACCCCGCCGATCTCGGCGACCCGCCCGGGCGCCAGCGAGAGAACGATGTCGATATCGTGGATCATCAAATCGAGCACGACCCCGACATCCATGACTCGAGTGGGGTCAAACGGCCGCACACGGCGCGCCTGAATGTACAGCGGTTCGCGGACCAGCTCATGTAACCGCTGCACCGCGGGTTTGAACCGTTCGACGTGTCCGACCAGCATCACCGTGCCGCGCCGGGTGTTCAACTCCACGAGCCGCCGGGCTTCGTCGACGGTGGCTGCCATCGGTTTTTCCAACAAGACGTGCACGCCGGCCTCGAGAAAGTCGCGCGCCACCGCGTAGTGCAGCACGGTCGGGACCACGACGCTGACCGCGTCGACCTTTCCTACGAGATCTCGATGATCACCATACCCGACGGTCCTGTGCCGCGTGGCCGCGGCCTGCGCCTCGCGCTCGTCGCGGTCGACGACCCCAACGAGATCGACACCGGGCATAGAGGAAAACACGCGTGCGTGATGGCGGCCCCACTGCCCCAGCCCGACGACGCCGACCCGCAGACGCGGCGCGCCCACGATCAGACTCCCGGGAACGCGCGCACGACGTCGATCACCGTATCGATCTCGTCGGGCCCCAGCGCGGGGTGTACCGGCAGGGAGAGCACTTCGGTCGTCAACTGCTCGCCCGCCGGGAACCGGCCGCCAAATCCCCGCTTCTGGTACGCCGCCGTATGCGGCACGAGGGTCGGATAGTACACGCGGTTCCCGATGCCGTTCGCGGTGAGGTGTTTGGAGAGCTCGTCGCGTCTGCGCCCGACGCGCACGGTG
>JBGQGY010000202.1:0-4531 GCA_041497675.1 bacterium | reverse complement strand
TTTCGAAGTTCTCGAACTTGTAGTTGCCGATCTTGCGCAGCTGGGCATCCGCTTCCTTGGGATGGGACATCTGCAGCAGGTCTTCCCACATCTTGTAGACCGTATCGTCCTCGAACCAGTGTCCTACGCCCTTCCCAGCGTTGAACAGGGCGATCTGCGGCTCCACCGCCTTTTTTGATGGGACGCCGCCCCTGAGGTACCAGTTCGCTCGCCGCTCCCGCACCTTGGGCTGGACGACCGCCACCAAGTCGGCCTCATCCAACTCCAGTTCGATGCCCACTTCACGCAACTGAGTGGCCACCGCCTCCATCACCTGGATGAGCTCCGGCGCGCCGGCAAAGGGAAACAACCACGCCTTCGCCTTAAAGCCCTTGGGGTATCCGGCCTCGGCCAGCAGCTGTCTGGCTTTCTTTGGGTCGTAGCCGTACATCTCCGGGAAGCGCTTCTCCCAGGTGGGGTCCCAGCCCGGCAGGTCGGGATAGAAGCCCGCCACATAGGTGGGCGTCGCCCGGCCTTTGTACAGCACCTTGAGCAGTTCCTCGCGGTTGATGGCCTTGTTCATGGCCTGCCGCACCTTTTTGTTGGTCCACGGCACCTTGAGGTCGAGTCTCCCGGTCGTGCCCCCGTACTCGGTGTAGCGCTTCGTGGCCTTGTCCTCCGTGCCGAAGTACAGTCCACCGAAAGCAATGACGGTCTGTTGCGCCACCTGCCGACTGCGGACGAGTCTGAATCCCCTAGCGATCGCGTCGTCGGTGAGATCCCTGTTGATCTCGGTGAGGTGGCTTTCTCCCGTCAGCAGCTGCGCGAAGCGCGCGGGCTCGTCGACCGTCCAGTTCATCTTGATCTCTTTCCAATCCACTACCCCCCACTTCCAGTGCGGCGTCGGGGCACGCTCGTACAAGACATAGCGGCCGAGTTGCCGCTCCTTGAAGATATAGGGCCCGGTGCCGGCCGGCTTCGTCTCGTACCCCATCTCCCCTTCTTTGTCCCACTGCGCCTTGCTGAAGATGATCATGCTCGACGCGCTCGAGTAATAGAACAGCAAGTCGAGGCACACGACCTTACAGTGCATGACGATCTCGTGGTCGTTGACGACCTCCACCCGCTGGACGGCGCACATGCCTTGCTTGTACCCAACTATCGTTGGGTCCTTACGGCCGGGGTAGTTGGGGTCACACCAGAGGGCGTGGTTGTGCACCACGTCCCTGGCCGTGAACTCGCCATAGCCGTGGTGGAACTGCACGCCCTTCTGCAGCTTGATGCGCCAGGACCGGCCGTCCTTGGCCATTTCCGAGCTCTTGGCCAGCCAGGGATTATAGCCACCCGACGAAACGTCGACTTCAAACAGCCACTCGAACGCCGGATCATGCTGAATGTTGTGGTCCGGGGTGCCGTTGATCCAGGGGCGCATGTAATCCCGATAGGGGTTGATGAGACCCATCACCAGACGGTCCACCTTGGCCTTGCCGGTGGCGGGTTGGGCCTGGGCACTCACGCCTGTCAGCACCAGGAGTAGCACCGGCAGGCAGAGCAATACGTTGAGTTTCCAGAACCGCGTCTGCACCATGGTCGTCCCTCCTTAATTACACGGGTTCTCCTGCTTACACGCCTTGATCAGCCAGGTGTGGCCAATGTCGCCACCATCCCAGCCGGGGAAGGGCCAGGAGCGTAGGATTTTTGGCGCATCCGGGTTTGGAGTGGGTCGCTCCTCGTCTCACTGCCTCCGTGGGTCGTCCGCTCGATCAGGTCGGATGCCACGTGAGTCGCTCGATGCGCCGGAGAATCTGCCCAAACAGGCACCGTGTCAAGTGACTCTCGGCCAGCTCTCGGCGAGCCAAGGACGCTCCCGTGCGCGGACGGCCTCGGGGGGCCTCGGGTGGTCCGCGCGCTCGAGGCGGTGGTCAATGTCAGGCGCGGGAGCGCACATGTCAACAGGCTAGCGAGGCTCCGCCTCAGACCGACAAGGTCTGGCGGCCAACATGATCCGCGATAGGGTTCCGGGGGCCCCGGCCTGTGTCAGGTTGGGGGGCCCAAAAGGCTTGCCACCAACGTTGACGTAGGGTACCGTCGCGGCACAAATGCACCCGCCCGCCCTCCACCCTCCGAGGGGAGGGCGGGGGGAGGGATCCGTGCAGCGGTACATCGCGAGACGAGCGCTACAGAGTTTACTGGCCATCTGGGTCATGAGCCTCATCGTGTTCAGTCTGGCGCGTGTCACCGGCAACCCGCTGGACGTGATGTTGCCGCTGGAGGCCGGGCCCGAGGAGTACGAGCGGGTGTCGAAGCACTGGGGCCTGGACAAACCGCTGTACGTCCAGTACGCCATCTTCCTGAGCAAGGCCGTGCGTGGCGATTTCGGACACTCCTGGAAATGGCACGGCTACACGGCCATGGGCCTCGTGATGCAACGGCTCCCCGCGACCCTCGAGCTCGCCGGCTTCGCCCTATTGATCAGCATCCTGATCGCGTTGCCCATCGGTGTGGGGTCCGCGGTCATGAAAGGGACCGGCTGGGACTCGCTGGCGAAGATCATCGCCCTGCTGGGGCAATCCTTGCCCGGGTTCTGGCTGGGCATCGTGCTGATGTGGATCTTTGCGGTTCACCTGGGTTGGTTTCCGACCTCGGGCCGCGGGGGGATTCAGTACATGGTCCTGCCCGCCATCACGCTCGGCTGGTTCCAGGTCGCCGTCATCATGCGGCTGGTGCGCTCGTCCATGCTCGACGTGCTGGACAGCGAGTTCGTCAAGCTGACCCGGATCAAGGGGCTGGCGGAGTGGAAGGTCATCTGGAAGCACTGCTTGCGCAACGCCGCGATCGCCCCGCTGACGGTCTTTGCGATCATCGCCGGCGTCCTGATGACGGGCTCGGTGGTGACCGAGAGCGTGTTTTCCTGGCCGGGCACCGGCCTGCTCGTGGTGGATGCCGTGAGGGCCCGGGACTTTCAGGTGGTCCAGGCCGTGGTGATCGTGTTCGCCGGAATCTTCATCCTCACCAACCTGCTGGTCGATATTCTCTATGCGTTCCTCGACCCACGGATCCGGTATCAATGAGATCCGCGGGGGAGAGCCGATTGACCTCCGCTCCTGGAAAGGAGGCTCGCCGATGGCGATCGTAACGGTCAGAACGCTTCCCTGGTACTCGCCGCCCAGGGTCGCGCAGGCGATGCGCCAGGCCAGACGGTATCCCCTGATACCGCTGGGGATTCTTACGTTCATCCTCGTCGTTCCCGCCGTGTTCGCCTACCAGGTCGCGCCGTACGACCCCCTGAGGGGCTCGCTGGCCAAGCGGTTGAAGCCGCCCGCCTGGCAGCAAGGCGGCTCGATCGAGAACGTCCTGGGCACCGACAAGCTCGGGCGCGACATCCTGAGCCGCATGATCCACGGGGCCAGGGTCTCCCTCATGGTTTCCATGGTGGCGATCTTCGTCGGGGGGACCGTCGGCACCGCCCTGGGGCTGATTTCGGGCTACTTCGGCGGCCGGGTGGATTCGCTGCTCATGCGACTGGTCGACATCTCACTGTCCTTACCCACGATCTTGTTGGCCCTGGTCCTGGTCGCGGCGGTCGGCCCCAGCTTCTGGACGGTGGTCACCGTCCTGATCGTGCTGTTGTGGGCGCGCTATGCGCGGCTCGTCCGAGGAGAGACCCTCAGCGTCAGGGAGCGGGACTTCGTCGCCCGGGCGCGGGTGGCCGGAGCCTCCCACACCCGCATCATGGCCAAGTACATCTTCCCCAACGTGGTCAACTCCCTGGTCGTCCTGGCGACGCTCCAGGTGGGATACGTGATCCTGCTCGAGTCAGCCCTCAGCTTCCTGGGGGCCGGGCTGCCCCGTCCCACCCCGGCGTGGGGCCTCATGATCGCGGACGGGCGGGAGCTGATCGTCACGGCCTGGTGGGTGTCGATGTTCCCCGGGCTGGCGATCATGTTGACCGTGCTCGCATTGAACCTGTTGGGTGACTGGCTCCGAGATCATCTAGATCCCAGACTCCGGAACGTCTAAGAGCGCGGCGCCGGAAGGCCGGCGCCAGGAGGTAGCGCACATGCCGAAGATGCTCTCGATGAGACGCGACCCGCGGTCACGGGTCCCATGGCCGGGGCGCGTTTCCCTGACGCTGGGCTTGGTCGTGCTGGCATTGATCCTCTGGATCGCGGCGCCACCGGCGTCGGCCCAGCAGAAGGGCCAGAAACTGGTGTTCGCTTCGGCCGGGTTCGAGGATAGCAACCGATTCTGGATGGTCAGCCGGCCCGACCATCTGCAGTACGATCCCTTCCTGGAGACGCTGCTCGAGGTGGATCCGAAGACCGGCGAGTACACGCCTCGCCTGGCCGAGAAGTGGCAAGCCAGCCCCGACTTTAAGGAGTGGACGTTCTTCCTGCGCAAGGGGATTCAGTTCCACTACGGATTCGGACCGCTCACCGCCAGGGACGTCGTCCATTCCCACTCGTTCATGATGCGCCCCGAAACGACCGCGACGTTGAGCCCGTTCTGGCGCACCGTCGAGGAAGTGAAGATCATCAACGACCACCAGGTC
>JBGQGY010000201.1:0-4532 GCA_041497675.1 bacterium | reverse complement strand
GCGTTCGGCGACAGAGTGAGACGGTGAAATCGGTTACACAGGGGTCAGGATAAAGGCAATTGCCGCGGCTCGCTGCGTTCTACGGGATCGCGATTTACATGTACTACCGCGACCACGGTGTGCCTCACTTTCATGCGGTCTATGGCGAGTATGAAGCGGTGCTTACGATTCGTGGATTGCGGGTGATCGAGGGACGCCTGCCCCAACGGGCTCTTGCGCTGGCCAGAGCATGGGGCAAACTGCATGTGGAAGAGTTGGAGCGTGACTGGGAACTGGCGCGTGGGCACCGTCCTCTGCGACGGATCGCGCCGCTCGAGTAGGGAGGATGGAGCCGATGAAGTGGAGAGTCGTGAAGGTCGTGGCAGCCGGCGGGCACTCGCTGGATCTCACCTTCAAGGACGGGACGCGCAAGCGCGTCAATCTCCTGCCGCTACTGGATGGGCCGATTTTCGTCCCGCTCCAGGACCCTGAGTACTTTGCTCGCGTCGACCTCGATGCCGTCGCCGGAACCGTCGTGTGGCCGAATGGCGCGGACGTCGCTCCCGAGACGCTGTACGACTTGCCGGCTGAAAGGAAGGCGAGCGCGAAGCGACGGTCGCCGAACCACGCAGTGCAGCGGACCGGCGCTCGCGTTGCTCGCTCCGGCCGCTGACCGCGACCGTTAGGCTGCGAAGGGGAGAGGCACGAACACGAGGAACAACCACCCCTCGCGCTGAAGGTTGAGGAGCCAGATGCCCGATAGAGTGCACATCTACTGGGACAACTCGAACATCT
This sequence comes from bacterium, assembly GCA_041497675.1. Taxonomy (GTDB): domain Bacteria; phylum Sysuimicrobiota; class Sysuimicrobiia; order Sysuimicrobiales; family Humicultoraceae; genus JBGPNN01. The sequence continues at coordinate 3,758 of JBGQGY010000201.1, read as the reverse complement.
TCATCGGTTCGAAGTTTGCCGCGCAGAAACGCGAGGCGGGCTTTGCCCAGCAGAATGTCCGGATCCAGTTTGACAGCCTCCTGACGCTGGCTCGGGGCGGGCGGACAGTCAGCGGCGCAATCTGCGTCGGGTCCGTCCCTCCCGAGCTTCGTACGGTCTGGGATCGCCTCCGGTCCCTCGGCGTCACGGTGGAGACCTATGAGCGAGGTGCTGGCTCCGGGACTGAGCAAGGTACCGATCAGTGCCTGCAGGTGCACATGCTACGGGCACTCGCCGACGTGCGTCCTCCTCAGGTCGCCGTCCTTCTCACAGGTGATGGTGCGAGATACGAAGAGGGGGCCGGGTTCTACGCCGACCTCGAGAGAATGGCGAAGGCTGGCTGGGGGGTCGAGGTCATCTCATGGGACGGCGCATGCAAGCGCGCCTTCAAGGACTGGGCCAAGACGGTCGGTTGCTACATCCCGCTCGAGGACTACTACGACTCGGTGACCTTCATTGAAGGCGGCCGGAAGTCCAAGCCCGTATCGCTCGTACACCGGCCAAAATCCGTTCCCAAGTCGGTCGCACCCTAACATCACGATGAACCCGACGGCGGCTTCGCTGCGCTCCGCCACCGCGGGTTATCGTGCGCGTTCGGCATAGCAATAATGAATAGAGCGACCGCGAAGTTTGAATCGCCATTCGCTCTGAGCCTCAGGCCCGGCGAGGCTGACGACCTCAAAAATCTCGCACTCCATCATTACTTCTGGACTGGCTGGAAACGACGACACTGGCCCGCGGACATTCTCCGACCCGGTGTTCGATTGTACGGATTCGATGGGCGCCACCGGACTCTCCGGGTATTGCTACAGGTGACCCGGGGCGGTGCCTTTGTCTACAGGACGAAGCGCGAGTTCGCCGCAAAGGTTCAGCTCTTGACAGAATGGCGCCCCGATCCTGCGGATCCGCATTGGAGGAACATTGCCGGCGACTCCGGGGAGCGTTTCAACACTGGCATCGCGCTTCGGTGGCGAGTCGTCAAGAGGGTTCGCATCCCTCTCCACGGTCGCTTTCCTCAGCTGGGTTGGCTAAAACTTGACCCTCGTCGTGTACGCGAATACGTCGACCCAGCCGAGGAGTTCCTCGAGGGTGGCAGGAAGATTCGGCAGCACATGCGGACGGAGCGGAGTCCGACACTTCGCGCTCACGCCAGAGATCTCTGGCGCGCTCGTCTCGGCGGGCTGAAGTGCATCGCCTGTGGCTTCAGCTTCGAGCGCCGCTACGGACAGCTTGGAGTCGATTTCATCGAGATGCACCATCAGGCGCCGCTGGCCGCGCTGCCAGACCGCTCCGCAGTCAGGCCGGAGCAGCTGAAACCGCTTTGTGCGAACTGCCATCGTATGGTTCATTCGCAACGACCGATGCTCACGATACGCGCGCTGAAGCTGGCACTCAGCAACAGGCAGACCCGTCGCATGCCGAACCGGCGCATCCAGCCGACGGCGCGCCGGGCGCGCCGCGGCTGATACGCACCGTTCGGCGTCGAGGGACACCGGTGGCGATTGAGGCGATCAGAAACAAGACGCCAAGGCAGGTCCGAACCGATGTGAGCGACTTCGCGGTTCGGTATGTCGACGACTGGGACGCATGGGTTGCCGCGGACGGAGACGCCCGCCCGGAACTCTTTGGGCGAATCCTCCGCAAGTGGCAGGCAACCCGTCCGCTGGCGATGCGCCGCCTTAGAGCGGAGGCCGAGCACAAGGCGCCCTTTCTCGACGATCTCCTCGAATCGGCGGCAGAGCCTCTTCGCGCGCTGACAGATCTCAGCGTCTTGACGATTGCGCAGAGAGCGCCGGCGCAGGATGAAGCCCTCACCACGCTGTGGGCTATCTTTTCTCGCTTGCCGACGTCCGGCGTTGCGTCGTGCGTCGGCATCACAAAGGCAATTCTCCTTCTGACCGATGGGAGGATGGGTCCGGCATTTGACTCGCAGGTTCGCAGGAGGCTCGGTGTGGGCCGACCAGTGACATGTCGTGAGTGGCTCCGGATCCTTCAAGACATCGGCGAGGATATCGCCATGTTCGAGGCCGCCCATGGGTCTCTTACAAAGGTGGTCCCGGCCCGCTTCGCGCGGCTCGCGTACGGTCGGCTTTACGACATGGCGCTGGGGCCACGGTGAGCGGCACGACGCCGAACAACATGGTTGAGCGGACCGGCCCAGGGCGGCCGGCCGCTCACCATGACCGTTCGCCGCATGAACCACCATCGAGCGGTCGCTATCGGGTTCGGTCACTCTGAACCTGCTGAACTGGATGCTGGCCGATGACATCGACCCCGCCGGATCGAAGCGCTGACTTCTCGAGTGAGCCAGGCCAGGTGGGCGCCTCAGGCGATCTAGGCTTCGAGGAACGGCTGACGCGCGAGATCCTCCAGAGCGAGCGCACCCGCATGCTGATTCTCGCCGGGTTGTCGGGCTGGCTCGTGGTCACCTTCCCGGTGTACGCCCTTCGGTCGGGGATCTTCGGAACCGCGTGGGCCCTGCAAGTCGTTGCCGTCTTCGTCCTGCTGGCCAGCTACGAGCTGGCCATCCGTCAGGTCGTCGGCCGCCGGCTCGAGCAGGGCAAGACCCTGCCGCGGCGGCTGCGATTCTTGAACGCGTTTGTCGAGACCAGTGTCCCGAGCATCCTCATTCTGCTCGGTTCGCGCCAGGTGGACCCGGTGTATCCGCTGGAGAGCGCCGCCGCCTATATGTATCCGGTGTTCATCGTCCTCTCCACGCTGCGGCTCGATTTCAGGCTTTCGGTGTTCACGGGATGCGTCGCGGCGGTGGAGTATGTGATCCTGTCGTTCGCCCTCGTCGGCGGGAGCGAGGTGGCAGCCGGCACGCTGTTCTCGCGGCCGCCGTTCCACCTGTCGAAGGGTGTGATGCTCGTGCTGGCCGGCTTCGCCGCCGGGTTCGTGGCCGACCAGATCAAGCGCCGCGTGATGAGCGTCTTTCTGGCGCTGGAGGAGCGCCAGCGCATCGTCAACGCATTCGGGCAACAGGTGTCGCCCGCGATCGTGGAGGAGTTGCTGAAGCAAGGACCGGAGATCCCGAGCAAACGGACGTTCGTGTGCGTGCTGTTCATGGACATCCGCGACTTTACACGGCTGGTGGAGAAGAAGACGCCCGAGGAGTTCGTTGCGTATCAGAATGCCGTGTTCGGCGCGGCGATCGAGATCGTGGACCGCAACCACGGCGTGATCAACCAGTTCCTGGGCGACGGCTTCATGGCGACGTTCGGCGCGCCGGTGGCCACCGGCCGCGACTGCCGAAACGCCTTGAGCACCGCGCGCGAGCTTCTCGCGGCGGTGAAGGCACTCTCGGACTCCGGCCGTATCCCGGCGACCAGCATCGGCATCGGGCTGCACGCTGGCGAGGCGGTCTCCGGAAACATCGGCTCGCAGGCGCGGCAGCAGTATTCGATCAGCGGCAACGTGGTGATCCTCGCAGCGCGCATCGAGCAGCTCAACAAGGACTACGGTTCGCAGCTCCTCGTCTCGGCCGAGGTGTTGCGCGAAATCGGCGAAGGCGATCACGGCGCCGAGGCGCTGGGGGCGGTGCAGGTGAAGGGCCGCGACGAGCCGATCGAGATCTATCGCCTTGCCTGAACGGCCTGAAGTATGACGTCGTCGAGATTGCGGCCGTGTTTCACGGTGCTCGCCTGTTTCGACTCGACCGAGAGCGATGACATTCCAGCGTCGAACTTCCCGATGAACCCGACGCCGGCTTCGCGTTG
>JBGQGY010000200.1:0-4543 GCA_041497675.1 bacterium | reverse complement strand
CGACTTGCACCCCTTGTACGGGAATCCCTCCGGCACTACGTCCGGCCGCGGCGGTTACGTGCGGGCCGGGCGCGCGAGGAGGCCTCTAATGAGAATCTTCCCGCGCCGGTCGCAGTTAAGGCCAGGCAGGCCGCGAGCAAGACGAGTTCAAACTCGGCGGCGCCCAAGAATCCCTGGGCCCACCGCACCCTGACGATCACCACAGCCATCTCGATCGCGAGCACGGCGGCGATCGGCCGAGTCCAGAACCCCACCGCCAGAAGTACACCGCCACCCAACTCCAGGGCCCCGATGACCCAGGCGCTGATTTCCGGCGCCGGGATATTCACCGTCATGAAAAGCGCGACCGTGCGATCGAAATGACCACCGAGGATCTTCACATATCCATGAAGCCCGAACACGGCTGCCAATGCCAGCCGGAGCAGCAGCAACCCGGCGTCGGTCCGCTTTGCCGTCACGGTCCCCACGGCATGTCGTTGTAGTCCGGGTCACCCCGTCTGATCGCCTCTTCGAGACAGTGGGCCAGGCGTCCGTCGAGCCGGCGAACGATCTCGAGGTGGCGGAGGGCCATGGCCCGATCTCCCTTCGCCAGGTACGCCCGCGCGATGTAGTCGTGCGCCTGCGGGAAGAGGGGCCGCAACGCAATGGCCGTCTTGTAGAGATCGATCGCCCGGTCGATCTGACCGGTCTTGCGATAACAGTACGCGAGGTTGTTGAAGGCTTCGGGGAATCGCCCCCCAAGCGCGACGGCCCGTTCGTACAAGGGGATCGCCGCGGCATACTTCTTGTCCTTGTGCAGTGCGAGACCCGAACGAAACGCCCTGACGGCTTCGGTATTGACGCCCTCGGGGACGTCCGTGACGTCGGCCGCGAGCGCCGGGACGCCGCCGAGCAACATCGCGCCGACCGAGATCATGAGGACCACCCGTACAAGCCGCACTCCGTCACCCCGCACACGCTTCGTTATCTTATCAAGTGCCCCGTGCCGGTCCGGGTTTAGTCAATCCCAAAGATCCGTCGGGCGTTCCCCGCGAGAATCAAGTCGCGATCCTCCGCGTTGAGATCTAGACTGTTGACAACCGCGATCTGTTCCTCGACGATCTGCTTCCTGTATCCGCTAAAAAACGTCGAATCGGTCCCGAAGAGGATTCGCTTCGCCCCAAACGTGCGCAACGCGTCGCGGAACACCTGTTCCAGCGACGGCTCGCCGGGGACGTACAGGCGCCAGTTGTTGGTCCCCGAGGTGTCGACGCAGATGTTTTCAGTGTGATACGCGAGGAACATCGCTTCACGCAAGAATCCAGCGCCGAAGTGCGCGATGACAAACGTGACCTCGGGGAAGTCACGGCCGGGCGCTGACAACGCCAATGGGTTGGCGTACATCAGGTCGTAGAAGCTGCCGACCGTGATCCCAAAGTGTACGATGATCGGCAGGTGGCACTCGGCCGCAGCCTCATACACGGGGTAGAAGAGCCGGTCGTTCATCTCCAACCGGTGGGCCGGCGCATAGAGTTTGAGCGCCTTGATGCCCAGCGACGGAAACCGGCGAACCGTCTTCGCGGCATCCGGGTGCGTCGGATCCAGCAGCGAGCCGCAGCCGTGCAGCCTGGCCGGATCAGTCTTGATGAACTCCGACAGTTCCTCGTTGGCCTCGTTCATGGCGATAAACACGCCCGCGCGCACACCGGCCTGGTCAAAGCCCTCGAGCCACGTCCGGGCCTGCTCAGCCAGCGTGAGACGCTCGAGTTTCGCGATCCACTCCTGAAACGATTGCCCGCGAAACCTCGTGTGCTCGCGGGCCGCCTCGCGCCTCGCGGCGTTACGCTCCTGGTACCGGGACATCATGCGCGCGGTGATGAGGTGCATGTGGGCATCGATGACGACCATCGGTTTTCGCTTGGCTCCTATTGGTGGAGAATCTTCGACAAGAAGAGTTTGGTGCGATCCTCTTTCGGGTCGGTAAAGAAATGTTCCGGCGCGCCCTCCTCGATGATCGTCCCTTCGTCGATGAACACCATCCGGTTGGCGACCTCGCGGGCGAACCCCATCTCGTGCGTGACGACGATCATCGTCATGCCCATGTCCCGGGCGAGCCCGCGCATCACGTCCAACACCTCTTGAATCATCTCCGGATCAAGGGCCGACGTGGGTTCATCGAAGAGCATGATTTTCGGCTGCATCGCCAACGCGCGAGCGATCGCCACGCGCTGTTGTTGCCCCCCCGACAGCTGCGCGGGATACACCCCCGCCTTCTCTGGGATACCCACTTGGGCCAACAGTTCCCGCGCGACTCGCTCGGCCTTGGCACGCGGCCACTTCCGCGCCCGGATCGGAGCCAGTGTGATGTTTTCGAGCGCGGTCAGGTGCGGGAAGAGATTGAACGACTGAAACACCATGCCGACCTCGCTGCGCACCGCATCGATGTTGCGCAGGTCGTCGGTGAGCTCTATGCCGTCGACGATGATCCGGCCCCGGTTGTGAGCCTCGAGCCGGTTGATGCACCGAATCATGGTCGATTTGCCCGACCCCGAAGGGCCGGCCACGACGATCACCTCACCCGTGCGGATCTGGAGGCTGATCCCCCGCAGCACGTGCAGGCGTCCGAACCACTTGTGGACGTCCTCCAGAATGATAATCGGTGTCGTGTCGGCCATCATCGTTCTCCCAGCCCGAGCCGGCGTTCCAGCACCCGGCTGCCGTACGACATCGCCGATGAGAAGATGAAGAAGACCACCAGCGCGAATACGTACACTTCCTTCACATCGTGCAGGTATTCGGGGAGAGCCAGCAGCGCCCGGCCGATGCCCAGCAGATCCGAGAGCCCGACGATTACCGTAAGCGACGTGTCCTTGAAGAGGCTGATGAACTGTCCGACGAGCGACGGGATCATGTTCTTGAAGGCCTGCGGGAGGACGATATAGAGCATCGCCTGCCACCCCGACAGGCCTATCGCCCGCGCCGCTTCTGTCTGGCCCCGGCCGACCGACTGGATGCCCGCCCGCATGATCTCGCCGACATAGGCCGACGAGAAGATCGTCATGCCGATCATGGCCCGCATCACGCGTGGTATGGCCTCACCCGAGAGCAGGCTGACGAAGATCGAGAACCACAACAGCATGGTGATAAGAGGGATCCCGCGGATCCCTTCGATATAGGCGGTGCAGAAGAGCCGGATGACCGGTAGGCGGCTCGTCCGACCGATCCCGGCCAGTATGCCGATGGGGAATGACGCCGAAATAGACACCACCGCGAGCAGCAGCGTCAGGTAGAGCCCGCCGATTTGATCGAGGCGGACCGGCGAGAACAACCAGACCACCGCGACGCCGATGCCGGCCCACAGACCGGCGAGCGTCCGGGGATGCACCCGTGCCCGCACCCCCACGACCGTCAACCCCGCGGCAACCAGCACCAGCCCGCCGGCCCACCAGGCGCGCCACACGTAAGCGAGTGGCAGCAACCCCACCAGCCACAAGCGCATGTTGCGGGTCACGACGTCCCAGTGGGCCGCAGCCGCCCATCGCCACACCAGGCCGCCGAACCAGGCCAGGCAGACCACGACGCCGACGGTCAGCACGCTGTTCAGCCAGCCATCGAACAGGTTGCGGTGGATCCACTCCAGCGCGCTGGGGTGTTCTCCGGGTGGCGGGAGCGAGACCGCACGGGTGGCCATCTACGTCCCCGGCAGCGCCAGACGCGCGCGGATCACGTTCAGCACCGCCGAGATCAGCAGCGACAGGGCCAGGTACGCCAGGGTCACGAACGTGAACGTCTCGAGCGCGCGGAACGACTGGCTGGCCACCGTCATGGAAGCCGTCAACAGATCGGCGAACCCGATGCCGATCGCCAGGCTGCTGTTCTTCGTGAGGTTCAGACACTGGTTGCCCAACGGCGGGATGATCACCCGCAGCGCCTGCGGCATTACGACGAGACGTAGCGCCTGGCGGTACGACAAGCCCACGCTGCGGGCCGCCTCCGTTTGCCCGCGCGGGATCGCCAGGATGCCGCCCCGGATGATCTCGGCGATGAACGCGGACGTGTAGACTGCCAGCCCGGCGACCAGCGCGACGAACTCGCTGGTCATCTGGAAGCCGCCGTCAACGGCTAGGCGTCCGAAATGCTCGGTCATCACGCCGCCGACGGCCAGCCCGCGGTTGGTGAGCACCACGAGGCCATTCAGCAGGATGATGGCGGGGTTCTCGGGCGTCCCCTGCGGCAACTGGAGGAAGACCGCGAAGTACCAGAAAAACAGCTGCACCAGCAACGGCGTGTTGCGCAGGACCTCGACGTACGCCATCGCCAAGCGGCTGACCAGCCAGTTGCGGGACAGCCGCGACACCCCGACCACCAGCCCCGCGATCATCGCCAGGACGATTCCCAGTGCCGCGACCTTCATCGTGTTGAAGAGTCCGGCGATCATGGCCTCGGCGTAGGAATCCTCAGGGCTGTAGTGTTTGAGGCTGAGATGCTTGAGGTCAACCGTCCAGGTGAGCGCCGTCAGCTGAAACCCGGCGGGCTGGCGGAAGAACGCCCAGTCCATCCGGAT
>JBGQGY010000199.1:0-4548 GCA_041497675.1 bacterium | reverse complement strand
CGAGCGACGGCACGGTGCGCAGCATCGGCCTGTTCGGGGTCTTTGAGCTGGTTCGCACGCGCGACACGATGGAGCCGATGGCGGCGTTCAACAGCTCTTCGCCGGAGATGGCCGCGCTCGAGGCCCGGCTGCGGGCCGACGGCCTGTACACCATGCTCCACTGGAACCAGGTCTTCAGCAACCCGCCGCTGTGCATCACCGAGGACCAGTTGCGCGAAGGGTTCGCGATCATCGATCGCGCCCTCGAAGCCACCGATGCGGCGATCGCCTGAGCGGCGCATCGACGCGATGCGACGGCCGTTGCCCAGCCGATGACGATGGCCGAAGGGAGCGCTCCGCGCAGTCGGGTTCGCTCGATCCTGACATTCGCCGCTTTCCTGCTCGCCGTCCTCATCGTCTGGGAGTTGCTGAAGTTCATAGGCGGCGACCCGTGGCGGTATTTCGGCTGGGAGTGGCGCCCGCCGCTGGAGATCCGGTTCGCCTCTGATCTCCTGCTGCCGCATGTCTGGCAGATCGGCGGCGCGCTGCTCGAACCAGTGCAACGGCTGCGAACGGACTCGCTGGGGCAGTTCCTGGTCGGAGCCGCGCTTTACACCTGGCGCGAGGCAGCCATCGGGTTCGTCGCCGGGACGATTCTCGGTATCGGGCTGGCCACCGCCTTCGTCCATTCACGGCTGCTGGAGCGTGCATTTGTCCCCTACGTGATCGCAAGCCAGACGATCCCGATTGTTGCGTTGGCGCCCATGATCGTCTTCGCTTTCGGGACCAGCATCGTCAGTGTTGCGATCGTCGCCACCTATCTCACCTTCTTCCCGGTGACGATCGCCATGATCCGTGGGCTCCGGTCGCCCGACCCCCGCGCCCTGGACCTGATGCGGTCCTACGCAGCGTCGCCGTGGGCGATCTTCTGGAAGCTGCGCATGCCGGCGTCCCTTCCCTACCTGTTCACGGCGCTGAAGATCAGCGCTACCGCCAGCATCGTCGGAGCGATCATCGGCGAAGGTCCAGGCGGTGTGAACGACGGCCTGGGCCGGGCGATCATCAACTTCAACAACCAGTACATCAGCGGCCCGGAAAAGCTGTGGGCCACGATTCTCATCGCAGCCGTGCTGGGGATCGCCTCGTACGGCCTCGTCCAGATCGCCGAGCGTTACACGCTACGCGCCGCCCCGGCGAGGTGATGGCATGACCGGACCGCAGAGCGAGCAAGGGCCGGTCGTACGCCTCGCCGGCGTTGACAAGAGCTTCACTACCCGTGGTGAGGTCCCGACCGCGGCGCTCTCCGGAATTGACCTGGAGATCCGACGCGGCGAGTTTGTGTCGCTCATCGGCCCATCCGGATGCGGCAAGAGCACTCTTCTGCGGATCGTCGGCGATCTGACGCAGCCCTCCGCGGGGGAGGTCATGGTCAACGGCAAGACGGCGGCCGCGGCGCGGCGCGGCCGGGAGTACGGAATCGTCTTCCAGGCCCCGGTCCTGTTCGATTGGCGCCGCGTGGAGGACAACGTGCGGCTGCCGCTGGAACTGCTCGGCGTGGGCCGCGCCGAGCGCGAGGCACGGGCCCGGGAGATGCTGGGCCTGGTGGAGCTCACCGAGTTCGCGCGGCACTACCCCTACCAGCTCTCTGGCGGCATGCAGCAGCGAGTCGCAATCGCGCGCGCACTGGCCCTGGAGCCGGCGCTGCTGCTCATGGACGAGCCGTTCGGCGCTCTCGACGAGATGACACGGGAGCGCATGAACTCCGAGGTCCTGAGGATCTGGGAAAAGACCGGGACGACGGTCGTCTTCGTCACCCACTCGATCCCGGAGGCCGTGTTTCTGTCCAGCCGAGTGGTGGTCATGAGCCATCGCCCAGGTCGGATTACGCGAACAGTGGAGATCGACCTGCCGCGGCCGCGCGGTCTGGAGACCCGGGAGAACCCGCGCTATTTCGAGCTGGTGACCGAGGTTCGGCAGGAACTGCGCGGCGGCGGAGCGGACGACGACGTCACGGCCAGCATCGATCATGTCGCAGCGGAGGCTGGCAACGGATGAGCCGTCGCGGTCGCTGGGGGCAACGCGCGCAGTTCTACCTTCCTGCGGCTGCTGTCTTCCTGGGGGTCATTGCCCTTTGGGAGTTCACCGTCCACGGCGGCGTGCTGCCTCGACCATCCGCCATCGTCGGCGCTCTGATCGAGAACTGGTCGTCCGGCCGCTGGCCCCTCTTCCTGGCGGCGCGCAACACGTTCATGGAGGCCATGATCGGCCTGTTCTTCGGATCGCTGGTGGGCGTCGTGGCCGGGGCGGCCGTGGCCCGCTGGGCGACCGCGCGCGATGCGGTGCTGCCCATTGCGATTGCCGCCAACGCGGTGCCGATCATCGCGTTCGCCCCCATCATGAACAACTGGTTCGGTGTCCTGAACCCACTCTCCAAGGCGGCGATCGCTGCCGTTCTCGTCTTCTTCCCGATCTTCATCAATGTCGTTCGCGGCCTGGCCGCGGTCGACCCCGCTGCCATCGAGCTGATGCGCTCGTACGCGGTCAGCGAATGGGCGATCCTGCGCAAGGTGCGCATCCCGGTTGCGCTGCCGTTCTTCCTGACGGGCCTCAAAGTGAGCACGACGCTGAGCCTGATTGGCGCCATCGTGGCTGAGTACTTCGGGGGCTCCGGCGAGGTGATCGGTCGGGTTGTCGTTGAGTCCGCGAGCGCACTGCGCTGGGACGTCTCATGGGCGGCCATCCTTTTCGGGGCCACCACCGGCATATTTTTCTACCTCGCGATTGCCGGCGCCGAACGGCTGCTGATCCCTTGGCACGCATCCGTCCGCGGGGATGGATCCAGCTAAGTCGCCAAGCCCTAGCGCGGGGCGCGGCCGGTCCCTAGAATCAGTCGCCACTGAAGACGGCCCCACCATGGGACGACATGAGGAGTGGAGATGAAACGATCCCGCGCGCTTCTGACCGCAACTACGGTCGCCATCCTGGTCCTAACGGCGTGCACAGCCGCGAGCCCAAGCGCCGCCGCGTTGACGAAGGTGAGGGTCCAGCTGCAGTGGGCGCCGCAGGCCCAGTTCGCTGGCTATTTCGCCGCCAAGGAGAAGGGCTTCTACGCCGCCGAGGGCCTGGACGTCGAGATCGTTCCCGGCGGCCCGGACGTCATACCGCAGCAGGTCGGCTCCGCTGCGAACGGGCCCGAGTTCACGATCAGCTGGGTGCCGAAGGTGCTCGAGGCCCGCGAGGCGGCCCAGCCATCCGACCTGGTGAACATCGCGCAGATGTTCCAGCGGTCCGGAACGCTGTCGGTCAGCTGGAAGGACAGCAATATCACCGGCCCCGCCGATTTTGCCGGCAAGAAGGTCGGCGCATGGGGCTTCGGCAACGAGTTCGAGGTGACAGCCGCGGGCCTCAAATTCGGACTGCACGAGGGGACTGACTACACAAAGGTCACCCAGCCGTTTGACATGACGCTTCTGCTTTCGCGCGAGATCGACGTCGCCGAGGCGATGATCTACAACGAATACGCGCAGGTGCTCGAGGCAACTAACCCCGACACCGGCAAGCTCTACCAGCCGTCGGACCTGAACGTCATCAACTACAACAAGGTCGGGACGGCCATGCTGCAGGACGCGCTGTTCGCACGGGCGTCATGGCTTGCCGAGGCGGGCAACTCGGATACCGCCGTCAAGTTCCTGCGGGCGACCTTCAGAGGGTGGATCTACTGCCGGGACAACGCGGCGGAATGCGTGAAACTTGTCCTGGCGGCCGGCAGCACTCTTGGTGCCGGGCACCAGACCTGGCAGATGAACGAGATCAATGCCCTCATCTGGCCCTCGCCAGACGGTATCGGTCACCTCGATAAGGCGCTCTGGGACCAGACGGTCAAGATCGCACGGGCGGCTGGGATCATCAAGAACGACCCCAGCGCTGACGCGTTCCGAACCGACCTCGCAGCCTCGGCGCTGCAAGGAATCTCGGAGGACGCTAAGGGGACCAGCTTCGAGAAGGGCACTGTGAAGGTCACGCCCAAGGGCGAATAGGCCACTGGTCGAGTCCGCACCGCATGGGAGGCCCCTCGTCCGCGAGGGGCCTCCTTCGTGCTATCCGCGCTCGGCGACCCCCGGCTCCGCGCGACGAACCAAGGGCCCCATCAGCGGCGGCACGATCAGCGCGGTGATGACCACCATGCCGACGATCACCGCGTACAGGTCAGCCTTGATCGCCCCGGCGGCCAGCGCCAGGCCGGCGACGATGATCTCCACTTCGCCACGCGGCACCATCCCCCAGGCGATCAGCGTCGCCCGCTTCCGCCCTGAACGGATCGCGCCCAGGAAGGAGCCGGCGAACTTGGCGGCCACCGCCAGCAGCGTGATGCCGAGCAATAGGCCGATGGTCGATACGCTACCGAACGCGGCCGGGTCGACCTGCGCTCCCACGAAGCCGAAGAAGAACGGGGTGAAGAAGGCGGCGACCGGCGCGGTCTCGGTCTCGAGCGCATGGCGCTCGCTCGACTCGCCCACCACCATGCCGGCCAGGAAGGCGCCGATGATGGCGGCCAGGCCGATCTGCGCT
>JBGQGY010000198.1:0-4557 GCA_041497675.1 bacterium | reverse complement strand
CTGTTCGAGATCATGGTGATGGATGATGACGTGCGCAACCTGGTCGTGAAAGAAGTGGCCTCGGACGTGATCAAGCGGGCGGGGGTCGCGGCGGGGATGCGGACGCTCCAGCAGGACGGGATATCCAAAGTGCTCAACGGGATGACGTCGCTCGAAGAGATGCTGCGCGTCGTGTTCGTGGAGTAGGGGGTGGAGGATGCACATCGATGATCTGTTAAGAGAAGTCGTGGCGGGGCAGGGGTCGGACCTGCACCTCACGTCGGGTATCAAGCCCACGATGCGGGTGTGGGGCAAACTGTTGCCAATGGAGCAGTACGAGGTGCTGACGCCCGAGGACACCTTCCAGCTCGGGTACAGCATGCTCAACACGTTCCAGAAGCAGAAGTTCGAGAAGTTTTGGGAACTCGACCTCTCTTATGGGGTGCCGGGTCTGGGACGCTTCCGCGTGAACATCTACCGGCAGCGCGGCGCCGTCGGGATCGCGGCCCGGGTCATCCCCATGACCATCCCCTCGATCGAGGCCCTCAACCTGCCGCCGACGTTGAAGGACCTGACGCGGAAGGCGCGCGGCCTTGCGCTGGTGACGGGGCCGACCGGTCAAGGGAAATCGACGACGCTCGCCTCGATGATCGACTACATCAACACCGAGCGCAGTGCGCACATCGTGACGGTCGAGGACCCGATCGAGTATCTCCACCAACATAAGAAGAGCATCATCAACCAGCGCGAGCTGGGTTTTGACACGCAGTCGTTCCCCAACGCGCTGCGGGCGGTGCTGCGCGAAGACCCCAACGTCGTGCTCGTCGGTGAGATGCGCGACCTGGAGACGATCGGCGCGGCGCTGACGATCGCCGAAACCGGCCATTTGGTCTTCGCCACCCTGCATACGGCGAACGCGGCCCAGTCGGTCGACCGCATCATCGACGTATTCCCACCCTACCAGCAGCAGCAGGTGCGCATGCAGCTCTCGATGGTCCTGGAGGCCGTGATCTCGCAGCAGCTAATCACGAACCAGCGCTTTCGCGGCAGCCCCGACAGCCGGTCGGCGCCTCGGTCGAAGCTGGGCAACGCGACGTCGGGAAACTGGCCGTCGATCGAAGAAATCGGACGGGTGCCGGCGGTCGAGGTGATGATGGCCACGCCCGCGGTCCGCAACCTGGTCCGGGAGGCCAAAACCCACCAGATCGAGACCGCGATACAGACGGGCGGTCAGCACGGGATGCAGACGATGGACCAGTCGTTGCGCGACCTGCATCTGCAAAAGATGATCAGCCTGGACGATGCTCTGAGCAGGGCAATTCACCCTGAGGAACTGCGCAAGATGATCCGGGAAGCTGGCGGCGACACTGAACCCGCCAGGGCTTCCCTAAGGAGGTAGGCGCGGGTCATGGCTGTCTTTCGCTACAGCGCCAAAGACAACACAGGCCGGCTCATTTCCGGCGTCATCGAGGCTGATACGGACGCGATGGTCGTCGACCGGCTGCGCGATATGGGGTTCTTTATCACGAACCTCGAACGGACGGTCGAGCGCACCGACGTCTTTCAGAGCCTGCAGGGTATGTTCGGCATCGGCCTCAAAGACCTGGCGATCTTCAGCCGGCAGTTTGCCACCATGGTGAGCTCCGGTCTCTCGCTGGTCCGCACCCTATCGATCCTCGAACAACAGACGACCAACAAGCGTTTGAAGACGATCATCGCGCAGGTCCGGGTGGACGTCGAGGCGGGCCGCCCGCTCTCCGATGCGATGGGCCGGCACCCCAAGGCGTTCTCGTCCCTCTATGTCAACATGGTCAAGGCCGGCGAGACCGGCGGTGTGCTGGACGAAGTCCTGGAACGTATCGCCACCTACATGGAAAAAGACCAGGCCTTGCGCAGCAAGATTCGGTCGGCCATGGTGTACCCGATCTTGCTGACGGGCGCCGCCCTGGGCGGGCTGTTCTTCATGACCATCGTCATCCTGCCGCAGTTCGAAAACTTGTTCCGCGAACTGGGTGGGGGAGCCACGTTACCTCTTCCCACACAGATCGCCATGGCGGTCAGCGTCGCGATCCGCCGCTACTGGCACGTTGGCATGATCGGATTCGCCGTACTCCTCTATGTGCTGCGCCGGTACATGCAGACCCCCGGCGGCCGGGCCCGCTATGATCGCTTCAAGCTCAAGATGCCGGTGCTGGGCGAGTTGAACCGCAAGATCGTCGTCGCCCGGTTTACCCGGACGCTCGGGACCCTGATCGCGAGCGGCGTGCCCATCATGCAGTCGCTGGAAGTCGTCGCCCGTGCGATCGATAACGTGGTCATCGGCGACGCCGTCGACGCCGTCCGCGCCAGCATCCGCGAGGGGCAGACGATTGCGATCCCGCTGCAGTTCTCGGGTGTGTTCCCACCCATGGTCGTGCAGATGGCCAAGGTCGGTGAGGAGACCGGCGCGTTGGAGCAGATGCTCCAGAAGGTCGCCGATTTCTACGATGTCGAGGTCGAAACGATGGTCGCGAGCCTGACCTCGCTGCTCGAACCGCTCCTGATTATCTTCATGGGCGTCATCGTCGGCGCGATGGTCATCTCCCTCTATCTGCCGATCTTCCAGCTGGCCACCGGGGTGCGATGAGGGGAATCCCAAACGCGGCGGGGGTCTAAAACAGTGGATCAGTGGGCATACCACGCCTTGAGCCAACCCAGTGCGTCGGACGACGTTGATGACGTAGTCAGGCGGTCGGGGTGACGTCGGGGGCGGGGGGTGAGTCGTCTTACGGAGAGAGCCGGGAAGAGTAAGGCACGACCCGATATCTGGTATGATGAGACCAATATCCTAGGGGAGGGATAGACAGTGCTGCAGGCCATCTGGAAGAAGAAGCGGAGGAGCGAGCGCGGGTTCACGCTGATCGAGCTCGTGGTCGTGCTCGCGATCCTCGGTATCCTCATCGCATTGGCAGTGCCTCGGTACCTCGGCGCGCGCAAGAGCGCGCTGGTGGCCGAAGCTGACAACGCGCTCCAGGAGATTAAGACGCTGTCCTGGGCGTACTACCAGCAGTACAGCACGTTTGTGAATCTGGACACCGGGTTCCCGGGCGTGATCGGGTTCCAGCCGCCGGGCACGGCCTGCTGGACGTTCACAATCCCGACCGCCACAGCCGCCGGTGTGACGATGCGGGCAACGGGCAACACCACCGGCCGGACCCAGTGTGGCATCCTGTCGGGTAGCGAGCAGGTCAACGTGACGTTGGACAACACCGGCGCGTCGACACGCGCGACCTCCGGTCTGTAGGTCCAGAGCAACTCGCTTGGAACTGGGGTGGCCCGCCAATCGGCGGGCCACTCGCTATTTCTAGGGAAGTTCAAGGTGATGCCGTCATGGCGGAGCGCGCTGCCAAGTTCCCGCGACGTCTAGGTGATTTGAGCGTTGGGAACAGATATGGCGAGAATCAGCGACTGGGGAGTCGCGACGGGAGCCGGACACACTGTCATGAAGACGCCATGGAGCAGGCACGAACGCGGGTTCACGCTCATCGAGCTGGTCGTCGTTCTGGCGATCTTGGGCATCCTGATCGCACTCGCCGTACCCCGGTACCTGGCATCGCGTCGTCACGCGCTGGCCGTCGAAGCCAACAACACCCTGGCGGAGCTGAAGACCACCGCGTGGGGCTACTACCAGGGGTACAATACCTGGGCAGGACTACCAATCGGTACGCTGCCAAGTTCAAACCCCCTGGGCATCCAGCCGCCCGGCGGTGGGTGCTGGGACTACAGCATCGAGAGCGCCACCGGGGTTGCCATCGCGTTCCGGGCCATCGCGAACCCAACCTCGCAGCCGCGGTGCGGCACGCTCGGCGCCGGCAACCTCATCGATCTCGTCTTGAATAACGACGGCTCGTCGACCACAGCGCAGTCTTTCCCGTAAGGGCAGAAGCGGCAGCGAGCGGGAGCACGGACCTGGCCGCGGCGCTGCGCCGCGGCCAGGTCCGTGCTCCATGCGTATGGTCCACGAAAGGGAAGGGTGAGGCGCGTGCTGAACGATGGTGGCCAGCGTGTCATGAGCGACGCCATCCCGATCGCGCCGGTGAGTTTGACCTCGGGCGAGCGTCGGGCGCCTGCCGCGCTCGCGATCGCCGCCGTTCTCTGCGTGGCCGTCTATCTGGCGACGGGGTCGATGCTCACCCGGCAGGACGAGTTTTGGTCTCCCGACTCCGCCATCCGCTTTGTGCAGATGGAAAGCCTCCGGCGCGCCGGGTTTCGCGACGTCGCTGTCCCCTACCCGGCCGCCGGCATCGATCCTGAAGGTCGGTTCTTCCCGGCCGGCCCGTGGTTCCACTTCCAGCGGGACGGCCGGCATTTTCTGTCTTATCTGCCGTACTTTCCCGCGGCCAGCGGTATCCTCTACGGCATGTTTGGATCCGCCGGGCTGATCGTCATTCCGTCGATCTCAGGGTTACTGGCGGCCTGGATCACCCATCGCGTCGTCTCGGCGCGCGCGCCCGGGCAGGCGCTGATCGCGGGCCTGGCAGTGGCCTTGGGGACGCCGCTTCTGATCTACAGCGGAGTCTTCTGGGACCATGCCCCCGT
>JBGQGY010000197.1:0-4567 GCA_041497675.1 bacterium | reverse complement strand
TTGGAGAAATTCCGGACGGCAAGGTTGTGATGCACAAGTGCGACACACCATCCTGCGTAAACCCGGGTCACCTGGCCATCGGATCTCACCGCGACAATGCGATCGACGCGCACCGTAAGGAAGCCGAACGCCTCGCTCGATCGTTCGGCCGCCACTACCGCGCGCGGCGCCGGCGGGGACGCGGCATCCAAGGCAAATATGAACTCGCATCTTCGGGACTGGAAGAGCCGATTCTTGGGGGGAGTTGACGATTCTGGACTTGGTCTGTGTCGGTGGCCTATAATTCGTTTAACAGGTGATGAGCGGGAGTAGCTCAGCGGTAGAGCGTCTCCTTGCCAAGGAGAAGGCCGTGGGTTCAAGTCCCATCTCCCGCTCCAGGTATGCGGCGGCGTAGCCAAGAGGCAAGGCAGGGGTCTGCAAAACCCCCATACGCCGGTTCGAATCCGGCCGCCGCCTCCAATTTTCTCTCCAGCACGACGCGCCTGATGCCCAGGTGGCGAAACAGGCAAACGCGCGACACTTAAAATGTCGTCCTGCACCCGCAGGTTGTGGGTTCGACTCCCACCCTGGGCACCACAACTTCCGGTTGGATCTTAGCGGTAGCGAGTCACGTCGGAGTCTTGCGGGCCTGTTTCCTCTGCCTCACCAAGCGCGCGGAAGACCACGCGGTTGCGACCACCGGCTTTGGCGTCGCGCAGCGCCCCATCGGCTGCCTCGAGGAGCGCCGTGGCAGCAACCGGCCCGTGGTTGGCCGGCTCATAGGTTGACACGCCGAGGCTGACCGTCAGGGCGAACTTGCCCTCTGCCGTATCTACTGCAACCTCAGCGACGGCCTGGCGCAGCCATTCAGCAATTTCGACCGCGTCCTCCGATCCCGTACCGGGCAGCACCCACACAAACTCATCACCACCGTACCGGGCCACAAGGTCGGTCCTGCGCGGGCGACCGCTCAACGCCTTGCCTATCTGGCGCAATGCTTCGTCACCAACAGGGTGACCGTGAGTGTCGTTGATCTGCTTGAAACGATCCAGATCGATCATGATCACCGACAGGATCTGGGCGTTCCGACGCGACCGCTCTACTTCAAGGAAGAACTGTTCGTCGAAGGTCCTCCGGTTGGGAAGATCAGTCAACGCGTCGTTTGACGCGAGCTGCTCGAGCATCTTGTTGGCACTCTTGAGCTCGTCTTGGAGAGACTTGACCCGCAACGCCGCCCGAACACGGGCGATGAGTTCGGTGGCGTCAAACGGTTTGGGGATGTAGTCGTGGGCTCCGATCTCCAGCCCTTTGATGCGACTTTCGACCTCGGACCGGGCCGTCAGCAGCACTACCGGGATGTCGCGGGTTTCCGGATCTTCCTTTAGTTGCTGGCACGCCGTGAACCCGTCCAGGTCGGGCATCATGACGTCGAGCAGGATCAGGTCGGGCTGTTGCTCGCGGGCCGTCTTCAAGACCTGGGCCCCGCCGGGCAGGGCGGTGACTTCGCAGCCGAGCGTTTCCAGCCGGCGCCTCAATAGATCGAGAATCGACGGCTCGTCGTCGGCGACGAGCAATCGGGGCGCTTTCATGCCAAGTGAGATTCCCATCAGCCGACCGCCCACCTCGCTCGACCCGTAACAGACCGGCATGGGGTTCGGCGCGCCCGGCGAGGTCTCCTTTGCCGCCGCGATGGGCATGAAGGATACCGGAAGTTGCGGGCAGGTTTTCAGTAACCTGGGAGGTGGCATCGCTGGATCGTCCGTACCAGCAACCATCGGCGTTGCCGGTGGTTGCTGGTTTCCTCCTATTCGTCATCGCGTGG
The DNA here is from genome assembly GCA_041497675.1 of bacterium. Taxonomy (GTDB): domain Bacteria; phylum Sysuimicrobiota; class Sysuimicrobiia; order Sysuimicrobiales; family Humicultoraceae; genus JBGPNN01. Next base: position 2,766 of record JBGQGY010000197.1, on the reverse strand, counting down.
CTCTCGCTGCTGTGGCCGCAGGCCTTCTCGATGCCGCCGTATCCCGGTCTCATTCGGCAGGCGGCGCAGATGAAGGGGTTTTTCCTTTCGAGTGGGGTCTTCATTTTCCTGGCGTATGCGGCAAAGATGCGGCGCGACGGGTGGGTTCCGATCGGGCTGGCGGCCGTCGGGGCGCTACCATTCCTGGTGACGGCCGCACTGGCGGTCGAGTCGCGGGCATGGCTCCCCCTGGTCGTGAGCGCAACAATGGGCGCCGGCACCATCATCGACATGATCAGACCCTGGCGGTACGAGGAACAGCCGGTGCGCAGGATCCCGACGCTCTCCGTCGCCATGGCGGTGCTGGCCGCGGCGATGGGGATCTTGGCGCTCGTCGCACCTGAGACGTACGCGCTACCTCTGATCGCGCTGATGCAGGTCCACCTGCGGCCGCTGGGCGGCGTCATGCTGGCAGGCGTCGTTGTGCTGGTCGCCGGCGGCATCTGGATCAGGTTCGAGCGAGCGACTCAGATCGCCGCGTCAATTCCGTTTGGGGTCGTCGCGGCTGGGTACGCCGTGCTGAAGGTGTGGCCCCGTGCACTCTCTGTCGGACTGTTGGCCGTCGCGCTTGCGGGTGAGCGCGCCATCTTCCGGTTGCTCCAGCAGCGGGCGACCCAGCGCGATGCGCAACCACCGAGCGTGTCGCAGTTCGAGATGGCGACCGAAGCGGTGGTCTGGGGATTCACCCTCCTGACCGCGCTGGTCGCCAGTGTCACACCCGATGCGGGGCACCGGGTGACGCTCTCGGCCGTCATGACGTTCACGTGTCTGTTCACCGCGATCTTCTACCACGTCGCGCCCATCGGCAGCGCCGGGTTGTCGCGGACGGTCTTCGCCTCGGGCGTCTACAGCTTGATGGTCGCCGTCCTGGTCCAGGCGACCGGAAGTGAGCAGAGTCCCTATTTCTTCGTCACCTTCCTGCCGATTTTGCCCCTGGCATGGACGCAGGCGCCGCAGACGATCATCGTGCCTCTCGCGATCCCGTTGGGCGCGTTGATCATCGGGCTGGTCGTGAAAGCCTTCACGGGGCAGATCCTGCCCGTAGAGGCTCTGACGCAGGGCCTGCCGCGCGCCGCCGGGTTGCTGCTCGTGTCCGGGTTCACGTATCTGCTGGCGAAACGAAACCTGCAAAGTCGCAACCGCATCTGGCAGGCCCACCGCAGCCTCGAGACCGTACTCACCAGCATGGGTGAGGGATTGGTCGCTACCGACGAGTCGGGGCGGATCACGCTCTGCAACCCGGCCGCGGCGGCGATCCTGGGTCTGACGCCCAAGGATATCCTGGGCGAGTCTCTGACGACGGTGCTCCCGCTGCGGCGCGAGGACGGGACGCCGGTCTCTCAAAACACCCACCCGATGTGGCGCGCGATCGCCGGCCATGAGGTACCGCCGGCCCGGTTCGTCATCGCGGGGCAAGTCGCGCTCCCGGCGGCTGTGGCCGCTACGCCGTTGGGCGGGACAAACGGAAATCACGGCGCGATCATCTTGCTGCGCGACGCGCGCGCGGAGTCCGAAGTCGAACGCATGCGCGAAGACTTCTTTAATATCGCGTCACACGAGCTCCGGACACCGCTGACGGTGATCAAGGGCAATCTGGAAATGGCGATGGAAGAGTCGCTGCCACCGTCGCTCCAGGCGACGATCCAGGAGGCCCTGTCCTCCACGGGACGGCTGATCCGGATGGTCAACGACTTCCTCGATGCTGCGCGGCTGGACCACGGGGCGGTGTCGATGCGTGTCGAGGTTGGGGACCTGCAGGCGTTGGTCCGCCAGGCGGTCGAGACGATGCGACCCGACGCCGAGCGAAAGGGTTTGACCATCTCGTATCAGCCGCCGGCCGGACTCCCGCTGGTACGGCAGGACGCGGAGCGCGTCCTGCAGATCCTGATCAACCTGATTGGCAACAGCGTGCGCTACACGCAGACCGGGCGGATCGAGATCTCGCACGAAATCGATGGCAAGGACGTGGAGACGCTTGTGAGGGACACCGGGATCGGCATCCCTGTGGAGCACCACGACCGCCTCTTCGTCAGGTTTGGCCAGGTCGAACGCGGGCTCCGGCGCGGTGGCGGCGGCAGCGGGTTGGGGCTGTACATCTCTAGGAAGCTCGCCGAGCAGATGGGTGGAACGGTCATTCTGAAGGAGAGCGTGTCCGGACAAGGCAGCGTGTTTGCCTTGCGCCTCCCCGTCGCCGCTCGAGAACCGGTCGCGGTCCGCTAGGACGCAGGTCGCGTCGACGTAGGGTCACGGGCCGCCGGATCGAGCGTTCCTAGCCCGGCGGACGGAAGAACAGGAAGTAGATAATCAGCCCCGCCAACACCCAGAAGATCAGATCCATCTGAGACCTCCTCATACGCGCAACGTTCACCAGCCCGGAGGATTCGGCGGCGGGTCCGGTCGTCCTGCGCGCGTTGAATCTCGAACCCCCTTTGCTATAATACGCCGGGGACTGGCCCACGTAGCTCAGGCGGTAGAGCGTGTCCTTGGTAAGGACAAGGTCACCGGTTCGAATCCGGTCGTGGGCTCCAGCAGTTGACGGCCGCCGCAATGCGGGGCGGCCATCCTTCTGAGGGGGAGCCGGGCGAGATGGCGAAGCAGAAATTTCAGCGGACGAAGCCGCACGTGAATATTGGGACGATCGGGCACGTGGACCATGGGAAGACGACGTTAACGGCGGCGATCACGTACGCGCTGGCCGGGGTGGGGAAGACGGCGGCGAAGGGGTAC
>JBGQGY010000196.1:0-4649 GCA_041497675.1 bacterium | reverse complement strand
TTGAAGTCGTCCCAGCCCATCGAGCGCAGCGCCCGCAGGGCTTCCCACAACGTGATCACGCCGCCCTTCATGTCGGCCACGCCGGGCCCGTAGGCGCGGCCGCCGTCAGACCGAAACGGCCGCCGCTGCGGTTCACCCGGCTCGAACACGGTGTCATAGTGCGCGAGGAACAGCACGCGTGCGCGCCCCCGACCGTTCATCCGTCCCACCAGCGTCGGGCCCGCACCCGCGGCGTCGTGGCGCTCGACGTTCAGGCCCAATTCTCGCAGGTTGCCCTCGAGCCACCGGCTGGCCTCGGGGAGGGTATCGAGCGAATGCGTCCCGGTATCGAAGTTGACCAACCGCTCCAGCAGGCTCGTCGCCTGGCGCAACCGGTCTGTTGTGACCGCAGATGCTCGAGGCGCCAGCGCCGCCAACGTGTCCGGCATCAGTTTTCTCCCACCCAGTCTTCAGCCGGCGGAAGCCCAACCCGGCGGGGTCTTGGCACGTCGCCGGGCGTGAGCCGGACCAGCGCCTCCACCTCGCGGCGCAGATAGAGCCGGTGCCGGCGGATGCCCTGGCGGTAACTGCGCAGCAGCCCGCGGCTGACATAAGCGTAGAGGGTCTGCGTTTTCACGCCGAGGATCTGCGATGCCTCTTGCGCGGTGAGATACTCATCGTGGTCAATCCAGATCACCATGGCTCCGCCTCCGCGCAACGGCTTAGCCGCGCGCCTCGATCGGCACGAACGGCCGCGGGCCAACGCCCGTGTACTCCGCCCGTGGACGGATCAGCCGGTTGTCCGCATACTGCTCCATGATGTGCGCGCACCAGCCCGGCATGCGGCTGACCGCAAAGATCGACGTGCACAGATCGATGGGGATAGCCAGCGAGTGATAGATGACCGCCGAAAAGAAGTCGACGTTGACGGGTAGCTTCGTCTCGGCGTGCATGACCCGGTAGACGGCTTCGGCGGTCTCGGCCACATTCAATACGCCGGCGCGCTCGGCCAGCCGCCGCCCGATGGCGCGCAAATGCGGCGCGCGTGCGTCATCGACCTTGTAGACGCGGTGGCCAAACCCCGGGATGCGGTTCTTGGGATCGGCGCGCTCGGTCCTCGACATGTTCTCAAACGCTGCAAGTTTGCCTTTGATGTACGGCTCCGCGCGCTCGGGCGTCTTGATCTCCTGCAGCATCTGGAGCACGTCTTCGTTGGCGCCGCCGTGGCGCGGCCCTTTGAGCGTGCCGAGCGCCCCGACGAGCGCCGAGTGCAGATCCGAGACCGTCGCCACCGCCACGCGCGCCGCGAACGTCGAGGCGTTCAACTCGTGCTCGGCGTGGAGCACGAGCACTTTGTTCATGGCTTCTTCACTCAGCGCGTCGGGCGCCTGCCCCGAGTTCATGTAGAGGAAGTTCCACGCGTGCGAATGTCCCCCATCGGCGGCGTCGGGCGCTACGACGGGCTTGCCTTCGCGGATCCTCCGCCAGGCGGCCACGAAGGTGGCCATCTGCGCGGTGAGCCGCACGCTCTTTCGCAGATTGGCGTCGGCCGAATTATCATGCGCGTCGGGATCGTACATCGCGTGGAACGACACGGCCGTCCGGATGGCTTCGAGCGGGTGCACCTTTCGCGGATAGGCCTGCATCGCGTCCAACACAGGCGCGGGCAGCGCGCGGCTCCCGGCCAGCTCGCGACTGAAACGGTCCAGATCCGCCTTCTTCGGGAGGTCCCCAAACCACAGCAAGGACGTCACTTCTTCAAAGGATGAGCGCTGCGCGAGATCGTCGATGTCGTAGCCACGGTATCGCAACTTCCCGGCCGCGCCATCAACTGTACAGATCGATGACGTGGCGGCGATAATGTCCTCCAGGCCTCGCTTGTACTCCACGCTCATGACAGCGCCTCCGGGATAGGATCCCGAACCCTAGATTTACCTTGCTTTATATTGATTATAGTAAGATCAAATTGATTGCTTCAAGGGGTTTCGGGCGATCCGGATGCGTCGCTAGTCCCGGCGCGCCGCCTGGGGCAGTCGTAGTGGCGGCAGCGACCGCTCGATGGTGGCGCGCTTCGGCTCCAGCCACGGCGGAAGCCGCAGGCGCTCGCCAAGATGCTCGGGGGATTCGTCGGTCGCAAATCCCGGTGGATCGGTCGCGATCTCGAAGAGCACGCCGCCTGGTTCGCGGAAATACACCGAGCGAAAGTACTGCCGGTCGCGGACCGGCGTGATGTCGAGACCGGCAGCAGCAATTCGCTCACGCCAGGCCGCCTGATGCGCGTCGTCCGGTGTCCGCCACGCGACGTGGTGCACGGTACCGGCCGCACCGCGTCCCTGCGGAACTGCGGTCAGCAGTACGTCGACGAGCGCGCCGGGACTGCCATCACCCATGGCATACCGGAGGCGATCCCCGCTCTCGGCCACGAGGCGGAAATCCATCGAGGCTCCCAACAACGCCAGCGTGCGCTCGCTGGCGTCCCGGGGCGGTCGCTCGGCCAATGCCACGCTGTGAAACCCCCTGATCGCATGCTCCACCTTGACGGGACCTGCGTCCCATCCGGGTCGCGCATCGGAGCCGCCGGCGACGAGTTCCAACGGCAAACCATCGGGATCGTCGAACTCGAGCACCTGCTCGCCGAAGCGTCCTGCGGGCCCGCGGGTCTTGACCCCGTGCGCCTCGAGCCGCTGCCGCCAGAACCCAAGCGACTCTGTCGGAACCGCGAATGCCGTGACGCCGACTTGCCCGAGCCCGACGGTCCCGCGGGGCGCGCCGGGCCATGGAAAGAACGTCATAATCGTCCCGGGCCGGCCGACACCATCGCCGTAGTACAGGTGATACGTGCCGGGATCGTCGAAGTTGACGGTGAGCTTTACCAGCCGCAGCCCGAGGGTGCCGGCGTAGAAATCCATATTGCGCTGCGGATCGCTGGCGATGGCCGTGACGTGGTGAATCCCTGAGATCAATGGAATCATTGACTGTTCTCCTGGCAGGCCCATCCGGCACCCGTCCCGGTTGTATTATATGACCTCATGTAAGATCGTTGCGCTTTGACGAGATAGAGGTGAACGATCCGATGGCCTCACGACTGATGCTGAATGAATTGACCCGCGAAGAGGCGCGTGCCGTTGCGCCCGAGACCCTGGTCGTCTTTCCCATCGGGGCGACCGAGCAGCACGGGCCGCATCTCCCCGTGGGCACCGACTTCTTCGCCGTCGATCACATCGCGCGGGCCGCGGCGGCCGAAGCGGCGGCGCGGATCCCGGTCGTCGTGGCGCCCACCCTTCCGTTTGGATCGTCGGCCCATCACCTGCCGTTCGGCGGCACGATGTCTATCGCGACCGAAACCTACTACCGCGTCATTTCGGATCTCGTCGAGTCGCTGATCACCGGCGGATTTCGCCGCATCTTCCTCCTCAACGGTCACGGCGGCAATCACGAACTCGCCGAACTCGTCGCCCGCGACATGGCCTTAAGACATCCCGCGCACATCGCGGCGGGGTCGTACTGGCGGATCGCCTGGGACGCGCTGATTGCCGCAGATGCGCACACACACGGGCGGCTGGCGGGGCATGCGGGATTCTTCGAGACGTCGCTGTCGCTGGTGGTGAAACCTGACCTCGTGCGGCAGCCCCTACCGCACCGGGAAGGGGCGACCGGGTCCGACCCACGCGATAGCGCCCGCCCGTACCGTGGGGAGCACCACGGCTCGTGGCAGAGCATGAACGGATTCACGGACAGCCCTGATCGGGCTACCGCCGAACGGGGCGAAGCCTTCCTGCAGGCGATCGTCCACGCGGTCGCCTCCGCGCTGACCGAGTTTTATCGGTCGTCATGACCCCCGCACCCACGCCAGATCTGACCGACCGCCTCGCCGATCTCTTCCGCGAGACCGGTACGGCCCACCATCAAGCCTTCACTCGGACCGACGGTGAGGATCCGGAATGGCCGTTGTGGTACGCGGAGCGTCTGCAGGAACAGGTGGGACCCCTCGTCGGCCGATCGTTCACCCGGAGTGAGCTCGTCTATTTCTTTGTCTTGGCGGACAAGGAATACGCCCGTCAGTCGCCGCGCCCGGACTGGCCCGTGTTCTACGCGGACCTCTTCGTGCAACGATACGCGTGACGCTACGCCGGGCAAAGTTCCTCCTACAGATTCATCAGTATTTTCAAGTGCTGACTCAACTGCGCGATCTCGGCCGGAGAGAGTCGCGTCTCGACCCGACGCGCCATCTCGGCGAGGACCCGTTCGGCCGCCGTCTGAAACCGCCGCGTTCGGGGTGTCAAGAAGATCCTCGATGCTCTGGCGTCGGCCGGATCGCGGCTGCGCGTGATCAATCCTTTGCGTTCCATCACTCTGATCATCGTCGTCATGGCCTGCTTGCTGAGATTCGCCCGGCGCGCCAGTTCGCCCATCCGCAGCCCGTCCTCTTCGAACAACGGCAGCAGGATCGACCCGTAGGATGGGCTGATCTCGCCGTACCCTGCCCGCCTGAACGCCTCGGCCAGACGCTCATTCCATCGCTGGCTGGCTTTCGCCAGTGCAAACCCCAGGTTTTCGCGCGTCCCGTGCACTAGCCGACCACGCCGCGGGGCCTCCGTCGCTCCGTTCCTAAGACAAGCAGGTAACTAGTACCATATAGTACTAGTTGTGTCAAGCCTACCACAAGAACC
>JBGQGY010000195.1:0-4681 GCA_041497675.1 bacterium | reverse complement strand
GTTTGGGATCCGGCGGCGCTTCACCGAGGAACAGCAGCCGTACCCGCTGCGGCCGGTATGCCGTTCGCAAGTCCTCGAACCACCTGAAGACGGCCGCCTGATAGGCCTCGTCCAACGTCTGCGCCAACCCCGGGTGGGTCCGTGCCGACCACTCCGAGAGGAATAGTGCCCGCGTTTCTTCGAGGTAACGGCGGACGAACTCCGAGTCGTCGTGGATGGCCCGCAATCCCCGCACGTTCTCGATGCGGTCGGCGAGTTTGATCAGCCGGGCCCGGCCGCTCAACCCCTCGAGATAGAGGCGGAACGCCTCGCGATCGTGACGGGTCGCTTCGGGCCTCGTCAACTCGCCGACCAGATCGGCGACCGTAGGGCCGAACTCCGACGCGATATCCGCCACCTTGCGCGGCGCGTTCTCCACGACGTCATGCAGCAACGACGCGCGGAGGACGGCCATTTCATCGACGCCGGCCCCCTGCAGGATTGCCGCCACCGCGGCCGGGTGGAGGATATAGGGCGCGCCGCCCTTCCGGTGCTGCCCGGCGTGCGCGCGGGCCGCGTAGTCGTAGGCTCCCTTCAGCGGATCCACTGCCGCCAGGGTGCCGTGGTCGGCGCTCGCTGTCAAGCGCCTGACGCGCGACGCGGCCCGCGCCACGCGCAGGTTTCGCCGAGCCCGGGGCCGAAACACCCGCCCATCAACTACAAGGGGGACACGTCGATGACACGAGCATGGTATCTGGTGGCAATCGCGATCCTCGTGACGGCCGCGCTGATGCCAGCCTGGGCCGCTCCGGCGGCGAGCCGGGTACCACCGAACGTTTTGGTGATCGCGGAGATCATCTCGGACGCCAACAGCCTGGACCCGGCGCAGGCGTTCGAATTTAGTTCGGTGTGGGCCGACTATCACATCTACGACACGCTGGTCGACTTCAACAACAACTTCACCCGAGCCATTCCACGGCTGGCGGAATCGTGGACGGTCTCGGCGGACGGCAAGACTTACACCTTCAAACTCCGGAGCGCTACGTTTCACAGCGGGAACCCGGTCGATGCGAAAGCGGTCGAGTTCTCGCTCCGCCGCGTGATGCGGCTCAACCTGACGCCGGCCTTCATCGTTACCGACTTCGTCCAGCGCCCCGATGACATCGTCGCGATCAGCTCCAACCAGTTGCGGGTGACGTTCAAGCAGACGATGCCCGAGATCCTGATGGCGTCGGTGATGGCCAACCCGGTCACCTCGGTCGTCGAACAGGCTGTCATCCAGAAGAACGCGACCACGGATGACCCGCTCGCCAACAAATGGCTGAGCAACAACGATGCCGGCTCCGGCGCCTTCCTGCTCAAGGGGTGGAGCCCTAACGTCAAGATCGAACTCCAGGCCTTCGACAACTATTGGCGCGGCCGCGCGAAGATGGGCCGGGTGTTCATCCAGGAAATGCCTGACCCGACCGCGCAGATGCTGGCGTTGCAGCGCGGCGACCTCGACGTCGCGCACAACCTGCTGCCGGGTCAAATCAAGGAGCTATCGGGCAACCCAAGCATCGTCGTGAAGTCCACGCCGACGTTCACGCTGCGATACGTGGCGATGAACACCGGCTACGCGCCCTTCGCCAACAAGGCAGTCCGCAACGCGGTCAAGTGGGCCATCGACTACGACGCGATCAAACGGATCTACGAAGATGCCATCGAGGTCGGGCAGACGATCGTGCCGGCCCGCATGTTCGGCTACCTGCCCGAGAACCCGTACCGCAAGAATCTGGATCGGGCCAGGGCGTTGATGCGCGAATCCGGTATGGAGCGCGGCTTCAAGGCCGAGCTGCTGGTGGGCGTCGACCCGATCACGCCCAGCGTGGCGGCAAAGATCAAAGAAGACCTGGGGCAGATCGGCATCGACGTCGACGTCCGCGTGCTGCGGTCGGCAGAACTGAACAGCATCTATCGGGCGCAGAACCACCAGATGGTCATCGCGCGGTGGGGCGCGGACTATCCCGACCCGGATAACCTCGCTAAGGCGTTTGGCGACTTCGACGTGCGGCAGCTTGCCTGGCGCAACAAGTGGGACCACCCGGTCAAGCGCATGGTGCAACAGGCTGTGGCCGAGCTCGACCGTGGCAAGCGCGAGAATATGTACAAGGAAATCCAGAGGCTCGTGCTGGACGAGGGACCCTTCGCGGTGTTCGCCTACCCGCTGCGGCAGGTGGCGATGCGGTCGAACGTGAAGGGCTATGACCCTTCGCCGCTCTACGAGACGTACAACTTCTGGGGCGCGGTCAAGGAGTAACCAGTCTGGAGGGGGGCGGCGCCGCCGCCCCCACTCTCCATGTGGGCCTACATCGTCCGGCGGATTGTGCTCTCCTGTGTGGCCATCTTTGGCGTTCTCATCATCACCTTCGTCCTCTCACACGTCATCCCGGGTGACCCGGTCGCCGCGGCCCTCGGTCCGCAGGCCCGCCAGGACGTGATCGACCGAGAGCGTCACCGGCTCGGATTCGACCGCCCCATCTACGCGCAGTTCGCCATCTACCTGCAACGGTTGACCCGCGGGGACCTGGGCACCTCATTGGCCACCCACCGACCGGTGATGGTGGATCTGCGGGAGTTCCTCCCCGCGACGATCGAGCTGGCGACGGTGTCGATCGTCATCGGCGTCGCCACGGGGCTGGCGGTGGGCATCCTCTCGGCCGTCGCCCGCGGCAGCATACTCGATCACGTCACGCGGTTCCTCTCGCTGATCGGGCTCTCAATGCCGGCGTTCTGGCAGGGGCTGATCATGCTCCTGATCTTCTACTTTTGGTTGGGTGTGGTGCCCGGCCCGGGACAGCTCGACATCTACCTGACGCGCCCTCCACGGGTCACGGGTCTCCTGATGGTCGACGCGCTGCTCGCCAGGGATTTCGGTGTCCTGGCCAACCTGGCGGGGCATCTTGTCCTGCCGGCCCTCGTGCTGGGGTCCAAGTCGCTTGCCGGCATCGCGCGCATCACCCGCGCGAGCATGCTGGAGGTCCTCGGCCAAGATTACGTGAAGGTGGCGCGCGCCAAGGGCCTGCGGGAGCGCACGGTCATCCTGCGGCACGCCCTCAAGAACGCCCTGCTGCCAATTGTCACGGTCATCGGGATCTACTACGGGGGCCTGCTTGAGGGTTCGGTGCTCACCGAGACGGTGTTCGCCTGGCCCGGTCTAGGCCGTTATGCCACCAGCGCGATCCTCTCACAGGACTTCGCCGCGGTGATGGGCGCCACGCTGGTCATCGGTCTCATCTTTTCACTGGCGAATTTGATCGTAGATCTGGCCTATGGCGTCCTCAATCCCCGGATCCGTTACGAGTAACGACGCCGCAACGGACGCGGGCCGCTCGCAGACCTGGCGGCGCGTCTGGCGGACATTGCGCAACCCGCTGTCTCTCGGCGGTCTGATGATCATCGGCTTGCTGATCCTCATCGCCTTTGCGGCGCCGGTCATCGCGCCCTACGATCCGCTACGCACCGACACCCTGTCGCGTCTGCGGCCGCCCAGTGGTGATCATCTGTTTGGCACCGATCAGCTTGGGCGCGATATCTTTAGTCGTATTATCCACGGCTCGAGGATCTCGCTGCGGATCGCCATTCTCGCCGCGGCGGTCGCGCTGTCGATTGGCGCCCCCATGGGGATCGTCTCGGGGTTCTTCCGTGGCCGCGTCGATGACCTGCTGATGCGCCTGACTGACATGTTCATTTCTTTCCCTTCGCTGATTCTGGCGATGGCAATCGCCGCTGCGCTGAAGCCGACGCTGGAAAATGTCGTGCTCGCGATCGCGCTGGCCTCCTGGCCGGCCTACGCACGGTTGGCGCGCAGCATGACGCTCGGCATCCGTGAAGAAAACTACATCGAAGCCGCCAGGGCGATCGGCGCCGCCAACGGGCGCCTCCTCTTCAAGCACATCCTGCCGGGTGTCGTCAGCCCGATCACCATCCAGGTGAGCCTCGACATGGGGGGGATTCTCCTGACCGCGGCCGGGTTGGGGTTCATCGGCTTCGGCGCGCAGCCGCCGACGCCCGAGTGGGGGGTGATGATCGCGGAAGGGCGGAACTACATCCCCGGCCAATGGTGGGTCTCGACGTTCCCTGGGCTGGCGATCTCCATGGTGGTCTTGGGATTCAACCTGTTGGGCGATGGCATCCGTGATGCGCTCGATCCGCGTCTGCGGGGCGGCGGGAGGTAGTCCTCGGCATGGAGATTCTCATCGTGAACCAGGCCGACGTCCCGGCGCTCTTGCCGATGGGCGAGTGCGTGGACGTCATGGCCAAGGCGCTGGCCGGGCTCGCCCGGGGCGAGGTGCTGATGCCGCTGCGGTCGGTCATGTGGTTGCCGGAGCGCGTGGGCGCGCTCGGCACGATGCCGGCCTATGCCGGCGACCGGAACGTGATGGGGCTGAAGGTGATCAGCGTGTTCCCCGGCAATCACGGGACCGAGTTTGACTCGCACCAGGGCGCGATCATGCTCTTCGAGACGAAGAACGGCAGACCGCTGGCGATCGTCGACGCCACGTCGGTGACGGCGATCCGTACGGCGGCGGTCAGCGGCGTCGCAACCCGGCTCTTGGCGCGGGAGGGCGCCGGGGATCTGGCGATCCTGGGGTCTGGTACGCAGGCGCGCGTGCACCTCGAGGCCATGCGTCTGGTGCGTCCCATCCGGCGTGTTCGCGTT
>JBGQGY010000194.1:0-4694 GCA_041497675.1 bacterium | reverse complement strand
CCGCCGACCAGCGTGCGCACCAGGCTTTCCGCACCGTTCATCGCATTCTCTCCGCTTACCGCGCAGCCCGCTTCCGGGGCTCAAACGCCCGCATCCTGCCGGGCGCGCAGGGGCGGGGCAAGCGGTCGTGGCTGGATCTAGCGCGAGTGCCGCTGGTAAACCGCCTTTCTGCAAGCGTTCTAATCACGCAAACACGCCGCAGGCTCCTAATGGTATTTGGTTAGCACCGCTCAGGTTGACGTTGCCAGCCCATACGTGTAGGTACCACTATTGCGACTTTCATGGCACGCCCACGTGAAAGGCTGGACGATGGTGTTGTGCTTGGTTGCCGATCCCCGATCCAATCCTCTGGCCATGTCAACCGGCCCGTGGTGCCGTGGGCTGATGGTCCTGGTTGTTGCTATGACAATTGGCGGCCTTACGGGATGCCTGCAAGCCGGCGGCCCACCCCGCCTCGCCACGACCGTGCAGTCCAGCCCTGCCCCGCCGGCCGCTGACGGTACGGCCGTGCCGCCCACCGGCAGCGGTGCCAGTGGCACCGGCCCCGCCATATCCGGCCCCGTCACCCGTCCGGCCGTCACGCCTGATACGCAACCGGGTGGAGCGGCTAGTACCGCCCCGGCACCGACCTGGAAGCCGGGCGATCCGGTGCAGGAACGCCAGGACCTCCGTCGATCCAACTGATCCTGCGAATAATGCCATAAAGGGAGGAAACGCTGATGCGATCGCGCGCTACCCCACCCCGCGCTCATCGGATTCTGCTTCATTCATGCGTCGCCGGAGCGGTTCTGCTGGGCCTCACGGCCGGCTCGCCCGCCTGGGCGCAGCAGATCGGCGCGCCGATCGTGCGCCCCGCGGTGGCCGCGGGCGGAGCAGCGATGGGCCTTGCCGCTATGGCCACTGCCGCCGGAGCGCCGGTGGTGCCGCAATGGAAGCCTGGCGATCCCGTGGTGGATCGCGGCGACCTGGATCGCGACGGCCAGCTGGGCCCACCCGTGGGCCCGCCGCGCGCCGCGGCGATGGATACCGCGCTGCAGGCGGAAGCGCTGCTGGCACCTACCGGCCCGCAACCCACCATCGCCGCCAGTTTCGACGGCATTCCCGCCACCGGCTTCGTGCCGCCGGACATCGCTGGTGCGGTCGGGCCGAAACACTACATCCAAATGGTGAACGCCGCGCTCGCGATCTTCAGCAAGACGGGGCAGACGCTACTAGGGCCGGTGCAGATCAATTCGCTTTGGGCAGGATTTGGTGGCCCGTGTGAGACAGAGAACGCTGGCGATCCTATCGTGCGCTATGACCGCCTGGCGAATCGCTGGATGGTCAGCCAATTTGCCATCCATGCAGATTTCCAGTGCATCGCCGTCTCTCGCGGCCCGGATCCGGTGAATAGTGGCTGGTTTCGCTATGCCTTCCCCACTGTCACACCAACGGGGCAGAAGGTGACGCCGGATTACCCAAAGATCGGCGTCTGGCCGGATGGCTACTACATGGGCACACAGCGCGGCTTCCCGAATGGCGGGTTGGATGTGTGGGTGTTTGAACGCGCCAAGATGTTGGTCGGCGCCCCGGCGCGCCAGGTGCAGTTTTCTGTCGCCGCGCCATCGCTGTTCCTGATGCCGGCCGATTTCGACGGCCCACCGCCGCCCGCCGGTGCACCCAATCCGTTTGTGCGGCATGTGGATGGAACCCAGTTCGGCGGAAAGGATCGCCTGGAGGTGTTCAATTTCAAGGTTAACTGGGCTAATCCGGCGCAATCCAGCTTCACGCTGGCGGCGACGATTCCCGTGGCGCCGTTTAATGCGGTGCTGTGCAACGATCCGTTCAGCGGCGTCTGCGTCGACCAGCCGGGTACACAGCAGAAGCTGGAGACGCTGCCGGCCTGGATTATGTGGCGTGCGCAGTACCGCAATTTCGGCAGGTACCACACTCTGGTGACGAACCACACGATCAACGTGGACGGGCACGGCCGCGCTGGCGTGCGCTGGTATGAGCTGCGGCAGCGCGCTGCCGGGTTGTGGAAGCTGTATCAGCAGGGCACGCAATCGCCGGACGCCACTCACCGCTGGATGGCAAGCGCGGCAATGGACCAAGGCGGCAATATCGCGCTCGGCTATACCGCGTCCTCCACCCACGTATTCCCCAGCATGCGCGCGGGTACACGGCGCAGCAACGATCCGCTAGGCACCATGGCGCAGGGGGAGATCACGCTGGTGAACGGCAGCGGATCGCAGACCACTAACTTCGCGCGCTGGGGAGATTATTCAACGCTGGACGTAGACCCGGTGACGCCCTGCCGGTTCTGGTACACAAGCGAGTACTACAAGACGACATCCGCTGCCGGCTGGCGCACCCGCATCGTCTCCTTTCAGATGCCGATTTGCCCCGCTGTGCCGCCCGCGCCGGGCTGAGAAGATACGGATGGCCGAGTTTCACCGGAATGCGCCGGAAAAGAAGACAGCCAGCCCGAGGAACACCAGCGCGATCACCAGAAAGGGCGCGGCGTAAGCGACCTTGAGATCGAGAACCGCGTTGGACGGGTTCTCGGGATCGTAGTGCACGAGGACCTCGCTCCCCGCGGCATATTGCGCTGCCTTGGCCGCTGCCAGCTCCTCTGAACCCGCGACCCTCCCGCCGAAGCTCAGCTGTGTGCTGTGATACTCGCGGCCGTTCACGCGGTACGAATATTCGACGACCGGCTCGTAGAAGGTCGCGTATCCGCCGCCGCGGCCGCGACCGATCGGGGCCCGGTAATGCTCGAGCGTGCTGGAGACGATGCGGCCGCCGGTCACCTTCCACCCCGAAGCCTCGGCGACTTGCCGCCGCGCGACCCGGAGCATGGCCAGCAGCATCAGCCCAGCCAAGGCGAAGAACGCCATGCCCGGCAGAAACGCGCCCTCCGGGAAATACCCCTCCAGGTTCTCCAGAATCGCAGTCCCATTCGCGAAAACCGTCAATATCGCGAGGCCCGCGATGAAGAATGCGGCGGCGATCAGATACAGCCAGATAACCGGGAGAGGGGGATCCCGCTCCAGGAGCGTTTCCTGCGGGTTTTTGGGGTCGTAGTAGACCGGCACCGTGGCGCCTACGGGATAGCGGTTGAGCGTTTCCTCCACGCTGCCATCGGCGATCTCGCCAATGCCGATGCGCGTGCCGCGAATGACGCGATCGCCGAGGCTGAATTCGTATTCGATATCGGCAACGCTGACGATTTGCGTCACCTCCCCGACGCCGCGCCGATGGAGCGCGCGCGGCGCCGACTTGATGATGCGGGCGCGCGTCGAGGGCCAGCTTGCCGCATGGCGCACCTGCATCGTCTTCCACAGGATCACCCCGGCAACCAGGATCGGGATTGCCATGATCATCAGCAAAATCATGATCTCGCCGGGGAGGACGAAAGCGGCGAGCGCCAGCGTCACGCCACCGCCCGCCGCCCACCAGAATTGCGTCGGCAGGCGATCGGGGCCGGCCTGAAAGCGGAACCAGCCGAGCGCGATCAGCGCGAGGCCGAGAATTCCCGCGACTCCAGCACCGATGCGCAGAGCATTACCCAGAAATTCCGTGGTGCGATCGGGAACCGGTGTGGTCCGGCGTCGGACATCGACCGACAGCGTGCCCTCGCCTTCGCCGGAGAAGGCTGCCGCGATCGCCTCGGCCATTGCGGTCGCCTGGGCGATTGCCTCCGCGCTCGAGGACGCGCGTACAGTGAGACGCGTATGGCGCACCCTGGTCTGGTTGGGGAGCGGTTCCAGGGTCGCATCGGCCGCAACCGTTTGCAGCGCGGTCTCGAAGGCGCGGGTGACGCGGGCGTCATCGCGCTCGGTGGTGGTCGCGAATTCGACGTTGACCGAGACGCTTGCCGCCGCCCAGAACGGCACAAGATCGCGCACCTGCCAAAGCAGAAAGCCCGCCAGAAGCAGCCCGAGGCCGAGGACCACCCGCATGCCGATCGGCGAGGCAGCGGTTTCCTGCGCACGATTCTGGGGCGCGCGCCCTCCCGGCTGGCGTTTTTCCTCTGGCTTAGTCATCCGCGCCCAACGGCGCACCATTTGGCCGCCCCCACCCTAACCCTCCCCCGCGAGCCGGGGAGGGTTAGGGTGGGGGTGCGGGCCATCTGGTCGAGCGTTTGGTCGGCGGTCAGCCAATGGTGGGCGACGCCCTTGGGCGCGGCCTTGTCGAGACCGAGCGCCCCGCCATGGCTCAGCTCCCTGGTGCGTCCGTTGAACCAGACATTGTCCTTGGCCTCGATGCCATAGAGGTCCTTCAGCGTGATGCGGAACCATAAGGCCGCCGTCATGTCGTAATCGGGGATTCCGATCCGCTTGCCCTTCAGGTCGGCAAGGCCGGCGATGCCCGCTTCGGTGTTGACGTAGAGGTATGGCCAGTGGTGCCCGCGGCTCAAGAACACCGGCAGCGCCGACCAGTCCCATTTGGTTCCGTCGCTGCGCTCCAGCGCCAGGAGCGTCTCGGAGATCGACATCTCCGCCACGTCGAATTCGTCATAGAACAGGTTGCGCAGAAACAGCGCGGAGGGATCGAGCGTGACGCAATCCAGTTCGATGTTCTGCGGCTTTACCGCCCCGTCTTTCAGCGGCTGGACGCGCGGATTGTCGGAAAACGCCATCGTCAGTCGGATCGTCATGCCGGCCTCGTCTGCTCAGCGTTCGCAGCGCCCTGTCTTCAGGGCGCATCAT
>JBGQGY010000193.1:0-4736 GCA_041497675.1 bacterium | reverse complement strand
TGTGTAAGTTCAGATAGATCCCGTACACCCGGTCAAAGGGTGATCCGGCGCAAACAAGGCTTTCGGCTTCACCGGCGGGGCTTGTACGCTGTGCCCATGAATGTCCAGGAGCAAGTCATCCCGCGGGGTAAGGCGGTGGTGCAGCGGATCGGGCCCGAGCTGTCGCGGGAGGCCCGATGGCGGCTGGCGTGGATGGACTACTACGCGCGGCAGGGACGGAATGCCCGGCTGACGTGCCGGCACTTTGGAATCAGCCCGGATACCTTCTATCGGTGGCGTCGGCGCTACGAGCCGCGGCGCCTGGAGAGTCTGGAGGACGATCGGCGGACGCGACGGCCCCACCGGGTCCGGCAGCCGCAGACGCCGCTGGCGGTGGTGGAGCGGATCCGGGCGCTGCGGGCAGACTACCCGCGGTGGGGGAAGGAGAAGCTGGCGGTGTTGCTGCGGCGAGAAGGGATCACGCTGTCCGCGTCCACAGTGGGGCGGGTGCTCGGGCGGCTCAGAGCGCGGGGGGTGTTGCGCGAGGCGCGGCTGGGACGCCGGAAGAGCCGCTGGCGCCCGCGCCCATGGGCGCAGCGGCTGCCGCGAGACTATCCGATCCGCCGGCCGGGGGATTTGGTGCAGGTGGATACCTTGGACGTGTTAGTGGTGGCCAATCTACGCCGGAAGCAGTTTACCGCGCGGGATGTGATCAGCCGGTACGACGTGATGGAAGTGTACGGCGTGGCGACCGCGCACACGGCGCGGGCCTTTCTGGACGTGCTGGTGCGCCGGGCGCCGTTCTCGATTCGGGCGCTGCAAATCGATGGGGGTAGTGAGTTTCGCGGGGGGTTCGAAGCCGCGTGTGCGGCGCTGGGGATCCGCGTGTTTGTGATTCCCCCGCGCAGCCCCAAACTCCAGAGCCATGTGGAACGGGCGCAACGAACGCATCGGGAAGAGTTCTACGAGGTCTGGCCGGTGCAGGCGGATCTGACGGAGCACCGGACGCAACTCCAGGCCTGGGCCCAGATCTATAACACCATCCGGCCCCATCAGCATCTCAACTACCGCACGCCATTTGAGGTCTGTCAGGAGTACACTACGGCGAGGGGGTAAAGTGTCCGGCATCTACTGAACGAGTACACGGGGTTGACGCTCCGGCGGGCCTCTGGTATACTCATGGAAAGCGAATAGAAGGGCACGGGCCACGGCGCCCCACAGTGTGGGGCGTTTTCGTTTTCACCACCCCGGAGCGCGGGGTAGGAGGAGGGGGACAGGTATGGCAATGGTCGGTGATCGCTCGACCGCCGATGTCAGTCCGGCAAGTGTGATCGAGATGGCGAAGGAGCAAGGCATCCAGATCGTGGACCTCCGGTTCAGCGATCTGTTCGGGATGTCGCAGCACTTCTCGCTCCCCGTCAAGGAGCTCTCCGCCGACCTCTTCACGGAGGGCATCGGCTTCGACGGCAGCAGCATCCGCGGCTTCCAGCACATCCACGAGAGCGACATGCTCCTGATCGCGGACGCGTCGACCGCGACCGTTGATCCCATGAGCCGGATCCCGACGATGTTGATCACCTGCGATATTTACGATCCGATCACCCGCGGCCGGTACACGCGCGATCCCCGGTTCGTGGCCCAGAAGGCCGAAGCGTTCGTCAAGAAGAGCGGTGTCGCGACGACCGTCTACTTCGGGCCCGAGGCCGAGTTCTTCGTGTTCGACGACGTCCGCTACGACCAGACGGCCAACCAGGCGTTCTACAGTGTCGACAGCGCCGAGGCCGCCTGGAACACCGGCCGCGACGAGAAGCCGAACCTCGGCTACAAGCCACGGCACAAAGAGGGCTACTTCCCGGTGCCGCCGTCGGACAGCCTGCAGGATTTCCGGAGCGAGCTGGTGCTCAAACTGCAGGAAGCGGGTATCGACGTCGAGGTGCATCACCACGAGGTCGCCACAGCGGGGCAGTGCGAGATCGACCTGCGGTATAAGACCCTGACCCGCATGGGCGACCATATGCAGCTCTACAAGTACATCGTGAAGATGGTGGCACGGTCGCACTACAAGACCGCGACGTTCATGCCCAAACCGCTCTTCGGCGATAACGGGTCGGGGATGCACTGCCACCAGAGTCTGTGGAAGGACGGCAAGAACATCTTCTTCGATGCCAACGGGTACGCGAACCTGAGCGAGACCGCCAAGTGGTACATCGGCGGCCTGCTGAAGCACTCGCCCGCGCTGCTCGCGTTCTGCGCGCCGACGACCAACTCGTACCGGCGGCTGGTGCCCGGATACGAGGCGCCGGTGAACCTCGTCTACTCGAAGCGGAACCGCAGCGCCGCCGTGCGGATCCCCGTGTATTCGAACAATCCCAAGTCCGTCCGCATCGAGTACCGCCCGCCGGACCCGCTTGCGAACCCCTACCTGGCGATGGCCGCGATGACGCTGGCAGGCCTGGATGGGATCAAGAACAAGATCGATCCGGGCGAGCCGATGGACGTCGACCTGTACGAGCTGCCGCCGGCGAAGGCCGCGAAGATCAAACAGGTGCCGGGGTCGCTGGACGACTCGCTGAAGGCGTTGGAAAAGGACCACGAGTTCCTGCTGGCCGGCGACGTGTTCACGATGGACCTGATCGAGACCTGGATTGGGATGAAGCGAGCGAAGGAAGTGGACTACATCCGGCTGCGGCCGCATCCGTCGGAGTTCTACCTCTACTACGACGCGTAGCACGTCGCGCACGCGCTGCGCAGAGAAGGGCCGGAGGCGGGAGCGATCCCGCCTCCCGTCTTTCTCCGCCGATCCCAGGAATCGTTCGGCCGTCTCAGAAGAACATCTTGATGAAGTCGATCGGTGCGCTCAAAGAGGGGCATCTACACGCATCGCTCAAGCGGCTCTACGCAGCGCCTGGCGATATCGTGGAAGCGCCTGTGGACGGATACCTCGTCGATATCCTGCGCGCCGGGCTGATCATTGAGATCCAGACGTCGAACTTCTCGTCGATTGCCAAAAAGATGCGGGACCTCGTGCGCCGCCATCGGGTCCGGCTCGTCCATCCCGTCCCGGCTGAGCGCTGGCTCGTGAAGCAGTCGGCCGGCGGCGGCATCGAGCGTCGCCGGTCGCCCAAGCGCGGCGGCTTTGAGCAGATCTTCGAGGAACTGGTGAGCTTCCCCACACTCCTTGCCCACAAGAACTTCGAGTTGGAAGTCGTCGTGATTCGAGAGGAGGAGATTCGCCGGGGTGGCGGCAGGGGCGGGCGACGCCGGCGTGACTGGACGACCGTTGAGCGCCGCCTGCTCGACGTGCTTGACCGCAGGATCCTCCGTGCGCCTTCGGACCTGCTCGATCTTCTCCCGCCCGGTCTCCCCGATCCGTTCCAGACGACGCACCTCGCGGCATCGCTCGGCAGGCCCCGCTGGTTGGCCCAGAAGGCGGCATACTGTCTAAAGGAAGCGGGCGTCATCGTGCAGGTTGGCAAGACCGGCAACGCCCGCGTCTACTCGCGTCGCTAGATCCACACTTCAAGTTTCGACCGGCGACTCTAACCCATTGTGGACGGCCCACACCGCGATCTGAGCGCGGGAGTTCACGCTGAGTTTGTTCATGATGTGCTCGACATGGCTGATGGCGGTCCGTTCAGCGATTGACAGCGCGGACCCGATCTGGCGGTTTGAGTATCCTTGGGCGATGAGCGTCGCCACCTGTCGTTCGCGCGCCGTCAGTCGGGGGCCCTCCGGCACCCGAGGCCCGGTGGCGCCGGACCGCGTGTGAAAGAGCCTCAGGGCGACGTCGATGGTTTCTTCGAGGGACTGAGCACGGCCCTCACCCGAAGCCTGGACAAACGCCGCTTCCCCCCAATCGCTCGCGGACGCGCTGCGCCGCCGATGCGACTTCGTCCTGCTGCGCCGGGTCGGGCGGTACGCCGAGAGCTGTGCGCAGCATCTCCTGAAAGCGGTTCAGGCTCTCCTCGAAGAGCGGCGGGCGCGCTCGCCGTCGCCCTGGTCTCTGGCGACAAGGTCGAGATCGTAGTGCGATGCGGATTCCTCATCCCCGTGTATCGAGATATCTAGATTTATATCTTGACATCTAGATTCGGGAGGTTACTCTAGGCAGCCGCCCGACAGCAGGGCCGGAGCCTGAACGAAGTCATCGCAGAGGCGTTGGAGCGGGCCCTGGCCGTGACGGGCTCCCGCGCGTCGGTGGTCGCTGAGACCAAGGGGACTTACACGATTGCTGCACGCGCCCTCCGTCGCGTGTTGGAAGAGGACCCGTATGACGCTGGCTGAGGTTCCTCGGTCGAGCGCGGTGTTCGTTGATGCGAAGATCCTGATCTATCACTTCGTCGGTAGGTCAGATGACTGTTCTACCTTCCTGACTCGGATCGAGGCCGGCGAAGTGCGAGGCTTCACGGGGCAGACGATTCTGCTCGAAGTCGCCCGCCGGCTCATGGTGATTGAAGCGGCCGAGCAGGGCTTCCCGCTCGGGTCCAATCCTTCGGCCCGTTTGGCTCGGCGTCCGGACCTCGTGCGGCAATTGTCGAAATACCACTTCTCGGTGGCGAAGATCCCCAGGATGGGAATCGAGCTGCTGCCCCTTCCCGATGAGTTCCTCGACAGGAGTCAGGAGTATCGTCAGGCTCATGGATTGCTTGTGAACGACTCGCTGATTCCGATGCAGATGCGGGAGGCGGGGGTCAGCATTCTTGCATCCGGCGATACCGCGTTTGACCGCGTTCCGTGGATCAAGCGAGCCGCGGCCC
>JBGQGY010000192.1:0-4743 GCA_041497675.1 bacterium | reverse complement strand
GTTGCCCCTTCTTGCGGTTCGAGAGCCAGCGATATCGGGAAGAAAGCGGGCCGGTCCTAGAAATCCGAGGGCCAGCGGGTGTGAAGGAGTTCCTTGTCTCGTACTATGGGATCCGAGGAGAAGGCGGCGGCGCTGGCTAACACGTGCGTGAACCCGCCGCACCGTGCTGTCACGGCCGTTGCGTGCGCAACGGCCGCGCCAGCCCGGCCCGCGGGTTACGCACAACGTTAGGCGGGCTCCACGAAGGTTCGGGAGGATTGCATGTCATCCATGCGCATCATGATGATCACTCTATGTGCTAGCTCCACCCTTCTCGGATGCGGCACCTCAGCGCCCGATCTGGAACAGGCCCGTCGTGCGGTGGTGGCAGCCGATAGCGCCTGGGCCGCCGCCGCAGCGGCTCGCGACCTCGAGGGGAGTGTCAACGCGATGGCCGATGACGGCATCATGTTGCCACCCGATCAGGCACCAGTCGTCGGGCGGACAGCGATCAAGGAATACATGGCCGCGGCGCACGCGACCCCAGGCTTCAGTGTCCAGTGGGTGACTGGCGAAACCCGAGTCGCGTCCAGTGGGGACCTGGCATACTCGTTCGATCGGAGCCGTTACACGATTCCGGACTCCAGCGGCACGATCCGAACGATTCATGCCAAAGGTGTCACCGTGTGGCGACGCGAGGCCGATGGAAGATGGCGATGCGTCGCGGATATCTGGAACAGCGCCCCGGAATAGGAAGCTTCGCCGCCTAACCACCCGCTGCAGCCGCCGGCGGGCGTCAGGTGCGGTGTGACTTCACCGGGGGCATGCGCCCGCCGCGGCTGAGCGGGAGCGTCGTTATGCACTCTTGAAGTATCGTGAATATCAATGACTGATCGCAGGATTGACTCCTTCTTCTACGGCCTGTTCATGGATGGACAACTTCTCCGCAACAACCAAGTCACGCCCGCCAAGCCACGCCCCGCCTATGTTGAGGGCTTCCGGTTGTGCATCGGGGAACGCGCCACTCTGATCCCCTCTTCTGGAGCCCATGCCTATGGCATGCTGTTCGCGCTTACGCACTCCGAGCTCGATCGGCTTTACGCCGGTCCTGGTTTGGAGCGCTACCGTCCGGAGGCTGTACTGGCACGAACTCTCGGCGGTCAAGCTTGTCCGGCTCTGTGTTACAACTTACGCGAGGTGCCCTCGCATGATGAGCGCAACCCGGAGTACGCAGCTCGTCTGCAAGAGGTGCTGCGCAAACTGGGTTTCCCTGACGAGTATGTCGCATCAGTATTCTGAGCGGCGGTGCATAACAACCGCATCAACCCGACGGCAGGCGCACGGCCATCGGGGTAGAGTGAGAGGTGGTCCGGCGCCTGCCCCGGGTTATGCGGAGCGTTAGGCCACGTCGGGTAGCAACGGGTTGTCAATACCACTGGATGGAGGTGTCTCATGAGACCTCTTGCGGGGCTCGCAGCCGCGCTGATCTGCGCTTTAGCTACTTCTTGTGGTCGAGAAACGCCGCAGGGCCCAGCGCCTGACACCCGGCTCCAAGTGTACGTGCACTGGGGAGACATGGGTGTTGCCGACAGGCGAATCGTGGTCGTGGAACTCGGCGTGGAGAAGCCGACAGACGCAGGTGGGATTGCCGAGTTCTTGCTGCCTGCGGGGACATACACGCTTCGTGCCTACGGAATCAACACTTTAGGCCCGCCGCCGCTCTACGTTAGTCTTACTGTGACGACGATCAAGGGTGAGACGCGGCGAGTTGAGGTAGAGGATTGCCTGCCGTGTGACGCGGCGCAGCAGGCCGACTGAGAACGCCGCGCCGTGGCCTAACAAGCCGCTCCACCTGTCGAGCGCCGCGCAGAGCCAGCGGACGAATCGAGAAGCCGGCGTTCGGCGCTCGCAGGTGAGCGGCAAGTCGTTGGGCGGACGAGAGAGAGGACACGGATGCCACGCCTGAAGAAGCCCCGTACTGCCGCACTCGACGAAGTTCGCATCTCGCGCGAAGCCGATGCCGCGATCATCGACCACGTCGATCCCGTCGTCTCGTCGACCCGTCTGGTGCTCGGCCCTCAGGTGCAGTCGATGTCGGACGGTGAGATCTTGAAGATCTTCAACGGCACCGTGCGTGTCCGGGAGCGCGCCGTGGCCGAGTACCAGAACGTGGTGGTTGAGGTCCCGCCCGGTGTACCCCAGGTGAGGTACTTCGACAAGGGCGACCAGTGGGTGCCCAGGGGGCAGCTCCTCCGGTGCGTAGTCGAAGATGGCGGCCAAGGTGGGGAGGTTACAATCTGGATCGATGATCGCGAGTTCACGTTGCACGAGTTCGGGCGCATGCTCACGACGCACTCGGGGTGGGGCATGCGAATCGCCTTCGTGCCGGAGGAAAGGCTGCACGAGGACCCAACGATCAAGATTCGGGATCCTGAGGATTGAGGCGCCGCCCAACCCGCCGCTCCAGGCGGCGGGCGCCGCGCGGAACGTGAAAGAAGGGTCAGTACGTCTGCACGGCGCGCCGCCCGCGGCTGAGCGGCAAGTCGTTAGGCGGCCGACGGAGGGGTTGACGCGTAAGTACAATGTAGTTACGTTTTCCGCATGGCCGAGCACAGGTTCGAGTGGGACCGAGCGAAGGACACCGCGAATTGCCGTAAGCACGGCATCGGGTTTGCCGAGGCGGTGTCGGCCTTCTCGGATGAGCGCGGCCTCTTGTTGGACGATCCAGATCACTCGGCGGAAGAGGATCGCTTTGTCCTGCTTGGTCTTAGCTCGGCGCTCCGGCTGATCGTTGTCCACCACACCGTCCGGGCAGGCGGCGACGCCATTCGCTTGATCTCAGCGCGCAGAGCAACCCGGCCCGAGCGCATTCAGTACACCCGCAGGTGGAGGCCATGAGGAGAGAATACGACTTTTCCAGGGCGCGTCCGAATCCGTACGCAAAGGGGCTGAAGAAGCAGGTCACGATCCGGTTGGACGAAGTGACAATCCACTACTTCAAGTCGCTGGCCGACGAGCTGGGAGTGCCCTACCAAACGCTGATCAATCTGTACCTTCGCGACTGTGCTGCATCGCGACGCAAGCTGGCGATGAAATGGCGGCCAGCGGCCTAGGATCTGCGACGGAGCCGCCCAACGAGCCGCTGCAGCCGCCGGCCGCCGCGAACGCTCGATGGAAATGGTTTGAGCGCAAGGCGGCGCGCGGCGCCCGCGGCTGAGCGGCAAAGCGTTAGCCGCGTCACTCACGAGGCCGAAAGGAGTAGCAATGGCGGAGCACAAAACGAAGGCCACGGAAGCGAGCGTGGAGAGCTACCTCTCCGCCATCGAAGACGAGCCCAGGCGCAAAGACTGTGAAGCTTTGGCCAAGCTGATGACCAAGGCGACGAAACAGCAGCCGAAGATGTGGGGAACAAGCATCGTCGGGTTCGGCAGCTATCACTACAAGTACGAGAGCGGTCGGGAAGGCGACTCATGCCTGACGGGTTTCTCCTCGCGAAAGGGCGACATCAGTGTCTATCTCGTGGCGAGCTTCCCTGGGCAGGAGCAGCTTCTCTCAAAGCTCGGGAAGCACAAGATGGGCAAGGGATGCCTCTACGTTCGCAAGCTCAGCGACGTTGATCTCAAAGTCCTTGAGCAACTTATCGTCGGCGCTGTCGCAGAAAGGAAGCGTCGTCATGGCTAAGGCCAAAGCGGCGCCTAACCAGTCGCTCAAGCCGCCATCCCAGCCTCCGCTTCGCTGCGGCTGGCCTGCGGCTTAGCTCCAGCGTTAGATTGACAGGGGCGCCCATGAGCCGACGGAGGAAGATTCAGCCCGACGAAAAGGTCACGGTGCGCCTGAGCGCGCGCCATCGCACGCTGCTGCTGGAGCACACATTCGGCGACCCTCAGTACGCGGAGACGTTACGGCCTGCCCCCACCGGCAAAGGCCTCGTTGGCGACTACACCCTCGATGACCTGGAAGACATGCTCGGCTACATCGCGGCAGAGGCAAACCACACGGAGGACAAGAAGCTACGGCGGGAACTTGATGCCCTCTACGACCGGCTGCTTCGGACTCAGCGATCATACGACGACGGAAACTGGACCGACAGTGCAATCTAACCCGCCGCTCCAGCCGCCGGCGGCCGCGAACGCGTGGCGGCCACGCCGATCCAGACGCCGCCGCCGCGGCTGAGCGGCAAAGCGTTAGACGTCTGAAGCGCTACCCTCGGAGATTTCAGCCAACATCGGAGGTCCGAATGCGAAGAGTCACAGGCATTGGCGGCATCTTCATGAGCGCCAAGGATCCGAAGGCGCTGTGCGATTGGTACAAGAAGCACCTCGGGATCGACGTTCAGGACTGGGGTGGAGCAGCCTTCACCTGGACTGACTCCGAAGGCAACCCGACCAAGGGAACTACGGCCTGGTCAGTCGGTCCAGCGGACGGCAACCACTTCGCTCCGAGCAAGTCGACCTTCATGGTCAACTATCGAGTCGAAGATCTGACAGCACTTCTCAAAGCACTGCGCGAGGAAGGTTGCGACGTGCTCGAGAAGACCGACGACTCGGAGTACGGGAAATTCGGATGGGTCATGGATCCAGAGGGCAACAAAGTTGAACTCTGGCAACCGCTACAAGGGCAATGAAGTTCGGTTACTCGCGAGGAGGACCGACGTCTAACCCCTCGCTCAACCGGACGCCCAACAGCCGGCGAGTCAAGCCCATTCCTAGTTGGAAATCTCCACGGCTCGTCGGTTGGCTACGCCACCTCTTCCTCGAATGGCTG
>JBGQGY010000191.1:0-4831 GCA_041497675.1 bacterium | reverse complement strand
GCGCACGTCGAAGTTGATTCCAGACGCCCGTGCGACGGGACCGCATGCGCCCAGGTTCACCGCGGCCGCGCGCGGCAGTACACCGACGCCCTGGGTGCGCGCCAGAAAGATCGGGTTGCCGGTCAGCAGGTCGTGGTACTCTTGCAGGTGCGTCGGGAATTCATCGCAGAAGGCGAGCGCCCGCTCGGTCCAGCCCGCCGGCAGGTCTTCATAGACGCCACCGGGCCGGAAGTACACGTGATGCAGCCGCCCCCCTGTCACCTGTTCGAAGAGATCCAGGATTCTCTCGCGCTCGCGGAAGCAGTACAAGAAGACGGTCGTCGCGCCGAGGTCGATCCCCCAGGTGCCCAGCCAGACCAGATGGCTGCTGAGTCGCTGGAACTCGAGCATGATCGTGCGTAGATACTTTGCCCGCGGCGGCACGTCGATGTGCCCGAGCTTCTCGACGGCGAGCAGGTAGCCTTCCTCGTTGGCCATCGCCGTGAGGTAGTCCATGCCACGATCGGCCAGCGCGACGTTTTGCAGGTAGGTCCGGTATTCCATCATCTTCTCGACGGAGGAGTGCAGATAGCCGATGTCGGGTTGGATGTCGACGATGTTCTCGCCGTCGAGCGTCACCACGAGGCGCAGCACGCCGTGGGTGCTGGGGTGCTGCGGCCCCATGTTCAGCATCAGCTCTTCGGTCCGAAGCGGCACTGGGCTCTCCTCGCCTGTTACGCCGAGACGGTCGCGGATGCGGCCCTGCGCCGGAGGGACGGTTCAATCTTGATCTTGTCCTGGAGCTTCAAGATCCCCTCGATCAAGGCTTCGGGCCGCGGCGGGCACCCGGGCACATAGACATCGACCGGGACGACCTGATCGATGCCTTTGAGGATCGAGTAGTTGTCATAGTAGAACGGCCCGCCACAGGTCGCGCACGAGCCCATCGACAGCACGTACTTCGGTTCGGGCATCTGTTCCCACAGCCGCCGCACGATCGGGGCCATCTTGATCGTGCACCGTCCCGCGACGATCATCAGGTCGGCCTGCCGCGGCGTCGCCCGTGGGATCACGCCCATGCGGTCCAGATCGAAGCGCCCGGCGAATGCGGCCATCATTTCGATGGCGCAGCACGCCAACCCAAACGTCAGCGGCCAGAGGCTCGAGGCGCGGCCCCAGTTCAGCAGGTATTCGATCTTCGTCAGGATGACGTTGCCCCCGGGTAGCTCGCCCAGGATGTCGACGGCCTTTTCGACCGGTGCAACCAGGGATGGGGTTAGCGGCTGCGGCGTTTGCGAAGCCATCACTGCCTCCTCGGGATCGTGTACTCGGTGGGAACCTACGACACGTCCAGGGCGACGTCCTCTCCCTCGATCACGACGGGAAACGCGCGAACCGGGCGCTTCGGCGGCCCACTAAGCACGCTGCCGGTCCGGATATCGAACTGCCCGCCGTGCAAGGGACAGGTCACCGTCAGGGCCTCGACCTCGCCCTCGGCCAGGGGCCCGCCTTTATGGGTACAGAGGCCTTCAATCGCGAACCAGCCCTCGGGCCGGTGAAAGACCGCCACGGTGACACCACTGGTGGTCACCGCCTTTGCGCTTCCGACGGCGACGTCAGAGATCTTTGCGACCTTAACCGTAGCCATGTGTCCTCCAGCCGATGCTGCAATCCTATGGTATCGTAACACCGGGTATAATCGGCGTCAAAATGCCTTTGGTCACACGCCGTCTGTGGCTCCTGTGGGGACTCGTGGCCGCCGCCTGCTATCTGGCATCGGTCTGGGCGGTCGTGCGTCCTGCGCCCGTTCGCATCCTGTACGAAGGCATGGCGCCGATCCCCCCGTACCGGTGGGTCAAGCCGCCCGCGAACCTGGCGCCCGGCAACGAACCGCCAAAGCCGTGGACCGGTTCGATCGCGTTCCGGGCGAACGCGTCCGAGCCGAGTTCGTTCGCCACGGGCGATGGACAGGTCATCGCGGTCTTCCGGCAAGGCGCCGTCGCGCCGCGCGCCGGAGAGACGGTAGTGCGTGTCACGTTGACGCCGCTCGATGCGGAATCACTGGCGCCCGCACCCGCCGGGTCGAGGTACGACGGCAACGCGTATCGCATCGATGCCATCTACGGGGGCAGCGGCGCAGCCGTGACACTTCGTCTGCCGATGACGATCGTGCTGCGGTACGCGCGCCACTCGGAGACCCTGCTGCGTCTCGATGGGCCGACCTGGACCCCCCTGTCCGCGACCGCGGTACCGGAGAGCATGCAGATCTTCGCAATGACCGACCGTCTGGGCGCGTTCGTCGCGGCCGGGCCGCCGGTGCCGGGCGTCATCAGCCCCTTGTGGGCCTACGCGGCCTCGATCGCTGTGTTGTTGCTGGCCGGGCTGGCGTTCCTGCGGGGCCGGCGACGGGAGTGACCCTAAGGGATCAGCAGCACCTTGCCGGTCGTCAGGCGGCCCTCCAGCGCGCGGTGCGCCTCCGCGGCGGCCGCGAGCGGGTATCGGTGCCCGATACGGACGTCCAACTCGCCGGATTGAATCCACTTGAAGAGATCACCTGTGCGCCACAGTCGTTCTTCGGGCGTAACCATGTAGTGGCCGGTGGTGGGGCGCGTGAGAAACAACGATCCCTTCGTATTCAACGTTTGCGGATCGACCGGCGGCACCGGGCCGCTCGACTGACCGCACAGCACCATGTAGCCGCGCGGCGCGAGCACGTTCAAGCCCTTATCGAAGGTGTCCCTGCCCACCGAGTCATAGACGACGTGCACCCCGGTCGGGGCGATGCGCTTTGTCTCGGTCTCGAAGTCCTCCTTGGTGTAGATGATCACGTGCTCCGCGCCGGCTTTACGGGCCAGCCGCGCCTTCTCCTCGGTCCCCACGGTGGCAATGACGTGCGCGCCTATCGTGCGGGCCATCTGCACCAGCAACAGACCCATGCCACCGGCGGCCGCGTGCACGAGCGCCCACTCGCCGGCCTTCAGCGGATACGTCGAGTACACTAGGTAGTGCGCGGTTGTGCCCTGCAACAGCACCGCGGCCGCCGTCGGGAAATCGATCCCCGGCGGCAGCGGGAGCAGTTGCTGCACCGGTGCCGCAATGCGTTCCGCGTACGATCCCATGACACCCGAATAGGCCACCCGGTCACCGACCGCGACGCCCGTGACACCCGGCGCGACGGCGGTGACCACCCCCGCGCCTTCCATGCCGGGGATGAACGGATAACTGCGCGGATACGCCCCGGTGCGCTGATAGACATCGATGAAATTGACGCCGACGGCCTCCAGGCGGACCAGCGCCTGACCGGGTCCCGGCTGCGGATCCGGCAGGTCCTCGTGGCGCAGAACCTCCGGGCCGCCCGGCGCGTGCACGCGAATACCTTTCATACCCGACGTCTTCGCCGCCGCGACACCCGCCCCTCCAGTACGACGCGCACGCCCGCCGCTGGGAGGGCCGGCAGGAGCCCACATCGAAATCTCAGATGGTTCCAGCATGACATAGGCACCATGTTGAAGGAGTTGCTGAACCATCGAAAAACACACACGAGGGGAGAAGTCTTGGGATGGCCAGACAGATGGGCGTGAGCGCCACAAATCAGACAGAAGAGCTTCACAGGCTGGCTCAGCAGATCCGGGTCGACAGCATCCGCGCGAGCACGGCGGCAGGATCCGGACATCCGACATCGTCGCTGTCGGCGGCGGATCTGCTGGCCGTGCTGATGACCAGGTATCTCCGCTACGACTTTGGACATCCCGAGCACTCCGACAACGATCACCTCATCTTTTCAAAAGGACACGCCTCACCGCTCCTCTACGCCGTGTACAAGGCCGCCGGCGTGATCACCGACGCCGAACTGCTGACCTTTCGCAGGTTCGGCAGCCGCCTGCAGGGGCATCCGACGCCCGCGATCCCCTGGGTGGACGTCGCCACGGGGTCGCTCGGCCAGGGATTGCCAATCGGAGTCGGGATCGCGCTGGCCGGCAAGTATCTGGAGAAGCGAGCCTATCGCGTCTGGGTCCTGTGTGGGGACAGCGAGATGGCCGAGGGATCAATGTGGGAAGCGTTCGACAAGGCCGGACACTACAAGCTCAGCAACCTGACTGCGATCCTCGATATGAACCGCCTCGGGCAGCGCGGCCCCACCGAGCTCGGGTGGAACGGCGAGGCGTACGCGCGTCGCGCCGCCGCGTTCGGCTGGCATGCGGTGATCATTGATGGCCACAACATCGGCGAGGTCGACCGCGCCTACGGCGAAGCCCTGCAACCGCGCGACCGCCCGACTGTCATCATCGCCAGGACCATCAAAGGTCGGGGGGTATCCTCGCTCGAGGATAAGGAAGGATGGCACGGGAAAGCGCTCAACGCCGAGCAGATGAAGCAAGCGATCGCCGAGCTCGGCGGCGAAAGCTCCATCACCGTGGCTGTCGGGAAACCGGACGAAACCGCCGTCGCCCCGGTGGGTGCTGAAGGGCCCGTGGAGCTGCCGTCGTACAAGCCTGGCGATGTTGTGGCGACGCGCAAGGCCTATGGCGATGCGCTGAAGGCGTTAGGCGCGTCCCGTCCCCGCGTCGTGGCACTCGACGGCGAGGTCAGTAACTCCACGCATGCGGACGAGTTCGCCAGGGCGTATCCCGAGCGCTACTTCGAGATGTTCATCGCAGAACAGCAGATGGTTGCCGCGGCCGTCGGACTCAGCGTGCGGAAGTTTGTGCCTTTCGCCTCGACCTTCGCGGCGTTTCTGACCCGCGCCTACGACTTTATCCGCATGGCCGCCATATCACAGGCCAACATCCGACTGTGCGGGTCGCACGCGGGGGTGTCGATTGGCGAGGATGGCCCCTCGCAGATGGCGCTG
>JBGQGY010000190.1:0-4919 GCA_041497675.1 bacterium | reverse complement strand
TCTGCTCCACGAAGTTGATCCGCAGATTGGCGACCAGCGTCTCGAGCTCCCGTCGCTCGCGGTCTCCCACACGGGGCCGCAGCAGGTCGGCGAGGGCCGCCGCCGCGTCGATGGCGAGTTGCGCTTCGTCGAAGTGGCGCTCGATCGACTTTGTGGCCGGGTTGGGCACCAACCCCATGGCCTGCCAGGCCCTGTTCGCCAGCAGGCTGATGCACGTCGCGATCAGCGACGTCGCATCTGGCAGCCCCGAGTCCGTTGTGGGAGCCGAATCCGGCGCGGTGTCTTGCACCGATGCGTCGGGGCGCTCTTCGTCTGCGCTCATCGTCTCATCCTTTCGCAGTGGCGGCCGCGGTCCTCGAGAACCATTGCACGGCCGCGACGCCCGCCATCGCGGCGATGGCAATGATATCGGTCCGGGCTTCCGGGTAGACGAGCACCAGCCCGGCGGCCGCGAGGACGATCCGCTCGGGCAGGGTCGACCGGCGCAGGAACCATCCCGTGACCGCTGCGGCCATCGCCGTCAATCCAATGATCGCGGTGACCGTCGTGTACACGATAATTGGCCAGGGTCCCTGGAGCAACAACCCCATCCCATCCGGATGGGCGGTGAACATGAAGGGCACCACAAACGCCGGCAACGTGTACTTCCACGCCATCATCATGGTTTTGAACGGGCTGCCGCCGGTCAGTGCGGCGGCGGCCATCGGCGCAAGACCCACCGGCGGCGAGACCTCCGAGAGGATCGCATAGTAGAAGATGAACATGTGCGCCGCGAGTTCGTGCACGCCGAGCTTCATCAGCGCCGGCGCCACGATGACCGCCGCAACAATGTACGTCGCGGTGATCGGGAGCGCCAGACCGAGCACCCACAGGGCGACGGCGGCCAGCACCAGGGTCGGCAAGAGTTGCGAGCCCGCGTACGCGATGATGACGTCTGAGATCTTCAGCCCCAGCCCGGTCAGGTTGACGACACCGACCACGATCCCGGCGGCCGCGGTGGTGACCGCGACGCTGACGACCTGCCGGCTGCCGCTGTCCAGCGCGGTGATCACGCCCGCCGGGTTGATGTCCAGACCGCCGAGCCTCAGCACGCCCTTCCCCCGCGGCCCCTGATCGCGCGCCCCGCGCCGGCGGACGGTGAGCATCGAGGTCTCCGCGCGCAACAGGCTGAGCGCCGCGCCGATCACCGTGGCCCAGAAGACGGCGTTGATCGCGGTGAAGCCGATGATCATGAACACGGGGATGATGATCAGCGAGGAGAGGAGATACCAGTAACGGACCGCCAGCCTCTTGGGATCGCCCGCCGTGATCTCGACCCGCTTCAGGTTCATGCTCCTGGCATCGAACTCGATCATCAGCATAAGCGAGTAGTAGTAGAGGATGGTCGGGATCATCGCCATCGCGACAACTTTCAGATACGAGATCTTCAGGATCTCCGCGATGATGAACGCCGCCGCACCGAGAATGGGCGGCGAGATCACGGCGCCGATGCCTCCGGCCGCCAGCAACCCGCCCGCCGACTCGCGGTCGTACCCGGCGCGTTTGAGCATCGGATAGGTGATCGCCCCGACCGCGACGGTGGTGGCGACACCGCTCCCAGACGGCCCGCCGAGCAGGAACGACGCCACCGTCGTGGCCTGCCCCGGTCCGGTGCGCCGCCGCCCGGTGAGCGCCAGCGCGAGGTCGACGAAGAATCGGCCGGCGCCCGAGGCGTCCAGCACGGCCCCATAGATGGTGAACAAGATGATAAACGTCGCCGAGACCTGCAGCGGCACGCCGAAGATGCCTTCCAGCGTGATGAAGAGTTGGCCGACGACGCGGATCACGTCGTATCCGCGGTGAGTCCAGGGTTCGGGTAGGAACGGACCG
This sequence comes from bacterium, assembly GCA_041497675.1. Taxonomy (GTDB): domain Bacteria; phylum Sysuimicrobiota; class Sysuimicrobiia; order Sysuimicrobiales; family Humicultoraceae; genus JBGPNN01. Next base: position 3,050 of record JBGQGY010000190.1, on the reverse strand, counting down.
ACGAACGCGTAGGTCAGAAACGCGACCACCAATATGAGCAGCGCATTACCGACGGTGCGCCGCGTGGCCTCCATGATCAGCAGGATCGTGATGATCCCAAAGATCAGGTCGAGCCGGGTCGGGATGTACGATCGGTAGATGAAGGCTTCAAAGTCCACCAGGACATAGGCGAGGGCCACGATGCCGGCGATCGCGAGCGCAACGTCCCAGAGCGGAGGGGCCGTCCGCTTCATCGTCTTCGGCGTACCCGGATAGAGTAGAAACGTCAGGATCAGGACGAAGATCAGGTGGCGAACGAGGTGGACCTGTTGAATGATCGGTATCTGTGCGGCGTAGAGGTGGTAGAGGGACATGGCGACGGTGAGGACCGTGACCAGGACGCCCCAGCCGCCGCCCAGCCGGCGCGTCTTCCCCTCGTACTCCTCGACGATCTCCTTGAGCTCTTCTTCAGTCTTGGCCGGCGGCACATCGTCGCGCTGTTCCATCGACGGCTCCTACGGCGGCCGGGGTATCTCCACGAGCGTCAACGCTCGAGGGATACGGACCACCCTGATGTGCAGCGCCTCGCCGACGCCGGCCCGATACAACGGCACGTCCCGGCCGTCCACGACCAGCCGCTGTTGACCTGTCTGGCCGATCCGGATGGTGAGTTCTGCAAGTATGGGGCCGGGCCTTTCAGCAACAAAGCGCCCGCCCCGGACCTTGTGCGGTCCGGCGAGGCCGGCGTGTTCGAGCACCGCTTCCTTCGTGGTGCTGATCTCCGCCAGCCGAAGCCTCCGGCCGTCTACCACAAACCGGTCCGTCGTGGGGGCGTTAAAGAGCGAGTTGGTGTAGTCGAGGTCAACGGTCGAGCCGGCGTGCACGGGCACGCGCCACAAGAGCCGTCCGGTCACGTCGTGTCTGACGTCGAGGACGGTGGCCGGAAAGAACAACAGAACGGCCGCCGTCGCCGTCGCGACCGCGGCCGCCCAGACCCAGCGCGTTCTAGAATCCTTCGACGTTGCGCTCCTTGAAGTACCGGACCGCCCCGGGATGGAACGGAAGCGGCGAACGACCCGCCGCGCCGGTTAATGTGATGTTCACCGCTTCCTTGTGGACCATCGCGAGTTCGGGTCGCCGCTCAAAGAGCAGTTTCGTGATCTGATACGCCAGATCCGCGTCGAAGTCTTTGTGGGAGATCAAGAGGTTGGCTACGCCCACCGTTGGCAAGTCGGCCGGCAGGCCCAGGTAGTACTCTTTCTGAATCACCGACCGGAAGTAGAGATTGCCCCACTTCCGCTGCATGGCCGGCAGCACGGTGTCAAGCGGCACCAGGCGGATGCGCACACCCGGTGAGACGGCCAGGTCGAGGACCGCCGCAGTCGGCAGGCCTCCGCTCCAGAAGAAGGCGTCGATCTTCTTGTCTTTGATCGCATCTGCAGAGGCCGCCGGCGACAGGCGTTCTTTGCGAATATCGCGGTCGGGGTTGATGCCTGCCGCCTCCAGGATCCGCAGCGCGGTGACCTCGGTGCCGCTCCCCGGTGGGCCGAGCGATACCCGCTTCCCTTTCAGGTCGGCGATGGTGTTGATGCCGGTGCCCTCGACCGTCACGAGGTGGTTGAAGTTGTTATACAGGGGCGACAGCGTGCGGATCGGTACCGGATTGCCCTTGAACGCCTCCTCGCCCTTGAGGCCGTCCACCGCGGTGTCGGCCAGGACCATGGCCAGGTCCGCCCGCTTCGCCCCCAGCAGCCGGATGTTGTCCACCGACGCCGGTGTGACCTCGGCGGTGGCCGCCACGCCCGGGATATGCTTTGACATGAGCGACGCCAGACCGCCACCCAGGGGGAAGTAGACGCCCCCGGTGGTTCCGGTGGCGATGGACAGCCGCACGGTTGGCCCGGCGGTCGCGGGTCCGATGCCGCTCAACGCGAGGACGAGAACCAGACCGGCCGCGACGAGGCTCAGCACAGCAATCTGCTTCACGGTCATCCGCCTCCTTGAAAAGCGTACCTACAGCATATCGGGACGCGGCGCGGGATGCGAGTCCCCAACGCGCCCCGCCGTCACACCGCGTTGAGGCGCAGGTCTCGATCGGCCAGCGGGAGCTCGACGAGCCTGCCGCCGGCCCGATGTGAAGCATGCATGGCCGCCGCCATCTCCTGTGCGAGCAGACAGTCCCGGGCAGACGCGATTGGGGTCCTGCCGCTGTCGAGGCAGGCGACCACTTCGTCGATGCACCGCCGGTTGATGTTGCGGCCGCGGCGGATGCTCCCGTCCTCATCGGTCGGGGCGGTCCACCCCGCCGGCTGGAGGACGGGTTGGTAGAACCGGTCGACCTCGCCTGCCGGGGGCGGCACCAGCCACAGGTGGACGGTGCACTCCGCATCGTTACCGACACGCGCCACGCCCTCAGCGCCGTGGAACTCCATGTAGCCGTGCGTGGCGCGGCTGCGCGCATCGACGTACGCCCGCACACCCGAATCGAACTCGATGTAGCCGCTGCCGGGCGGGTCGGCGGCCCCAGGATCGCCGTCGAGACGGCCGAAGACCCGTCTGGCCTCTCCCGCGCCAAAGTACCGGCACAGATCGAAGAAGTGCACGCCCGAGTGGACGAGCAGCGGGCCCGGATAACAGATCACCGTGCGCAGCGCGCCGATCGCGCCTGTACGCACGCGTTCGGCCAGCGCCTGGACCCCTGCGGCGAAGCGAAACGTCAGGTTGACGATCAGGGGAATGCGAACGCGGTCACCGGCCGCGACGATCGCATCGGCTTCCGCGATTGAGGCGGAGAGATGCTTTTCGAGGAGCAGCGCCCGCGCTCCTGACGCGATCGCATCAAGGGTCGGACGGTAGCGGTCGGCGGCTCGGGTGCAGACGCTGACGATATCGGGATGTTCCCGTTCTAGCATTTCCTTGTGATCGGCGTAAGCCTTCAGACCCCAGCGTGCGGCGAAGGCGCCGCAACGCTGGGAGTCAGGGTCGGCACCGGCGACCAGGCGGATCCGCGGATGAGCGGCAAACTGACCGGCGTGCGTGCACGGCCGGTCACGCCATGACTCATCGCGAAC
>JBGQGY010000189.1:0-5193 GCA_041497675.1 bacterium | reverse complement strand
GACCCAGCAGCCGATGTGCTCCCAGAGCAGCGCGTTCCGGGTGTGTCGCAGCAACGCGCGGCGCGCGGCATCAGGTTCGGTGGATTCTTGATCGCCGAGTGCGGCGTAGAGCGCCAGCAGCGTCGCCAGGTGATCAGGCTCGGGCGGCGGATCCTGACCGAGCGCGCGCCAGAACCCGGCCACGCGGTCGCGCGCTTCACCGCCCATGGCGCCTTCCACGCCGAGGTAGACGCTGGCAAAAGGAGACAACTGGAACATGAACACGTCGGTGTGCTCCGCCGCGTCCGGAACCGCGGGCAGTCCGAGCAACGACGCGAGGCGCGCATGAGCCGGCCCCGGCGGTTCGGTGAGCGCGGCCAGGGCCCGGAAAATCTCCATCATCGGGGCAAAGCGTACGCCTCTTTCGCGGGACGCAGCGGGCGCATCATCCAGTACGGCCGGCGCCGCCGGTCGGGGGAGTAGTGGGTCGCGGGGCGCGTCTGCGCCAGCCACTTGAGGTAGACGGTGTGCGCCTTTTCAGTGTCCACGGCGATGTCGCCGTAGCGATCGGTCGGGCCGGCTTTACGTACACGCACCGCCTGATGCCAGCAGTGCATGCCCGAGATCGGGTCGGGGTGCACCGGAAACGTCAAGTTTTGATGCACGCCCACGTCCTTCCACCAGATCCTCGCCGTGTCGGGATCGCTCGAGTGGTACGGCTCGACCCCGCGCTCGCGGTGCATCCGCCAGTCGCCGCCGTCGTGCTGGAGACCGACCGTGGCCATCATCTGGCGCTGCCCGGCGTCGGCGAGTTTCCACCGGCCCATGTGATGGCTGCAGGCCACCACGCCCGGCCGGATGCCTTCGGTCACCCACGCCTTGACGACGAAGTAGCCGATCTCCGTTTCGACGCGCACCAATTCGCCGGTGCGCACACCGAGACGCGCGGCGTCGATCGTATGGATCCACAATGGGTTCGTGTGCGCGATTTCGTCGAGCCACTTGGCGTTCGCGCTGCGGGTGTGGATCTGTACCGGCAGCCGAAACGTCGAGATGAGCGGTATCTGCCCGGGTTCGAGATGATCCGGGTGGATGTGGCTCTTGATGTAGACTGGAAGCGCGTATTCGGGCCAGCCCCATCGCGCCAGGGTCGTTGAGTAAAATTCGAGCCGGCCCGTTGGCGTCGGGAAGCCGCGCAAGATCTTGCCGTCGATCTGCACGCCGACCGGTCGCCGTCCCTGCGCGTCGGGCTCCGGCGCCGGCTGGGGCACGATGTTTGGTGAGGCCTGAGCGGGGGCCGCGGTGTAGGTGCGGCCAAACGCGTCGATCGACACGTCCTGCATCTCGCCCGCGGGGACCTCTTCCTCGTGGAGCGCGCCCACGCCCTGGCGGATCTCGAACGCGCCGTAGCGGCGCATGTACGCCAGCGGCGTCAGCCCTTCGACCGCCGCCTTCTCCGGCAGACCGGGTACCGAGTGCTCGAAGATGTGCCCGTAGTATTCGTCGATGCTGAGTTTCTGGCCGGGTTGCTGTTTGGATTCGAAATAGCGCCGGATGCCGAGGCTACCGTCGGGATCGATGCGCCACGACAGGTCGATCCAGAACTCGTTCTCTTCCCACACTTCGCCGGGATTGACCTGACGCGTGTCGGTGATAGTCTCACCCAACCGTTCCCGCGCGGCCCGGAGCACCGGCTGGCGGAACCCGATCCATTGGCCATCATATTGTTCATACGAATGCAAGTCGTGACGCTCGGAGCCGTGGCCCATCGGCAAGATGTAGTCGGCAAAATACGCCGTCTCGCTCCAGGTCGGGGTGAGCGCGATGTGGAGCCCGATCTTCTGCTCGTCGGTCAGCGCTTCGATCCACGAGAAGCCATCGGGGTTGGTCCAGACCGGATTGTAGACGCGCGTGAAGTAGACGTCGATCTTCCCACGTCCCTGTTTGAGCAGATGCGGGAGCAGAAATGACATCTCGAAGATGCCCAGGGGAAATTCCGGCGGCCACGCGAGGTCGTTCCACACCAGTGGGTGCGGCGGCATGTAGATCGGCCGCGGCACGAACTTGTTCCAGGCGTTGGGGAACGTGCCCCCGGGGGTCGCGATGGCGCCGAGCAACGCGTTCAAGAGAAACAGCGTGCGCGCGACCTGCCAGCCACCCAGGTTGCCCGAGCCCGCCGAGCGCCAGTTGTGCGTGGCGAGCCGTGTGCCGGCCGACGCCACCAGGCGCGCGATCTCTTCGAGCACCGGCGCCTCGACGCCCGACTCGCGCGCGGCAAACTCGAACGTGTACTCGCGGTACAGTGTCTTGAGGATCCGTTCAAACTGTTCGAACGTCGGCTCGACGGTGGGGTGCTCGTGCGTCAGGTACTCCTGCCAGTTCCACCACCGCCGCACGAAGTCGCGGTTGTAGCCGTCGCGCTGGATCAGATCGTTGGCGATGGCCAGCAGGATCGCCGCCTCGGATCCCGGATACGGCGCGATCCAGTGGTCGGCGTGGGTGGCCGTGTTCGATAACCGCGTATCGAACACGATCAGTTTCGCGCCCCGCTGTTTGCCGTCGATGATCCGCTGGGCGTGCGGGTTGAAGTAGTGTCCCGATTCCAGGTGCGCGCTGATCAGCAGGATGACATCAGCGTTCGCATGGTCGGGGCTGGGGCGGTCGAGCCCCATCCAGAAGTGATAGCCGGCGCGTGCGCCGCTGCTGCAGATGTTCGTGTGCGAGTTGTGGCCATCGACGCCCCAGGCGGCCAGCACCCGCTCGGTAAACCCGTCTTCGCCCGGGCGGCCGACGTGATACATGACCTCGGTCTTCCGGCCCTCTTGGATGGCGCGGCGAATGCGACCCGCGATGTCGTCGAGCGCCTCGTCCCACCCGACCTGCGTCCACTTGCCCTCGCCGCGTTTCCCGGCGCGCTTGAGCGGATACAGGATGCGGTCGGGATCGGTGATCTGGTTGTGGGTCGCCGGACCCTTGGCGCAGTTCCGCCCACGCGATCCGGGGTGCTCGGGGTTGCCTTCGAGTTTGCGGACCTGCAGCGTGTCTCGATCGATGTACGCCAGCAGCCCGCACGCCGATTCGCAGTTGAAACACGTCGTGGGGACGAGCATGTAGCGTTTCTCGACGCGATCCGGCCAGGCTTTCGAGTCGAGTTCGACCCAGTCGTCCCAGCGCTCTTTGGGGGGAAAGGCGGCCAGGTGGATCCGGCTCGGCCCGGGATAGAATGTTTCTCCTCGCGCCTCGACCTCACGTCGCGCGGCCGTCACACGCCGGTTCAGGTTTTTGATGTCCATGCAGGACTCCTCAGGCCAACGGGACGGATTGTCCGGCCTGCACGTACGCGTGCTCGAAACTCAGCAGCCCGAGCAGGGCGGCCGGCACGCTCCAGCCCTGCAGCCACGGCGCCAGGATGCTGATCGCGCCGAGCGCGATCCCGGTCCAGAAGTATCCACGATAACGGCCGCGCGTCATCTCGCGGATGGCCAGGTGCGCGTGCGCGGTGCCGTGTGTGAGGGTCGTCTCACCCAGCACCATCAAGACATGGATGAGCGAGGCGCCTGCAAGGACTGCCAGCAGCGGGCGGACCGCGGCAGGGTCGAGCCAAACGGCAAAGGGAACCAGCACGGCCGCGCCGACAGTCAGGGCCTGCACGAGCAGGTGTGGCGGTAGTAACGGGTTCTGCCAGAGATCGCGCGCCTTTGCCTGCGCGAACAGATAGGCTGTGTACACGGCTGTCAGGATCGCGAGCGGTAGACCGCCCACCGCAACGGCTCGCGGAAGGGCGCCCGCGCCGACGAGAGTCCCGGCGGTATGCAACAGCAATATCGCCGCGTACGCCGCGATGATGAATGCGCCCCTCACCAGCCAGCTCTTCCACTGCGGCCGTGTGAAGATCATCAAGAAACGGCCCGGGTGCGTCAGATCCCAGACCAGCAAGCCGCCCGTCGCGGCCAGGAAGACGCCGGCCAGGATGGGCGCGACCCACCGCCACAACGGGCTCGCTTCCGGCAGCACACCCGCGAGCACCAGCAACAGCGGGACCAGATAGACGCCCGCCGCGATGCCCTTTGTCCACGTGTACAGGCTCACGCGCCAGCCCCACGGCGCGCTGTGCGGCACGTCATAACTCAACAGCGCGGCCGCCGACGAGTTCCAGGGGCCGGGATGCCCCGAGGTGACCTGTTTCGGCAGATCGCCCTGCTCGCTCCACATGAACAACCCGCCGTCCGGCCGCTGAGCGGCGAGCGGGTCGAGGGTCGCCTGGTGCGCCCCTTTGTAGAAGAGTTTGGGCAGCGTTTCCTTTTCGGGCCGTCGGACTGTGACCGCCTCGCGGTGGACGATCTGGCTGACCCGCGAGGTCGGGTCGTTCAGATCGCCCACGATGATCGCCTCAGTCGGGCAGACGACCACACAGGCGGGTTCGAGCCCCTGGTCGATGCGGTGCGCGCAGAAGTTGCACTTCTCGGCCGAGTGATCGTCCGGGTTGATGAAGATCGCGTCGTAGGGACAAGCGGCCATGCAGGCCTTGCACCCGATGCAGATGCTCTTGTCGAAGTCGACGATGCCGTCGGGTCTCCGGTACATCGCGGTCGTCGGGCAGGCCGACGTGCACGGCGCGTCGTCACACTGGTTGCAGCGCGTGACCTGAAAGACGCGCCGCGCCTGTGGGAAGAACCCCACGTCGACCGATTTGACGTACGTGCGCGTGACCGAGAGCGGGACTTCGTTCTCCGACTTGCAGGCCGTCGTGCACGCGTGGCAGCCGACACAGCGGGTATGATCGATGACCTTTCCCCATTTGAGGGGTCGTGAGGGGGTCACCAACGGCACGGCCTGTTCTGACGGAGCGGTATCAACGCGGAGATCGGTGGTCATGATCGCTGCCGTCTATTCGCGACTAGCCGAGCCGCCTCCTAGCAGGGTTTCAACAGATAATCAGTAAAGACACTGCCCGATGCAACCAGGATTGGTGACCGACCTGCGGGCGCTGCTCGGCGACCGCCTCTCGACCGGGGTCTCCGTCCGCGAGCACCACAGCCGTGGCGAGACGTATCTCCCCCCGTATCCGCCCGACGCCGTCGCGTTTCCAGAGACGACGGACGAGGTGGTGGCGATCGTCAAGGCGTGCGCGCAGAACGGTGTCCCCATCATCGCCTTTGGCGCCGGTACCTCGCTGGAAGGACACATTTCCGCACTGCACGGGGGCGTCTGCAT
>JBGQGY010000188.1:0-5210 GCA_041497675.1 bacterium | reverse complement strand
GCGGCGTCGGTGATCCTGCGCTACCCGGTGCATTCCGATGAGATCTTCCGGCGTGATGCCCAGGTCTGGACGCCGCTGAAGGCCGAGGTCGTGCAGGCCACCCTACAGATCTTTGGAACGACCGCGCAGTTGGGCGTGTTTGTCGGCGCGGCGAAACTCTAGTCTCGCTGCGGCACCGCCGCGCTAGAGCATCGTCGCCGTCGCGCCGGCCGCGGTGAGTTCGATGAGCGCGCCGCCCGTCTTGCCGTCCCCCATGGTGCAGTTCACTGCGAGGGTGCTGCCCAGGCGCACGATCCCGGGCGATTCATGGATGTGGCCAAACGTGTGCACTTTCGGCCGGAAGCGCATGACCATGTCGCGCACACGCTCGGATCCCGCGTGTTGTCCGTTAAAGGCGACGTCGAGGGTGCCGCGCGGTGGTTCGTGGGTCACCAGCACGTCGCACGCTTCCTGAACGTCAGGCCCTCCAAAGGTGATCCCCGCCACGGTGAGCGGCTTGGGCGTCGCCAACCCACCGCGGAGGGTGATTTCTTGCAGCGCGCGGGCGTCGTCCATGTTGCCCGCGACGGCCAGCACCGGCACGGGTAGCGAGCGCAGCAGGTCGAGCGCGTCTTCGCCGCGTCCCGCGTGCGTGAGATCGCCGGGCAGCAGCACGACGTCCGGTATGTGCTCGGTCACCAGCGCGCGCACGCGCGCGATGCGGTCCGGCCGGCCGTGCAGATCTGCGCAGGTGAGAATACGCATGGCGCTGTAGCTGAGTATAGTTTCCTAGAGGCGTGTTGACACACCCGCACACGGCTGGGGCGGCACGGGCCGGTAAAGAACTGCAACGCTTTGGCAGTATAATTGCACTGCGGAACGGTGAGTGAGCCGGTCCAATTTGACGGCGGCCAACAAACACCAGTAGGTCTCGCTGGATGTGGGCCGACGTAAGGCAGGCGGCGATGACCGGCGTTACTAGAAAGCTACGGGCAACCTTGTGGCGGCTATCTACGAAAGGCCTACCACGTGGACCGCATATTACTCGTTACGCCATGTACAAACGGCTGGCGGAGATCGGATCCGCACTTCCGTTTCGAGACGGGCGAGTCCTGTCGATCAGCCATTCAAAGAATCTTTGCGACGTTCTCGGACTGCATCCTACCGAAGTGATTGAGGCCAACTATCCTGACTACAACATGCTGGCGCTCGGGTTCCCCAATGATTCCTTTGATTTTGTCCTGTCCGACCAGGTACTCGAGCATGTTGAGGGCGATCCGCAGCATGCTGTCGATGAAAGCCGCAGGGTGTTGCGACCGGGAGGGTTTGCGATCCACACCACATGCTTCATCAATCCGATTCATGGCGCTCCCAAGGATTTTTGGCGTTTCGCGCCAGACGCGCTACGTTTACTGAGCCGTGGATTTGCGGAGGTCATCGAATGCGGTGGTTGGGGCAATTTCGACACGTGGTTCTTGATACGGGACGGCTTGCGCTTTGAGAGAATACCTCACGCTGCATGGCACCCACTACACCGACTTGCAACTAGGAATGACCCCGACTGGCCCATCACCACCTGGATCGTTGCGAGGAAGTAAGCGTTCCACTAGTCGATTCGTGCAGCTTCCTTGTGGTTTTCATTTGCGGTACTATTTGTGCAATCGGCCTATTCAACATTTATGAAGGACTTGTGGATAGTACGGAGACTTGCGTCACTTAAGCGCCGCCTCGGCCGGTGGTGGCGCAAAGCGGACGCGCCTGGAGACTGGCTGTTTCAGCGCGCCTGGTTATCCTGGCTCGCTGACCCTTCGCTAGCATCGCAACTTCCATTCTTGTATCGGGTCTTCGCCGCCTATTGTCGAATTTGCCTTCGAATGACCAAGTCCGATGACGTCCCAGGCGCCAAACGCGTGCTGGGCGCCGTCCAATGGCTTTCTGGGAGGCACCCCGACGGGAAAGCCACGCGCCTTAAGGTGCTGGACTACGACATCTACCTTGATCTTAAGGATCCGCGCTTTCTCCTAGTCGTCAATGAGCTCTTGGGGAGCCCGGAAATCACGACGTTGAAACAATGTTTGTCGCCAGGAGATACGTTCGTCGATGTGGGCGCGAATCACGGTAGTTTCTCCATAGTAGCTTCCAAACTGGTTGGTAAGAACGGCCTGGTGGTGTCGATCGAGCCTCAGGCGGGTTTGGCCCGTCTGGTGCACAAATCCCTGGCGGTCGGCGCCTCGTGTGAGTTTGCGGTTCACACGTTTGCGGTAGGGGATCAGGACGGTGATGTTGAGCTGTTCGTGCCGAGCGGGAGCTCGGGATACGGAGGGGTGTATGCAGGGTTCTCCGCCTTTGGTAATTATTTCTCGACGCGTGTGCCCTTGAGGCGGTTCGACGATGCCGTGGAGTGGCGAAAGTTTTCCGGCAAGACCTTCGTGAAGCTGGATGTTGAGGGGAGCGAATCGGCGTTTCTGCGGGGTGCCAGGGAGATGCTGGCTACGCTGAAGCCGCGCATCATGATGGAGATTCATCCACAATCGATGCGCGCCGCCGGGGTGACTGTAGAATCTCTGAAGGCCCTCTTGACGGAACTCGGATATAGGCAGTATCGGGAACTCGGAAGCCTTGAGACCTACCATCCCATTGAGACCTTGGAGGCCGCCGGGGCGCGAAGCGTGATCTTGAGGACGGGCGCATGAGAATCCTTCATCTCAGTACCGGCGACCAGGAAGGCGCATATGGGGCGGCCTACCGTGTCCACACGGCCCTGCGCCGTCGTGGTCAAGATTCAACCATGCTGGTCGTGCACCGTGGGCGCGATGACGCGACGATTTCACGATTCCTACCATCGAAGGATCTCCTCAGTCGCGTGCGACGTCGAATTCGCCGCGCCCGAATTGCCCGTGATTTCTCACGCTATCGCTCGACGCGACCGGGAGGGCTGGAACGATTTAGCGATGACCGGAGTCCGTTCGCGGCCGAGTTTGGAAAGCCGCTGCCGAGGTGCGACGTCGTCAACTTGCATTGGGTGGCAGACTTTCTTGACTATCAGTCTTTCTTCAAGAGCGTTCCTCGTCGTACGCCGGTGGTGTGGCGACTCGCCGACATGAATGCCTTCACCGGCGGGTGCCATTATGACGCGGGCTGTGCGAGGTTTCTCGGCAACTGCGGCCAGTGCCCGCAGCTTGGTTCCTCTGACCCGTCAGACCTTTCTCATATGATCTGGGAACGCAAGCGAGTGGCGTTCGAGTCGGTTGATCCGACGCGCCTGCACATCGTCGCCACCTCACGCTGGCTGGCCGAACAGGCGAAGAAGAGTTCGCTGCTCGGTAGGTTCCCGGTCAGCACCATCCCGAACATGATCGACACGACTGATTTCGCCCCCCGTGATCGCGCCTTCGCGCGTCAGGTACTTGGTTTGCAAGCGGACGCCCGAGTCGTGCTCTTTGTTTCCCAGGCGGCCACGAACAGGCGGAAGGGCTTGGCCCTTCTCGCCCAGGCCGTGGAGACGTCCCCGTCGATTGACAACCTCGTTCTCCTGTCCGTTGGTTCGGGCAAGCCCGTGCTGAGTTCGCGCGTTCATAACGTGCATTTGGGCCATGTGTCCAATGAGCGGTTTCTTTCGCTCATATACAGCGCGGCGGACCTCTTTGTCATACCGTCACTGCAGGAAGCATTTGGTCAAACAGTCCTTGAGGCAATGGCCTGCGGCGTTCCCGTGGTGGGGTTCGAGGTTGGCGGGATTCCCGACATGGTCCGATCGGGCAGGACGGGCGTGCTGGTTCCAGTGGGTGATGCTGGGGCGCTCCGCGACGCGATCGCGGAGTTGCTGAACGCGCCGGCTGCACGCGAGCGGATGGCCGTGGAATGTCGCAGGGTCGCTGTCGCGGAGTATTCATTCGATGTGCTCGCCGACAAGTACCTCGCCCTGTACCAGGGGATGCTCAACGGTGCACCACCTGCACGGCTGAGTGCGAACATAGGCGCGGGAGGCTAGGCTCGGAGATCCCCGTGACGATTCAGGATTTCTGCGCTCTGACCACAGCTCTGGCAGCCACTCGTAGCCGGCTCACCAAGACATCGCTGACAGCTGCCTTCTTGCGTCAGCTGTCGCCGGACGAGGTGTCGTTTGCCGTTGCATTCCTGACGGCGCGGCCGCTTCCGGCGGCGGATTCGCGCGTGCTGGACGTGAGCTGGGCGACGCTCTCTGAACTGATGAACAGGATTGAACCGCCGCCGGTCACCGCCAGCCTGACGCTGCTCGACGTGGCGGCGCGCTTTGAGGCGATCGCGGAGGCCTCTGGCCCCGGATCCAAGCGCCGCAAACGCGAGCAACTGGCGGCGTTGTTTGGCGTGGCGACCGATGAGGAACGGCAGGTCCTGTCGAAAGTCCTCCTGGGTGAGATGCGGATCGGCCTGCATGATGGACTCATCCAGGATGCGGTGGCGCGGGCCGCGGACGTGGATCCCGAACTCGTCCGGCGGGCCGCGTTGTTCCTGTCGGATCTCTCAGAGGTCGCGCGCATCGGACTCACCGGGGGCGCCGATGGGTTGCAGCGGGTCGGCCCACGCCTGTTCGTCCCGCTGCTGCCGATGCTGGCCGAACTCTCCGAAGACTTCGGTGAGGTCTTCGAGGCGCAAGGAGGACGGACCGCGCTGGAATTCAAGTACGATGGCGCGCGGATTCAAATGCACAAACAGGGCGAGACCGTCAGGATCTGGAGCCGCCGGCTTACCGAGGTGACTGATAGCCTCCCGGACATCGTCGCGCTCGCGCGAACCGATCTGCGCGGTGATGCGATGATCCTCGACGGAGAGGTCGTCGCGGTCGGCCCCGATGGACGGCCGCTCCCGTTTCAGGAGTTGATGCGCCGCTGGCGGCGCGTGCACGACATTGAGGCAACCGCGCGCGAGATTCCCCTGGCCCTGTATTTGTTCGACTGCCTGATGCTTGACGGTCGCTCGCTGATCGATGAACCGTATGAGGCGCGTTGGCAGGCGCTGGAGCGCCTCACGGGCGGGGCGCATCTCGCTCGCCGGCTCGTCACCGAAGACCCGAAGGAGGCTGAGACATTTCTGGCCGGCGCGCTGGCGTCCGGTCACGAGGGCGTAGTGGCCAAGGCGCTCGACAGCCCCTACGCGCCGGGGAGCCGGGGCAAGCGGTGGTTCAAGGTGAAGCCGGCGGAGACCATGGACTGCGTCATCACCGCGGTCGATTGGGGATCGGGCCGCCGGCG